>DASSNM010000091.1:0-45264 GCA_035688025.1 Gaiellaceae bacterium | reverse complement strand
CGACCCCGACGGGGTCGGCGTCGACCTCTTCGCGCCGCTCTCCTGATCGAGCAGGTCTTCGAGCTCGCCGGACGGCGGGTGACGCTGCGGCGGCCGCCGAGCGCCGACGAGCTGATCGACGAGGCGGCGTTCGACGAGGACGAGTTCCTGCCGTACTGGGCGGAGCTGTGGCCGAGCGGGGTCGCGCTCGCCGAGGTCGTCGCGGCGCGGGAGCTCCACGGTGCGCGGGTGCTCGAGCTCGGCTGCGGGCTCGGCCTGCCGTCGCTCGCGGCCGCGCTCGGCGGGGCGGACGTGCTCGCGACCGACTGGGCGGAGGACGCGGTGGCGCTGCTGCGCGAGAACGCGGCGCGGAACGGGATCGCGCTCCGCGTCGAGCGCGTGCGCTGGGACGAGCCGGACGCGCTGCTCGCCGGGGCGCCGTGGGATCTCGTCCTCGGCGCCGACCTGCTCTACGAGTCGCGGAACGCCGACCAGCTCGCGGCGCTGCTGCCCCGGCTCGGCGGCGAGGTCCTGCTCGCCGAGCCGGGGCGGCCGTACGCGAGGTCGTTCCTCGAGCGCATGCGCGCCGAGGAGATCGGCGAGCGGCTGTACCGCGTCGCCCGCTGATCGAGGACGATCCCTGCCGCGGGCCGCAGGCCGCGACAAGCGCGGCTACCGTGCCGCGATGCTCCCGTTCGTCCTCGCGCTCGCGCTGGCAGTGCCCGCGAAGCCGCACGTCGTCTGGAAGCCGATCCCGTACGGCGCGGCGCGGAAGGCCGAGATGGCCGCCTACGCGCAGAAGCACTACGGCATCCGCTCGTGGCGGCTGAAGCCGCGCGTGATCGTCGAGCACTACACGGTGACGACGACGTTCTCGCCGGTCTGGAACACGTTCGCGGCGAACTCGCCCGACCCCGAGCTCGGCGAGCTGCCGGGCACGTGCTCGCACTTCGTGATCGACCGGGACGGGACGATCTACCAGCTCGTGCCGCTGAACGTGATGTGCCGGCACACGGTCGGCCTCAACTACGCGGCGATCGGGATCGAGCACGTCGGCATGTCCGACGCGGACGTGCTCCACGATCCCGCCCAGCTGCGCGCGTCGCTGCGGCTGACGGCGTGGCTGATGCACCGCTTCCACATCGCGCTCCGCAACGTGATCGGCCACAACGAGAGCCTCACGAGCCCGTTCCACCGGGAGCGCTACGCGCCGTGGGCGCACCAGACGCACGGCGACTGGCGCAAGGCGGACATGGACGTCTACCGCGCGAAGCTGCGCGTTCTCCTGCACGGCTAGCGGTTCCCCTGCACCGGATCGGGCGGCTCGGCCGTTCACCCTGGGAAGCACGCAACAGGAAGGGTGATTCGATGACACGCCTGATCATCAGCGTGGGCGCGCTGCTCGCAGCGTCGGTCGCGCTCGCAGGCTGCGGCGGCGGCGGCACGAACGCCGCCGGGACGACCGTGGGGACGACCGTCGGCGCGGCCGGCGGCGTCGCGGGCGTCCGGACGACGAAGTCGACGACGAGCTTCCGCATGCGCGTCCAGGGGCTCGAGACACAGCTGCAGGCGGCCGTGCAGAAGCTCCGGAGCGGCGACCTGACCGGCGCCGCGAGCGCCGGCGGCGGCGTCCTGATGCACTGCCAGAGCATCGTCCAGGGCAAGCTCGCGACCCGCGCGAACACGACGCAGCAGCAGCAGGCCGTGTCGCACCTGCGGCTCGCGTGCCAGGACCTGGCGAACGCGACGTCGAAGGGGACGTCCGGCGACATGACCGCGGCGAAGAGCCTCGCCAAGCAGGCGCTCGCCGAGGTTCAGACCGCGCTCAAGCAGCTCCGCTGAGCGGCTCCGCCGCGGCGGACGCCGCGAGCGGGAGGTGGACGCGGAACGTCGTGCCCTCGCCCTCGGCGCTCGTGAAGTCGATGCGCCCACCGTGCGCCTCGACGAGCGCCTTCGCGATCGAGAGGCCGAGGCCGACGCCCGCGACCGCCTCCCGCTGGGCGCGCTTCGTGCGGAAGAAGCGCCCGAACAGCTCCGCCTGCTCGCCCTCCGGGATCCCCATCCCGGAGTCGGCGACCTCGACCACGGCCGCGCCGGCGCTCTCCGAGACGCGGACGTGGACGCCGCCGCCGGGCGGCGTGAACTTGAGCGCGTTCGAGAGCAGGTTGTCGACGACCTGGCCGAGCCGGCCCTCGTCGCCGCGGACGGTCGGCGTCGCGACAACGGTGCAGGCGAGCGAGATCCCGCGCGCCGAGGCGGTCGGGGCCGACGCCTCCGCGCAGTCGACGGCGAGCTTCGCGAGGTCGATGTCCTCGATCGCGAGGTGGAGGCTGTCGGCGTCCGCCTGCGCGGCGAGGAGCAGGTCCTCGACGAGCCGCTGCAGCCGCTCGGCGTTCCGCTCGATCACCTGCAGGAACGAGCTCTGCTCGTCGGGCGGCGCGTCGCCGTCGCCGAGCAGCTCGAGGTAGCCGCGGATCGAGGTCAGCGGCGTGCGCAGCTCGTGCGAGACGAGGGCGATGAACTCGTCCTTGAGCCGGTCGAGCTCGCGCAGCCGCTCGTTCTGGCGCTGCAGCCGCTGCAGCAGCCGCTCCCGGTCGGCCTCCGCCTCCTTGCGCGCGGTGACGTCGACCGCGAAGCCCTGGCTGTACCACGGCTCGCCGGAGTCGTCGTGGACGATCGTGAGCATGTCCTCGAGCCAGACCGTGCGTCCGTCGCGCGCCTGGAAGCGGTACTCGTGGTGGAGCGGCTCGCCGGTCTGGCGCGCCCGCTCGTGCGCCTGGGCGACGCGGTCGCGGTCGTCGGGGTGCACGTGGTCGAGGAAGAAGCCGGGCGTCCTCAGCCACTCGTCCGGCCGCCAGCCGAGGATCGTCTCGATCTGCGGGCTGAGGTAGAGCGGCGGCTCGGCGGCGGTGTGCGGCGAGTCGATGTACGTGATCAGCGGCAGCTGCTCGACGAGGACGCGGTAGCGGCGCTCGGCCTCCTTGCGGTCGCTGACGTCGACCAGGAACCCCTGCCAGTAGCTCGGCCGTCCGTTCGCGTCGGCGACCGTGGCCGCGGTGTCGTCCACCCAGACGACGGAGCCGTCGGCGCGCAGCATCCGGTACTCCTCCTGGTAGCCGCTGCCGCTGCGCTTCGACTCGGCGACGGCGGCGAGGACGCGCTCGCGGTCGTCCGGATGGACGGCTCGCTCGAACAGGTCGGGCGTCTCGCGCCACTGCTCGAGCGGGTAGCCGAGCAGGTCGACGATCGCCGGGCTGACGTAGACGGCGTGGCTCGTGCGGTCGAGCGACGAGACGTAGACGGCGACCGGGAGCCGCTCGAGCAGCTCCCGGTAGCCCGGCTGGAGACCGGTACGGCGTCGGAAGGGCAGCCTCACGCCGCGTTCTCCGGCACCGCCGCGGGCACGACCGACCAGATCGCCTTGCGCAGCGCCTGGCTCTGGAAGGGCTTCGTCAGGTAGCCGGAGGCGCCGGCGGCAAGCCCCTCCTCGGCGCGGCTCTCGCCCGCGTGCGCGGTGAGCAGGATCACCGGCACGTGGCGGAGCGCGGGGTCGGCCTTGAGCGTCCGCGTGACCTCGATCCCGTCGGGCGGCGGCATGCCGATGTCGAGGATGACGAGGGTGGGCGGCCGCGACGCCGCGAGCTCGAGCGCGTCGCGGCCGCTGTCCGCCGCCATCACCTCGTAGCCCCAGCGCCGCAGCAGGGTGCCGACGAGCAGCCGGATGTCCGGGTCGTCCTCGGCGAGCAGCACGAGCGGGCGTGAAGACCAGGAGCTCATCGATCCCGTTATCGGGCAGTAGCCGCCCCCGGTTCATCCCCGGATCGGTTCCTTCCGAAGCGCGGGTTCGGAGCGGTTTCGCGTCACTCGTTCGAGGGTCGGTGATGCGGAGTGCGATCTTGTTGCGCTCGGCGCGCCGCGTCCCCACAATGCGCCCCGATGAAGGGCCTGCTCGCACTCGCGCTCGCGTCGGGCGTCGCGGCGCACCCGGCGCTGAAGGTGTCGCCGGCCACCGCGCACGCGGGCGCGAAGGTGACGGTGTCCGGGAACGCCGGCATGTGCCCGAGGGGCGACCAGGTGGTCGCGATCTCGAAGGCGTTCCCCGGCCACGCGTACGGGCAGGGCACGCTGAGCGGCAAGGTCGGCGCCGGCGGCGCGTTCTCGTTCGCCGGGCATCTGCGCAGCGGCGTCAAGGCGGGCCGCTACGCGGTGACCGCCCGCTGCGGCGGCGGGAATCTCGGCGTCGTCGCGTACGTCCGCGTCCGCTGACCCGCGTCCTGATCGATCCCGAACCCGCTCTTCACAGCATCCTGAGAGACGGGCGCTAGGTTCGCGTCGTGATCGTCCGGAACCTGCGTCTCGGAGTCGTGCTGGCGGCGCTCGTCCTCCCCGCGTCCGCCGCCGCGGCGACGAGCGGCGGCGCCGGCCCGCAGGTGCCGATCGCGGTCGCCGTGTACGAGGTGCAGAAGGGCGGCACCGCGATCTGGGACGGCGGCCCGGCGACGCTGAAGCGCGTCCGCTTCCTGAAGCAGGCCCGCCTTGCGCAGATCTCGCCGAGCGGGGCGAGCGTCGCGTTCGTCCGCTACTCGGGCGACGGCTTCGACCTCTTCCACACGGGCGTCTACGGCGGCCGCGAGGCGAAGCTGCTGCACGTGGCGGGCTCGCGCGAGACGTCGCTCGCGTTCTCGCCGGACAGCCGGACGGTCGCCTTCGCCTCGCCGCGCGGGATCGAGTTGACGGGGATCGTCCCGGGCCGGTCGCATCGCGTGCTCGCGTTGCCGGCCCGCTGGCGCGGCTCGACCTATCAGGCGCTCCGCTTCTCGCCGGACGGCAGGTCGCTCGCGTTCTCGAGGACGTGGGGGAACGGCCGGGCGGGGACGCTGCACAACGAGCTCGCGATCGTCTCCCTGGCCGGCGGCGCGCGCTCGCTCGTCGCGAACCCGGAGCCGTACTCGGCGCAGTACCGGCCGAGCTTCTCGCCGGACGGGGCCCGGATCGCGTTCGCCGCCGCCGACGGCTCGATCGACGTCGTCCCGGCGGCGGGCGGCAAGGTCGTGCGGCTGACGCCGCCGAAGAAGCTCGGGGAGGACTCGTCGCCGCTCTTCTCGCCGGACGGATCGACGGTCGCGTTCACGCGGAAGAGCAGCGGCCACCCGACGGACGTCTGGCTGGTCGGCAGCGACGGCGCCGCCTTGCGGCGGCTGACGACGACGAAGCCGTTCGCGAAGAACGCGCCCCGGGTCGGCGCGAGCGCGCTGGCCTGGTCGCCGGACGGCGTGGACGTGCTCGCGTTCCGCCACGACCGGTTGGCGTCGGTCGCGATCGACGGCCAGGCCGAGACGACGCTCGCCCGGACCGGCGTCCAGTACGAGATCGACTCGGCCGTCTGGCACGGCTAGCGTCGCGGTCCGCGCCGCTGCTTTGATGCGGCCGTGAGCGCTCGGAAGCGGATCGGCTTTCTCTCGTTCGGCCACTGGCAGCGGGCGGAGTGGTCGCAGACGCAGACGGCGCGCGACGCGCACGTGCAGACGATCGAGCTGGCGGTCGCCGCCGAGGAGCTCGGGATCGACGGCGCGTTCGTCCGCGTCCACCACTTCGCGCGGCAGCTCGCGTCGCCGTTCCCGCTGCTCGCGGCGATCGGCGCCCGGACGAGCCGGATCGAGATCGGCACCGCCGTGATCGACATGCGCTACGAGAACCCGCTCTACATGGCCGAGGACGCGGCGGCGGCCGACCTGATCGGCGGCGGCCGGCTCCAGCTCGGGATCAGCCGCGGCTCGCCGGAGCCGGCGTACCGGGGCGCGGTCGCGTTCGGCTACCCGTCGCCGGACGACCTCCCGGACGGCGAGCATGCGCGGCGCAAGACGGAGCTGTTCCGCGCCGCGATCGCCGGCGCCGGCGTCGTGCAGGCGGACGCGGGCGGGGCGCCGTCGCCGCAGACGCTCGCGATCCAGCCGCAGTCGCCGGGCCTGCCGGAGCGGATCTGGTGGGGTTCCGGCTCGCGCGAGACGGCGGTCTGGGCGGGCGAGCAGGGGATGAACCTGATGAGCTCGACGCTGCTGCTCGAGGACACGCAGGTGCCGTTCGACCAGCTGCAGCTGGAGCAGATCGAGCTCTTCCGGGAGGCGTGGGCGAAGGCGGGCCACGAGCGGGAGCCGCGGATCTCGGTCAGCCGCAGCGTCCTGCCGATCGTCTCGGATCTCGACCGGCAGCTCTTCGGCCGCGGGTCGGACGGCGACCAGGTCGGCTACCTGGACGGCGGGATCGCGCGCTTCGGGCGCCAGTACACGGGCGAGCCGGACCGGATCGCCGCCGAGCTGGCGCAGGACGTCGCGGTGGCCGCGGCGGACACGGTGCTGCTGACGGTGCCGAACCAGCTCGGGGTCGAGTACAACGCGAGGATGCTGGAGACGATTGCGCGCGAGATCGCGCCCGCGATCGGCTGGTCGCCGGCGCTTGGGGTTGGGGCATGAGCGCACTGCCCGCGGAGCTGCGGGCGCTGATCGAGTCGGGCCCACTGGCGCACCTCGCCACGATCAGCGCGGACGGGACGCCGCAGGTGACGGTGATCTGGATCGGCCTCGACGGCGACGAGCTCGTCAGCGGCCACATGCAGCGCTGGGCGAAGCTGCGGAACATCGAGCGCGACCCGCGCGTCGTCCTGTCGTTCACCGCACCGCGGGAGCCGGGCGTGTTCCTGAACCCGTACGCCGTCCTGCACGCCCGGGCGACGGTGGTCCCGAGCGACGAGGCGTGGGATCTCCTCGACCGCCTCGCGAAGGTCTACGTGTCGCCCGATACGGAGTTCCCGGCCCCGCGTGGGCCGGGGTTCGTCGTCCGGTACGCCGTCGAGCGAATCGGCGGCGTCGGGCCCTGGGCGCCTCGCTGAGCGCGCTTATCGCCGACTCCCGGCGCCGTGTCCCATTTGCGACGGCCCGTCCGTGCGGGCGTGGCGGTGATCGCAAGACCTGACCGGTGTTCGATCGTCACAGAATCGTGACTATTGACACAGGTCATCGGCGCTGAAAGGCTCGCCCGGTGCGGGACTGGACCGAGAGCGCGCACGCCGAGTGGATATTCCATGCCGGTTTGCTCTTCGCGTTGGAGCGAGAGAGCTGGTCGGGCGACGGTGCGGAGCGCGACCGGCCGGCAGGACAGGTTCGCGTATGGGGCTACGGCCTCGCTGCTGGCGCGCGAGCGCTGCTCGTCGTCGACCACGGTGACGTCGATCGGCTTCGCGAGGAAGCCTACGGCCATCACAAGGCGTCCCGCCGCGGCCTCGAGGAGCCGCATCTGATCTCGATCTCCGAGGACGAACTCGTCGCGTCGGCACTCGGACGCTGGCAGCTGCCGGACGACGCGGTCGTCCTCCCTCTCGGCCCTCCCGAACCGCTGTCTTCCGTGACGGCGCTTCTCCCCAGGGCCCGCGTCGTCCGGTCGGGCCAGACGCGCGAACGAGGCACGGCCTGCTGCGTCGTGCGCTCACGGTCGGGACGCTACGGCTTCCTGACCGCGGGCCACGTCGCCGGGAACACAGGCGGCGTCGTCGAGTTGGGTCGAACGCGTCTCTGGGGCAGGCGGGTCGAATGGGCTCCGATCGGCACTGTCGCCTACGCGTCCGACCCGATCGAGACGCCGGGCGTCGCTGGCTGGGATGCAGCTGTGGTCGAGACCGCGGGGAGTCGCGGCTGGCCTGCGCTGCGGGCCGTGCCGTTGCCCCCTGCGCTTCCCGTTCCTCTACCTGTGACGATGCTCGGAGGCCCGTCCGGCGAAGTTTCGGTCGAGGTGATCGCGTCGATGCGGGAGTTCGGAAGCGGTCGGCGGGTGTGGCGCGACAGCTGGCTGATGCTGCCGTCCGGGACGGCGGTGCAGGGAGACTCGGGCAGCGCTGTGATCGAGTCGGGCGACCGGCTCGTCGGGCTCGTGGTCGGCGGTTCGCGCGAGCGCGGCAGTCACGCGTTCAGCGCGCAGTACGTACAGGACGCAGACTCGCTGTGCCGGGAGTTCCTCGAGCGCCGCGGGTACTGCATCCACTGACGAGGAGGGCAGACGATGGCAATCGCGGCACTCGTGGTGATCGGTCTCGGAGTCCTGATGATTCTCGCCGGTCTCTGGGTCTCGCTGAGCGATCGAAGTCGAAAGCTGCGCGCGGAGGCGGCGAAGCGTGAGGTGGAAACGGAGGCGCTCGGCCTGGCGGAGGACCTTTCGGCTCTGCAGAAGCTCGCAGATGCCCTCAAGGGCCAGCCCCTGGGCTTCCAGCTGATCGTCCTCGGTATCGCCGTCCTCGTAGTCGGCGGCCTCCTCGGCGGCATCTCCGGACTCTGACCCCGGCAGGGGGCCGGGCCCCGTCTCCGGGGCCCGGCGAACTGCTCTTGCGACGGCTTTCCGCCGCCGGCTAGCTGCAGCCGGTGTTCGTCCCGCAGTCGCGGCACGTGTAGCAGCTGCCGGTGCGGACCATCCGCCCGCCGCACCTGGCGCACTCGACGGCGTCCTCCCAGCTGTTGAAGAGCGCCGTCTGGCCGGGCGGCGGCGCCTCGCCGGGCTCCGCCGGGGCGGTCTCGCCGCCGCCGTTGTAGCGCTCCGCCAGCCGCGCCTTCACCTCGGGCGACAGGATCCCCGCCTCCTCCTGCTGCTCCGGCGTCAGGAACGTCTTGCCGAACCAGCGGAAGATGTAGTCGACGATCGACTTCGCGACGCGGATGTCGGCGTCGTTCGTCATCCCGGACGGCTCGAAGCGGAGGTGGCTCAGCTTCGATACGTACACCTCCGGCGGCACGCCGTACTGGAGGCCCATCGAGACCGCGAGGCAGAGCGAGTTCATCAGGCCGGCCATCGTCGTACCGTCCTTCGCGATGTCGACGAAGATGTCGCCCGGGCTGCCGTCGTCGTAGAGCCCGACGTGGATGTAGCCCTCGTGGTCGCCGACCCGGAACTTGCGGCCGATCTCGTTGCGGTCGTCCGGCAGCCGCTTCCGCTCGTGCACGTGCACCGGCGGCGTCGCGACCGCGGTCTGCCCGTCCTTGCCGGAGCTCGACAGCGGCTGCGCCACCTTGCAGTTGTCGCGGTAGATCGCGATCGCCTTGACGCCGAGCTTCCACGCGTC
The DNA here is from genome assembly GCA_035688025.1 of Gaiellaceae bacterium. GTDB lineage: Bacteria > Actinomycetota > Thermoleophilia > Gaiellales > Gaiellaceae > Palsa-739. The sequence goes on along the minus strand of DASSNM010000091.1, from coordinate 36,185 downwards.
GACGTACAGGTTCGCGACGTCGTCGACCGTCGCCTCCTCGGGCAGGTTCACCGTCTTCGAGATCGCGCCCGAGATGAACGGCTGGACGGCGCCCATCATCTTCACGTGGCCGAGGTAGTGGATCGCCCGCTCCCCGACCGCGCAGTCGAACACCGGCAGGTGCTCGCCCTTCACGTTCGGGGCGCCGACCATGCTGTTGCGCTCGTCGACGAACGCGACGATCTCCTCGACCTCGCGCGGCGCGTAGCCGAGCCGCTCGAGCGCCATCGGCACCGTCTTGTTCACGATCGTGATCTCGCCGCCGCCGACCAGCTTCTTCGACTTCACGAGCGAGAAGTCGGGCTCCACGCCGGTCGTGTCGCAGTCCATCATGAAGCTGATCGTCCCGGTCGGCGCGAGCACCGTCGCCTGCGCGTTCCGGTAGCCGTGCACCTCGCCGAGGTTGAGCACGTCGTCCCACGCCTTCCGGCACGCGGTCAGCAGGTCGGACGGCACCGAGTCGGAGTGCTGGATGTTGCCGACGGCGGCGCGGTGCTTCGCCATCACGCTGATCATCGGCGCCCGGTTGACCGCGTAGCCGTCGAACGGCCCCATCCGGCCCGCGATCTCGGCGGACTTGCGGTAGGCGCGGCCCGTCATCAGCGCCGTGATCGCCGCCGCGTACGCCCGGCCCTCGTCCGAGTCGTACGGCAGGCCGCGCGCCATCAGCAGCGCGCCGAGGTTCGCGTAGCCGAGGCCGAGCTGGCGGAACCGCTTCGCGTTGCGCTCGATCTCGGGCGTCGGATACGACGAGTAGCCGACGAGGATCTCCTGCGCCAGGAAGACGACGTCGCACGCGTGCTCGAACGCCTCGACGTCGAACTCGCCGTCCTCGCGCCGGAACTTCATCAGGTTGAGCGAGGCGAGGTTGCACGCCGAGTCGTCGATCGACATGTACTCCGAGCACGGGTTCGACGCGTTGATCCGGCTCGTGTTCGGCAGCGTGTGCCACGCGTTGATCGTCGTGTCGTACTGGACGCCCGGGTCGGCGCACTCCCACGCCGCGTGCGCGATCTGGCGCAGCAGCTCCTTCGCGTCGACCGTCTCGAGGACGGTGCCGTCGGTGCGGGCGACGAGGTTGAACTCCTCGCCGTTCGTCGCCGCCTCCATGAACGTGTCGGAGACGCGGACCGAGTTGTTCGCGTTCTGGTACTGGATCGACGCCCAGTCCGGCGAGTCGAGCGACATGTCGTAGCCGGCCTGCTCGAGGACGCGCGCCTTGCGCTCCTCCTTCGCCTTGCACCAGATGAACTCCTCGATGTCCGGGTGGTCGACGTCGAGGACGACCATCTTCGCGGCCCGCCGCGTCTTGCCGCCCGACTTGATCGTGCCGGCGGACGCGTCGGCGCCGCGCATGAACGACACCGGGCCGGAGGCGTGGCCGCCCTTCGAGAGCTGCTCCTTCGAGGAGCGGAGCTTCGAGAGGTTGACGCCCGAGCCGGAGCCGCCGCGGAAGATGACGCCCTCGCGGCGGATCCAGTCGAGGATCGCCTCCATCGAGTCGTCGATCGAGAGGATGAAGCACGCCGAGCACTGCGGCTTCTCCTCGAAGCCGACGTTGAACCAGACGGGGCTGTTGAACGAGGCGTACTGGTTGACGAGGATCGCCTTCAGCTCGGCCTCGAACGTCTCCGCCTCCTCCTCGTCGGCGAAGTAGCCGCCCTGGCGGCCCCAGGCGACGGCCGTGTCGACGACGCGGCCGACCATCTGCTTGACGCTCGACTCGCGCTCCGGCGAGCTGAGCCGGCCTCTGAAGTACTTCTGCGCGACGATGTTCGTCGCCGTCTGCGACCAGAACTTCGGGAACTCGACGCCGCGCTGCTCGAACGCCGGGCCGTTGCGGCCCGGGTTGAGCGCGTCGCGCGTCTCCCACTCGATCTCGTCGAACGGGTCGCGGCCGGGGATGGTGAAGAAGCGGCGAACACCGAGCCGCGCCTTCTCCTCCACGACCGTGTTCACGACCTCGTCGGTCGCCTGATCGGTGCTCGTGACCTGCTCGACGCTCGCCATTCCTTCCCCTCCCGAACTCTAGCTTCGACGCCCCATCCGACAGACTGCCCCGACGACCCGCGGCCGACAGGGGGACCGGAGGTTAGACCCGGGGTCGGACGGAAGCTCAGCGCCTGCGCGCGGGCGCCGGCGACGGGGTCATCCGGCGGGTCTGAAGCCGCCTGGCGAGCCAGGTTCCGGCCGCCGCGAGCATCAGCAGGACGGCGAGCCCGCCGAGCACGAGCAGCGGCAGCGGCACCGACTGGGCGTCGCCCGGGCCGAGCGAGTTGAAGAGCTGCGTGATCGGGCCGCCCTTGCTCGAGGCGGGCGGCGAGCCGCCGCCGTCGTTCGAGCCGCCGGGGCCGCCGCCCGACGACGGGCCGCCCCCGCCGGAGCTGTCGGTCGGCCCGGAGCCGCCGGTGTTGTTGTGGATCGCGGCGTAGAGGGCGCGGCGGATGTCCTCCGGCGCGTTCGAGTAGCCCTTGATGTCCCGGTACTGGTCGAGGTGCTGGATCGCCTGCGTGTAGCACGCGTACGGATACGTGCCGACGATGTTCGGCTCGTGCTGGATCCAGTCGTTGATGACGTCGTTCCAGCAGTGGGAGTTGGCTTCGGCCGGCGAGGCCGAGGACGCCGACGCGGCGCCGGCCGCTGCGAGGAGCGCGAGGGACGAGACGAGCGCCACGAGGACGAACCTCATTGCGCTTGTGGTGTTCCGTCCTATCGTCTCCACCCCTCCCGTCATGCATCGCGCCGACGCGCGCCAAACCTGTCCCGGCGGGACGTTCACCCCAGTCTCACGGCCGGCCGTCATCGCGCGATTAGGCCGATGTAAACCGTTTGTGAGCGGGGCGTCCGGCGGTCGTCACCGATGCTAGCGTCACCGCCCGTGGCCGCCGCGAGGGAACGGGCGAGTTCCTCGGTTCGCGTCGCAGCGACCGCCGCCGCAGCCGCCGTCTTCTGCGCGCTCTTCCTCGCCGACGGCCCCGACTCGGGGCGGCTCGTCTGGATCGGCGCGCTCGCGCTGGCGGCGGCGGCGCTCCCGCTCGCGGCCGCGCTCGCCGGCCTCGCGCCCGCCGTCTCGCTCGACCGCGCCGGCCGCGTCTTCGCCGGCTGCCTCGCCGGGCTCGCCGTCTGGATGGGCCTCTCGACGCTCTGGTCGCTCTCGCCGGACGCCTCCTGGCGGACGACGAACCAGACGCTCGTCTACGTCGCCTTCGCCGCCGCCGGGATCGCGCTCGGCGCCTGGCTGCCGCAGCCCGCGCTCGCGGGGGCGCGCGCCGCGGCGGTGCTGCTGGCGGCGCTCTACGGCTGGGCGCTGCTCGCGAAGTGCGTCCCCGCGCTCTACCCCGACTACGGCCGGATCGCCCGGCTGCGCGCGCCGCTCGGGGACGGGAACATGCTCGCGCTCTTCGGCGCGGCCGGCGTCCCGGTCGCCCTCTGGCTCGCGTCCGCGCGGCGTGCCGCCGGGACGGTGCTCCTCTACGCGGCCGTCCTCGTCGCGCTCCTCACCTACTCGCGCTACGGCGTCGCGCTCGCCGTGCTCGCGGGCGTCGCCGGGATCCCGGTCGGGCGCGACCGCGTCGAGCGGCTCGTCGCGGCCGGCCTCGGCGCCGGCGCGGCGGTCGCGGTCTTCGGCGCGGCGCTCGCGCTGCCGGGGATCAGCTCGGACGGCGAGCCGCACGGGACGCGGGCGCTCGACGGCGGCGTCTTCGCGGCGATCGTCGTCGTCGCGGCCGCGCTCGTCGCGCTCGCAGCGGCCAGGCTCGCCCGCCTCGACCCGTCCCCGGCGACGCGGCGGCGCGTCGAGCGCTGGGCCGGGCTCGCCGCCGCCGGCGCGGCCGTCGTCCTCGTCGTGCTCGCGGCCGTCTTCGCGCAGCGCCTCTGGCACAGCTTCGCGAACCCGGTCTCGAGCCAGATCGGCTCCGAGAGCGCGCGCGTCGCCAGCCTGAACTCGTCGAACCGCTGGCGCTGGTGGCGGGAGGAATGGAGCGCGTTCACGGGCCACCCGCTGCTCGGCACGGGCGCCGGCACCTTCCACCTCACCGACCTGCGGCTGCGCGACAGCGGGCTCGTCACGACCGACGACCCGCACAACGTGCCGCTCCGCTTCCTCGGCGAGCTCGGGATCGTCGGCCTCCTGCTCTACCTCGGCGCGGCCGCGGCGGCCGCCGCCGGGATCGTGCGCGCGGCCCGCGCCCGGGCGGGGGAGGAAGCCGCCGCCGTCGCGGCGCTCGGGCTCGCGCTCGCCGTCTTCTTCCTGCACGCGGTCGCGAACTGGGACTGGCTCTACCTCGCCGCGTGCGGGCCGTTCCTGCTCGTCGCCGGGCTCCTGCTCGGCCGTCCGGCGGCGCCCGATGCCGCGCCCGCCGGCCGCCGCATCCTCGCGCTCGCCGCGGTCCTCGTCGCGCTCGGCGGCGTCTACTCGCTCGCCGCCCCCTGGCTCGCCGACCGCACGCTCGCCTCCGCGGTCACGCTCTCCGCCGTGAAGTCGGCGCACGCCTACGACCCGCTGAACACCGAGGCGCTCCTGACCTGGGCGACGCTCGAGGACGTCGACGGGAACACGCTCGAGGCGGCGAAGCTCTACGAGGACGCGACCGCGCTCGAGCCGGAGACCTCAGAGGTCTGGTACGAGCTCGGGCAGTTCTACTACGACCACCGGGACTGGCCGCGCGCCTACGACGCGCTCTCGAAGGCCTGGACGTACGACCGCTACACGGTCGGCGTGCCGTGCGGTCTGCTCGACCAGGCGCGGCACAAGGCGATCGGCGTCTGGGCGCCTAGCTGTCCCCGAGGATCAAGACGAGCTGCGAGCCCTTGAGCTGCGACGGGCGCATCCCGTCGAGCGGGCCGACGACCTTTACGCCCGCGTCGTGGCCGAGGCGGCGGCCCTCGCGCTGCCAGCCCGGCGCGAAGAGGACGAGCGAGCGCGCGTACGAGTGGCTCGGCGCGTCGGCCGAGCTCGCGCCTCGGTAGCCCTTCGCGACGAGACGCGACGCCTCGTCGGCGGCCGCGTGGGTGACCCCGTTGCCGTTGAGGACGAGGACGGAGACGCGGGAGCGCGGGCGCAGCGGCTGGACGCGCGGCCGCGCGGGAGTCGTCGTCGCGGCGGCAGCGGTCGTCGTGGCGGCGTGGGTGACCACGGGCGGGGTCGCGGCCGCGGCGGCCGGGCTCGAGGCGTGGCGGTGGAGGCTCGGCGCGAGCCGGACGCCCGCGACGGCGAGCAGGAGCGCCAGCTCGACGAGCGCGACCGCGGTCGCGGCGAGCGCGGCGAGACGCCACGGAGACTGGCGCTGTTCGAGCGGGAGCTGGCCGGCGTGGTCCACGGCCGTCCCGGTTCGCCGGACGCGGCCGGGCTCCTCCTACGAGCTCGCGTCGACCCAGGCCCAGGTCTCGGCGAGACCCTGGGGGAGCGTCCGCGCCGGCCGCCAGCCGAGCTCCCGCCCGGCGCGTCCCGCGTCGAGGACGCTGTCGCGGAGGTCGCCGGCGCGCGGGTCGGCGAGCCGCGGCTCGCGCGCGACGCCGGCCGCCTCGGCGCAGAGCCGGTGCAGGTCGAGCACCGAGGTGCGGACGCCGGTGCCGACGTTGTAGACGCCGCTGCCGCGCTCGGCCGCCGCGAGCAGGCCGGCGGCGACGTCGCCGACGAAGACGAAGTCGCGGGTCTGCAGGCCGTCGCCGTAGATCACCGTCTCCTCGCCCGAGCGGAGGCGGTTCAGGAAGATCGCGATCACGCCGCCCTCGAGGCTCGGCAGCTGCCGCGGCCCGTAGACGTTCGCGAGCCGGCAGACGACGTTCGACATCCCGTGCAGCCGGTTCCAGGTCGCGAGGTACTCCTCGCCGGCGAGCTTCGACGTGCCGTACGGAGAGAGCGGCTCGCGCGGATGGCTCTCGTCGGCCGGCTCGACGCACTCGCCGTACATCGCGCCGCCGGTGGAGCTGAAGACGACCTTCGCTCCTGCGCGCCGCGCCGCCTCGAGCACGCGCACGGTGCCGACGACGTTCACGTCCGCGTCGAAGTCGGGCCGCTCGACCGAGGTGCCGACGTCCGCCTGCGCCGCGAGGTGGAAGACCGCCTCCGGCCGGATGCGCGCGACGAGCTCGGCGAGGGCCGGGTCGCGGATGTCCAGCTCGTGCAGTACCGCCCCGTCCGGGACGTTGTCGCGCGAGCCGGTGGCGAGGTTGTCGACGACGTGCACCTCGTCGCCGCGCGCGAGCAGCGCGTCGGCGACGTGCGAGCCGATGAAGCCCGCGCCCCCGGTGACGACCGCCCGCATCGAGCCGTATCGTAGACCGCCATGTTCGTGACCTTCGAGGGAGCCGACCGGTCGGGCAAGTCGACCCAGGCGGAGCTGCTGCGGGACGCGCTCCGGGCGGAGGGGCGCGAGGTCGTGCTGACCCGCGAGCCGGGCGGCACCGAGCTCGGCGAGCACGTCCGCCGGCTCGTCCTCGACGGCCCGCAGATGGGCGCGTGGGCCGAGGCGGCGCTCTTCGCGGCGTCCCGCGCGCAGCACGTCGAGGAGGTGATCCGCCCCGCGCTCGAGCGGGGCGCCGTCGTCGTCTGCGACCGCTACGTCGACTCGTCGCTCGCCTACCAGGGGATCGCGCGCGGCCTCGGCGTCGACGCGGTGCTCCAGCTCAACCTCGAGGTGACCGGCGGGCTGCTCCCGGACGCGACCGTGCTGCTCCTGCTCGACCCGGAGGCGGCCGCCGCGCGCGCCGGCCGGCCCGACCGGCTCGAGCGCGAGGGCGCCGGACTGCAGGAGCGCGTCGACGCCGCGTACCGCGAGCTGGCCGGCCGCTTCCCCGACCGGATCCTCGTCGTCGACGGGGCGCGCGACCCTGAGACAATCGCGCAGGAGATCCGTGACCGCCTTCGAGACCGTCCCTGAGCAGCACGAGGCGAAGCGCCTGCTCGCCGCCGCGCTCGCCGAGGGCCCCGTCCACGCGTACCTCTTCCACGGCCCGAACGGGGTCGGCAAGCGCGAGCTCGCGCGCCGGTTCGCCGCCGAGCTGCTCGGCGACCGGGCCCGCGTCGAGCGCGGCTCGCATCCCGACCTGTACGTGCTCGAGCCGCTCGGCGACCAGATCCGGATCGACGACGTCCGCGAGCTGCGCCGCGACCTGCACATGCGCCCGTTCGAGGCCGACCGCCGCGTCTACCTCGTCCTCGGCGCCGACACGATGAACGAGGACGCCGCCGACGCCTTGCTCAAGGACCTCGAGGAGCCGCCGTCGTACGCGGTGATCGTCCTCGTCGCCGAGGAGCTCGGCCCGCTGCCGGACACGATCCGCTCCCGCTGCCAGCTCGTCCCGTTCCGGCGGCTCTCCGAGCGGGCGGTGCTGGAGGCGATCCGCGAGCGCGCGCCCGAGCTGTCCGAGACGGAGGCGACGACGATCGCGCGGGTCGCCGGCGGGCGGCTCGACCGGGCGGCGCGGCTGCTCGACCCGGCGGCGACGCGGCGGCGCGAGACGCTGCTCGAGGTCGCGCGCGGCGTCTACCGCGATCCCGAGTTCGAGCCGGCGGACGCCGCGGACGCGGTGCTGGCGGGGATCGGGGAGCGCGGGGCGGAGGCGAAGGCGCGCGAGGAGGAGCAGGTCGCGCTGCTCGAGCTGCCGACGCGCGAGGCGGAGCAGCGGGTGCGGCGCGCCCAGCGCGGCGCGGAGCGGGACGAGCTGCTCGCCGTGCTCGAGGAGCTCGAGTGGTGGTACCGCGACCTCGTCGTGCTCGCGGTCGGCGCGGAGAGCGCCGTCGTCCACGTCGACCGCCTGCCCGACCTGCGCGCCGACGCGACGCGGGAGCGGCTGCACGCGGCCGAGCGCGCGTGCGAGCTCGTGCGCGCCGCGTGGCGGCAGGCGGAGGAGCTGCAGGTGTCGGCGCCGCTCGCGCTCGAGGCGCTCCTGATCCGGCTCCGAGGCGAGCTCGCGGCCGCCTAGCGGCCTCGCGCAGGACTCCCGGAAGCGGCAGGAAATACCACTTTCGAGCGGGTTGCGAAGCACCCGATCCTGACGCAAGATACGACCTCGGCTCGGGCGGAGCCGGTTCGAAGACAACTCGGGGGGAATCGTTCGCTTTGGCCGCTGTTCCGTCCACAGGTCGCGCTTCCGGTATCGAGGCTCCCCGCGCACGCGAGGCGGACGCGACGCGCGATCTCTACGAGCGCTACGCGAACCAGGTCTTCTCGTACTGCCTGCACCAGCTCGGCTCGCGCGAGGAGGCCGAGGACGCCGTCCAGAGCACGTTCCTCAACGCCTTCCGCGGCCTCCAGCGCGGGGTGGTGCCCGAGGTCGAGGCGGCGTGGCTGTTCAAGATCGCCCAGAACGTCTGCCTCTCGCGGCGGCGCTCGAGCTGGCGGCGCGGCCGGATCGAGTCGCCCGCCGACTTCGAGCTCGTCGAGGAGCTGACGCCGGCGCCGACGCAGCGCGGCGACGAGCTGATCGGCCTCCAGGACGTGCTCGAGCAGATGCCCGAGAACCAGCGCCGCGCGATCCTGCTCCGAGAGTGGCAGGGGCTCTCGTACCGCGAGATCGCCGAGGAGCTCGAGCTCTCGCAGGCGGCGGTCGAGACGCTGATCTTCCGCGCCCGGCGCTCGCTCGCGCAGGGGCTCGAGCAGCCGCCGGAGCCGACGCGGGCGCGCGCCCGCCGCGCCGGCGACCTCGGCAACGTGCTCGCCGGGCTCAAGTCGCTGCTCGTCGGCGGCAGCGCCGCAGCCAAGGTCGCGGCGACCGTCGCCGTGGTCAGCGCGACGACGGTCGCGGCGACCGCGCCGGTCCAGCACCGGGCGTCGCATCACGCGAAGGCTTCCGTCCCCGCTCCCGCCTCGCAGTCCGTGTCGTCGCCGTCGCAGCCGTCGTCGGGGGGGACGGCTGCGACGGCGCCGGCCGGCCCGCGCGCCTCCCGCACCACGCCCGCCGCGCACAGGGGCGTCTGGGGCGGCCAGGGCCCGAAGCGGGTCGTCGACGCCTCGACCGACCTCGCCGCGACGGCCGCGCCCGCGGTTCCGGCGACCGACGCCGCGCCGGTCTCGACGCCGACGCCGACGCAGGCGGGGCAGCCGAAGTCGGAGCCGAAGCCGCAGCCGCAGGCGAGCCAGCCGCAGCAGAGCTCGCCGCCGGCGCAGGAGCCGCAGGACGCCCAGCCGGCCGGCCAGCCGCAGAGCGCGCCCGCGAGCCAGCCGGCGCAGCAGCCGCAGCAGGCCGCGGGCAAGGGGAACGGCCAGGGCGACGGCCAGGCGAACGGCCAGGCGAACGGCAAGGGCAAGGACGCCGGCGACGGCGCGGGCCAGTCCGCCGCGGCGCCCGGGCAGAGCGGAGGGTCCGGGAACGGATCGCAGCACCGGGACGACGGCGGACCGGCGCGCGACCAGCCCTCCTCTGCGCCGCAGCAGGGTGCCGCGCAGGGGGACGGCAAGGGCAAGGACGCCGGCGACGGCGGCGCCCAGTCGGCCGCGCCGGTCCAGTCCGGCTCGACCCCGCCCGGACAGGCGAAGAAGGACGACGCCGGCGCCGGCTCGACCGCCGCGGCGACCGGGTCCGGAGACGGGAACGGCAAGAGCGACAACTCGAACGGCAAGCACGGCGACTCCGGCCCGGCGCCGGTCGTCGCGAAGCCGGCTCCGATCGTCCTGCCGGTGACGGCCCCGGTCGCGGCGCCCGCGACGACGACCCCGGACAGCACGGCGTCCTCGAGCTCGGCGCCGCCCGCGACGACCACGCAGCAGCCGACCGGCGCGTTCGCCTCGCCGGCGCCCTCCGGGAACGACCACGGCCAGGGCGGCGACCACGGGGACGGCGGCGACCCCGGCGGCGGTCACGGCGGCCACGGCGGGCATCCCTAGTACGACCTCGTAGTCTCCCGAGGTGCGGGTCGGCCTCGTCTGCCCCTACTCGTGGAGCGTCCCCGGCGGAGTGCAGAGCCACGTCGCCGGACTCGCGGGCGCGCTGCGCGCGGCCGGGGTCGACGCCGAGATCCTCGCGCCCGCCGACGGGCCTGCGCCGGGGGTGCTGGCACTCGGGCGGAGCGTGCCGATCCCGAGCAACGGCTCCGTCCAGCGGGTCGCGCTCTCGCCCGCCGCGGCGCGTCGGACGGCGAGGGCTGTCCGCGAGCGCGGGTACGACGTGCTCCACCTGCACGAGCCGTTCCTGCCGGCCGCCTGCCTGACCGCGCTGCTCGCCGCGCGGACGCCGGTCGTCGCCACCTTCCACATGTACCGGCGGGCGCTCCTCTGGTACGCGGTCTTCGCGCCCGTCGTCCGCGGCGCGGCCCGCCGGATCGACGCCTGCCTCGCCGTCTCGCCGGCCGCGGCCGGGTACGCGCGCCGCGGCACCGGCCGCGAGGTCGAGCTCGTCCCGAACGGGATCGACCACGCGGCGCTGTCCGCGCTCCCGCGCTCGGGGTCGGGCCGGCGGATCCTGTTCGTCGGCCGCGACGAGCCGAGGAAGGGGCTGCCGGTGCTGCTCGAAGCGTTCACGCAGCTGGACGCGGAGCTCGTCCTCGTCGGGCCAAGTAACAGACTGTTACAAGGTCGGAGCGGGGTGCGGGCGCTCGGACGGGTGTCCGACGACGAGCTCCGGCGCGAGCTCGCGGCGGCGGACGTGCTCGCCGCGCCGTCGCTCGGCGGCGAGAGCTTCGGGATCGTGCTCGCAGAGGCGATGGCGGCTGGGATCCCGGTCGTCGCGAGCGACATCCCCGGCTACCGCGAGGTCCTGCCGCCGGAGGCCGGGCGGCTCGTGCCGCCCGGCGACCCGGCCGCGCTCGCGGCCGCGCTCCGCGAGCTGCTCGCGGACGCCGGCCGGCGCGCGCGGATGGGCGACGCCGGCCGCGCGGAATCCGCCCGCTACGCCTGGCCGCGGGTCGCCGAGCGGACGCTCGCGGTCTACGAGCGGGTCAGCGCGCGACGAAAAAGCATCGTGACTCGATAGCGCATTCGAGTGATTGTGAGTCGCGCTTCCGGGCGCCTACGGTGCGTGCGAGGCGAGCGACTCCTGCTCGCCGATCTGCGGACACAGGAGGAACACCACGTGAAGCGCCTTCTCGTCGCGAGTGCAGCGATCGCTGCTGTCGTGCTCGCGACCATCGCTCCGGCGCAGGCCGCCGGGACAGCCGCCTGCTCGTCTTGGGCGGCGCCGGCGACGGACCAGTATCTCGGCTCGGTCTCGGTCGACTCGACGTCGATGACGGGCAGCAGCTTCTCGCTGCCGGCCTCCGGCCAGTACCGCCTCGTCTCCTGCGGCGTGTGGAGCAACTTCAGCCACGGGTACGTCGACACCGCGTTCAACAGCGGCGACGCCTGGAATTGGAACGCCCCGCAGCAGGGCTGGCCCGCCATCGGGCCGAACTGGGGCGAGCTGTACGTGAACGGCGCCGCGCCCGGCTGGGGCGCCTACAACGCCGGGCACACGTACTCGACCACGCTCACGGCGGCGGGGACGCTCGGCCTGCTGGTCTGGGACGGCTACCCGACCGGGCTCGTCGCCGGCTGGTACGGCGACAACGGCGGCGCGCTGACCGTCGACGTCTACCGCGTCAACCCGCGGCCGACCAGCGAGGACCAGTGCAAGAAGGACGGCTGGAAGCAGTACGGCGTCTTCAAGAACCAGGGCGACTGCGTCAGCTACGTCGCCACCGCCGGGAAGAACCTGCCCGCCTACGCGGGCGGTCACTAGACCCGCGCCGGCTGCATACGGAAGGGCCGGATCGCTCCGGCCCTTCCGTCAGCTGGTTTGTCGACCTCTCGCCTAGGCGGCGAAGACGAGCTCGTCGCCGAGCGCGAGCTGCAGACGCGCGAGCGCGTCGCTCTCGAGCTGGCGGACCCGCTCCCGCGTCAGGCCGAGCTCCTTGCCGATCGTCTCGAGCGAGGCCGGCTCGGCCTCGAAGCCGAAGCGGAGCTCGATGATCCGGCGCTGCCGCTCGGGTAGGTCGGCGACGGCGCGCTGCACGCGCTGGCGGCGCACCGACTCGACCGCCTCCTCGGCGGGATCGGCCGACGTCTCGTCGGCGAACAGGTCGCCGAGCTCCGAGTCGCCGTCCGAGCCGAGGCCCTGGTTCAGCGAGACGGAGTCGACCGCGTCGAGCGCCTCCGCGACGTGCTCGAGCTTCAGCCGGGTGGCCTGCGCGAGCTCCTCGACGGTGGCCTCGCGGCCGAGCTTCGCCTGCAGCTCCGCGGACGCCCGGTTCAGCTTGATCCGGCGCTCCTGCACGTGCACCGGGATGCGGATCGTCTTCGACTGGTTCGCGACCGCGCGCTGGCAGGCCTGGCGGATCCACCAGGTCGCGTAGGTCGAGAACTTGTAGCCCTTGCGCCAGTCGAATTTCTCCGCGGCGCGGTTGAGGCCGATGACGCCCTCCTGGATCAGGTCCAGCAGCGGGACGTCGTGGCCCTGGTAGCGCTTCGCGATCGAGACGACCAGACGGAGGTTCGAGTTGATCATCCGCTCCTTGGCGGCCGCGTCGCCGCGCTCGATGCGCTTGGCGAGGGCGACCTCGTCGGCAGCGGTCAGCAGCTTGTGGCGGCCGGCCGCGTCCATGAACAGCTGGAGCGGATCGAGGGTTCCCGTGTGCGCGGCGGTGACCGCCGGGCGGCTCTCCTCGGGCGACTCCTCGCGCACGACGACGTCGCGCTCCTCGAGCGCGGCGCGCAGGCCGGCCAGATCCTCCTCGGTCAGCTCGTGCTCGTCGGCGAACGCCTGCAGCTCCTTGTCCTCGACGAAGCCGCGCTCGGCGGCCTCCTCGAGCAGGCGCTCGGCAGGGGAGAGGTCGTGCAGATGAATCGTGTCGCTCAGTTGGATCCCTTTCTCGTGTCGGGCCGCTGTGGGGGCGGCCGCTTCGGGTGCCGGCGCGCGGGCTCTCACCGCGACTGTTCCGACTTCCGTTTCCGAGTTATAGAACGGCGTTGCTCAGGAGTCCATTCCCAAACATCGCATTTTTGCGATTTCCATACAGACTCTTAGTGCCTGCTCATGCAGGGAAAATCAGCGCTCGACGGCCCTGCCGGTCACCTCGGCCAGCCGGATGCGCATCACGACGACCCCCGGCCCGAGCGCGCGACGCTCCGGCGCGCGCCCCGCAGCGCGCGTGAACCGCTCGCGGAGCAGGTCGAGCGCGGGCTCGATCGCGTCGCCCGAGAGCTCCTCGTAGGCGCCCTGCGCGATCACGCTCCGCCAGCTGCCGCGGCCGTCCGTGTCGTACTCGTCCACCTCGACGCAGACGCTCGGGTTCGCGCGGAGCATGTCGGTCTTGCGGCCCTCCATCGTCACTGCGACGACCGCCTCGCCGTCGTAGCCGTAGATCACCGGCACGACGTACGTCTCGCCGCCGGCGTGGCAGCCGAGCCGCGCGATCCGCTGCGCGCGCAGGAACTCGTCGATCTCGTCGCGCGAGAGCTCCCGCGGCACGCCGCGGCCGGCTTCGGAGGACATGAGCGGAGCGTACTCGCCGCGCGAGGCCCGCTTGCAACCTTGCGGCCGTCTGCGGGTCGTCCCGGATGCGCCGAGTCCGCGACCGGACGAAGACCTGAGCACGACCGTCGCAGCCGCACACTCGATCCGTGTCCGCCTCGGGGCGTTGCGCCGCTTCAACGCCGTCCTCGCCCTGCTCCACCTCGCGCAGGCGGCGGCGATCCTCGCGCTCTCGAGCGACTTCTCGCTGCCGGTGACGAGCTCGTTCCTGCGCATGGACGCGACGACCGGCCGCCTCGTCGGCGTCCGCGACGAGCTGGTGCGGCTGCGGATCGGCCCGCTCGTCGCCGCGTTCCTGCTCCTCTCGGCGGTCGCGCACGCGGCGCTCGCCTCGCCCTGGCTGCACGGCTGGTACGAGCGCAACCTCCGCCGCGGCATCAACCACGCGCGCTGGCTCGAGTACTCGCTCTCGTCGTCGCTGATGATGGTCGTGATCGCGATGCTCGTCGGCATCTACGACGTCGCGAGCCTCGTGCTCGTCTTCGCGGTCAACGCGTCGATGATCCTCTTCGGCTGGCTGATGGAGATCCACAACCAGTCGACGCCGCGGACGAACTGGGCCGCGTTCGCGTTCGGCTGTCTCGCGGGCGCGGCGCCGTGGATCGCGGTCGCCGTCTACCTCGCCGGCAGCTCCGGCCCGCCGGGCTTCGTGTACGGGATCTTCGCGTCGCTCTTCGTCTTCTTCGACGTCTTCGCCGTCAACATGGCGCTGCAGTACCGGAAGGTCGGCCGCTGGCGCGAGTATCTGTACGGGGAGCGCGTCTACATGCTGCTCAGCCTGTTCGCGAAGTCGGCGCTCGCGTGGCAGGTGTTCGCCGGGACGCTCCAGCCAGCATGAGTGGAGAGCCGGATCGCCCGAGCGCGCTCGGCGAGCTCCTCGACGAGGAGAGCATCGCGGTCGTCGCGATCCTCCTCGCGGTCGCGCTCGAGTTCGGCTTCGGATTCGCGAAGACGGTCGGCTGGTGGGCCGGGGTCGTCGCAGGGCCGGCTGCGTTCGGTGCGCTGCTCGCGATCCTGCGCGTGCGGGCGAGCCGCGTGCTGCTCGTCCGCTTCGCCCGCTGGGTCGTGCGCGGGGAGCGGAGGACGGGCGCCGAGGCAGGCTAGACTGTCCCGCGGTTCAGGAGAACCGGGCCGACGTAGCTCAGCTGGTAGAGCACATCACTCGTAATGATGGGGTCCGGGGTTCGAGTCCCCGCGTCGGCTTCGCTCTAGGTCTCGGCGCCGCGCGGCTCGCCGAGGCGGGCGTGGCCGTTCGGGGCCGGGTCGGTCGCCAGCGCGTGGGCCTCCGCCGTCAGGGCGGCGTCCACGTCCAGGTCGGCCGGCGAGACCGCGTGCGCGCAGTACGGGCACATCTGCCAGAGCGGCTCCAGCGGCGCGTCGCAGTGCCGGCACGCCTGCCGCAGCGGGGTCGTGCAGACCGGGCAGACGAGATAGTCCGACTCGACGTGCGTCGAGCAGACCGGGCAGGCCGGGCGCGAGCGCTTCAGGTGCTCCTCGAGCGCGCGGAGCTCGACGCGGCGCGCGCGCACGTCGTCCAGCGTCTCCGCCGGACGGAAGAGCAGGTAGACGAGCGGCCCGATGTACGGCGGCACCAGCCCGAGCAGGCTGGCGATGCCGACGAGCCACGGGTCGTCGATCCGGCGGCGGGCGTCCTTGTACACCCAGAACGCGAGCGCGAGCCAGAAGACGATGGCGAGGAAGATGGTCATGTTGCGGGCGACGACGAACGCGGTCGAGTGGAAGACGTCGTGCACCGACGAGAAGGCGGAGAAGAGGATGGCGGTCACGCGGCGAGCATCCCCTTCGGCTCGCGGGCGGAAACCTGAACCGCGCAGGTCGCCCGGAATCTGTATGTTGCGCCTCCTGCGGATGGGGGGACCGGTGACCTGCGTGTACCACGCGTACGAGGAGGGCGAGCTCATCGCCACCGGCCGGCTCACCCTCGACGGGCTTCCCGAGGTCGGCGAGGAGCTGCGACTGAACGGCCGCAGGCTCGTCGTCCGCGAGGTCTCGTTCTCGACCGACGCGCACGTCCTCACGCTCGAGACCCGCTAGACGATCAGGGCGCGAGCGGGAGCGTGAACGCGACGCGGGCGCCCGCGCCGTCGCGACGCTGCTCCGCCCAGATCCGGCCGCCCTGCGCCTCGACGAGGCCGCGCGCGATCGCGAGCCCGAGGCCGGCGCCGCCCCCGGAACGGGAACGCGCCCGGTCGGCGCGCCAGAAGCGGTCGAACATCCGCGCCTCGTCGCCCGGCTCGATGCCGACGCCCGTGTCCTCGACCGAGACCTCGAGCTCGCCTGCGAGCGGCCGGGCGACCACGACGACCGACCCGTCGGAGGGCGTGTGCCGGAGCGCGTTCGTCAGCAGGTTGAGCAGGACCCGCTCGACCTGCTCCGGCGCGCAGCGCACCGGCGGCAGGCCCTCCTCGACGCGCGCCTCCAGCGTCACCGCCCGCGCCGCCGCCTCCGCCTGCAGGCCACTGACGCACGACTCGAGCACCGCCGCGAGCGGCGTGTCGCGCAGCTCGAGCGTCAGCGCGCCCGCGTCGATCGCCGACAGCTCGAACAGGTCGTCGACGAGCCGCGAGAGCGCGCGCGTCTGGGCGCGCAGGTCCGGCAGGTACTCGGCCGGCTCGACCAGACCGTCCTCGATCGCCTCGAGCATCGCCTGGATCGAGGCGAGCGGCGTCCGCAGGTCGTGGCTCGCCCACGCGACGAGCTGGCGGCGCGCGTCGAAGAGCTGCTCGACCGACGCCGCCATCTCGTTGAACGACTCGCCGAGGCGCGCCAGCTCGCGCGGGCCGGCGGCGGGCGCGCGGGCCGAGAGCTCGCCCGCGGCGAGCGTCCCGGCGGCGCGCTCGAGCGCGCGGATCCGGCGGGCGACGAGCTCGGCGACGACGAGCGCGGCCAGCACCGCGGCGAGCGCGGCCGCCGCCGAGACCTCCAGGATCTGGACGTCCGCGCCCATGTGGAAGCGGGCGAGCCCGGCCACGATCACCGCGCCGAGCGGCAGCACGCCCGCGAACAGGGCGAGCGCCGCGAGCTGGAGGCGGACGGTCGGAAGCAGCCGCAGCGCGAGCGCGGCCAGCAGGCCGGCGCCGAGCGCCGCGAGCGCGATCGCGGTCGCGAACCCGGTCACGGCGTGAACCGGTAGCCGGCGCCCCAGACCGTCTCGAGATGCCGCGGCCGCGACGGGTCGTCCTCGACCTTCTCCCGCAGCCGGCGCACGTGGACGGTGACCGTGCCCGTGTCGAGCGCGCTCGCATAGCCCCAGACGGACTCCATCAGCTGGTCGCGGCTGAAGACGCGGCGCGGATGCGCGGCGAGGAACCAGAGCAGGTCGAACTCCTTGAGCGTCAGCTTCAGCGGGACGCCGCCCTTGCGCACCTCGCGCGCGTCGGCGTCGAGCTCGACGTCGCCGAACGCGAGGCTCGCGCCGAGCGGCGGCGTGGCGGCGGCGCGCTTGAGCAGGTTGCGGACGCGGACGGCGAGCTCGCGCGGGCTGAACGGCTTCGTCACGTAGTCGTCGGCGCCGAGCTCCAGCCCGACGATGCGGTCGGCCTCCTCGCCCCGGGCGGTGAGCATGATGATCGGCAGATCCGAGGTGGCGCGGATGCGGCGGCAGACCTCGAGGCCGTCCGTGCGCGGCAGCATCACGTCGAGCACGACGAGCGCCGGCGACTCGTCCTCGAGCAGGCGGAGCGCCTCCTCGCCGTCGGCCGCCTCGAGGGTTCGATAGCCGTCCCGCTTCAGGTAGCGGACGACGACGTCGCGGACGATCGCCTCGTCGTCGACCACGAGCACGGTCTGCATTGACCGGATTGTCGCGCCGCCCGTCATTGCGCGCGGGTTAAATCGGTCGGTGTCCTGGGACCTGACGACGGCGGTGCTGCTCGTCGCGCTCGGCGTCGGCGTCGGCGCCTTCGGCACGATCGTCGGCGCCGGGGGCGGGTTCGTGCTCACGCCGGTGCTGCTCCTGCTCTACCCGCACGAGACGGCGCAGACGATCACGGCGATCAGCCTGACCGCCGTCTTCTTCAACGCGGCGTCCGGCACCGCCGCCTACCTGCACCAGCGACGCGTCGACGTGCGGAGCGGGATCGTGTTCGCGGCCGCGACGCTGCCGGGCGCGGTCGCGGGGGCGCTGCTCTCCGGCGCCGTCTCGCGGCAGCTGTTCGACGGGCTGATGGGCGGCGTCCTCGCGCTGCTCGCGCTCTGGCTGTTCGTCGGCGGGCGCTGGCGGCCGCGGCCGGCGCGGCGGGGCGTGCACCGGCGGATGCTCGTCGACCGCGACGGGCTCCTGCACGAGTACGACGTGCCGGTCTGGCAGGGCGCGCTCTACTCGCTCGGGGTCGGCTTCGTCTCGAGCTTCCTCGGGATCGGCGGCGGCGTGATCCACGTGCCGCTCCTCGTCCGCGCGCTCGGCTTCCCGACGCACATCGCGACCGCGACCTCGCACTTCGTCCTCGCGTGGATGGCCGGGACGGGAACGGTGACGCACGCGATCGCGGGCAGCTTCGCCGGGGGCCACGGCCTGCGCCGCGCGGCGGCGCTCTCGCTCGGCGTCGTGGCCGGCGCCCAGCTCGGCGCGCGCGCCTCGCGCCGGCTCGGCGGGCACCACATCGAGCGCGCGCTCGCGGTCGCGCTCCTCGCGCTCGCGGCGCGGCTGCTGCTCGCGGTCTGAGCCGGCCACCGTCCTTTCCGGACATGTCAGGTGTCTGACACCCGACATGGCTCGAAGGGACAGGTCGCGGGCCTGCGTACTTCGCCGAACCGGGAATCGGGAGCGCCGCCGATGAGCGGACGCCGGGGCCGACGGACGATGGGGGCAGCCCGTCCAGAGGAGGTGCCGCCGTGCGTGCCAGCAGAACCGCCGCCCTCGCGATCGCCGCGCCCGTGCTCGTCTACGTGGCGATCCTCGCGCTCGTCGCCGGCTTCGTCACGCACCCGCCGCTCGTCGGCTGGATCGGGCTCGCCGTCGTCGCCGCGCTCGGCGCCGCGCTCGCCGCCGGGCTCTCGCTCCTCTTCCCGCGGATGCGCGCGAACGTGGAGCCCGCCGCCGCACCGGAGCGCGAGCGCCTGCTCGTGCTCGCAGACGCGAGCTGCCCCGGCGAGCGCCTCTGCGACACGGTCGCCGCCCGCATCGCCGGCCGCCGGGCCGAGGTGCTCGTCGTCGCGCCCGTCCTCGCCTCGCCGCTCCACTACCTCGCCGGCGACGAGGATGCCGAGACCCGCGAGGCGCAGGCGCGGCTCGACGCCGTCCTCGCCGGACTCCGCCGCCGCGGGCTCCACGCGCAGGGCCGGCTCGGCTCCGACGACCCGCTCCAGTCCCTCGGCGACGCGCTCGCGGGCTTCCCCGCCGGCGAGGCGCTCGTCGTCACCTCGCCCGCGGCCCACTGGCTCGAGCCCGGCCTCTTCGAGCGCGCCCGCCGGCTCGTGCCGGTGCTCGAGCACGTCGAGGCCGCCTGACCCAGCGAACGGAGAACCCATGACCAGCCTCAAGGAGCGCGACCTCGCCGGCCCCGGGATCGGCAGCTACGACGAGCTCGCCCACGTCCTGCCGGGCGACTACCGGCAGCTGCTCGACCACAAGGAGACGATGCGCGCCCTCTACGCCGCCAAGCGGCTGATCGAGGACCGCCTGTGCGAGAAGCTCAACCTGACGCTCGTCCAGGTGCCGCTGATCGTCGACCGCGAGAGCGGCGTCAACGACTACCTCGACCGCGACGGCTCCCGCACGCCGGTCTCGTTCCACGTCGCGAACGACCGCGACCTGCACCCGATCGACGCCGAGGTCGTCCAGGCGGCGACGAAGTGGAAGCGCCTCGCGCTCGCCCAGTTCGGGATGAGGCCCGGCGAGGGGCTCCTCACCGACATGCGCGCCGTCCGCAAGGACTACTTCCTCGACCACGACCACTCGGCCTACGTCGACCAGTGGGACTGGGAGCGGGCGATCCTGCCCGAGCAGCGGACGCTCACGTACCTGCACAACGTCGTCAAGGCGATCTGGTCGGTGCTCAAGGAGGCCGAGACGATGCTGCACCAGCGCTGGCCGGCGCTCGCCGACCCGCGCTTCACGCTGCTGCCCGACGAGATCGAGGTGATCCGCGCCGAGGACGTCCTCGCCGAGTTCCCCGACCTGCCCCGCAAGGAGCGCGAGACGCGGCTCCTGCAGGAGCACCCGGCCGTCTTCATCCAGGGGATCGGCTGGCCGCTCGCCGACGGGCTGCCGCACGAGCTGCGCGCGGCCGACTACGACGACTGGACGCTGAACGGCGACATCCTCGTCTGGAACCCGGTCACGCGGCGCCGGCACGAGCTGTCGTCGATGGGGATCCGGGTGACGAAGGAGTCGCTGCGCAGCCAGCTCGAGCTCTCCGGCCAGCTCGACTTCCTCGAGCTGCCGTACCACCGCGCGATCGTCGAGGACCGCGTGCCGCTCTCGGTCGGCGGCGGGATCGGCCAGAGCCGGACGATGATGCTGCTCCTGCGCAAGGCGCACCTCGGCGAGGTGAGCGTCAGCGTCTGGCCGCGGATCCTGCGCGAGCTCTGCGCCCAGCGCGGAATTACCGTTCTCGAGTAGTCAGGGCAACACTTACACGCAGCAAACGGGGCCGCCGTTACGGTGGCCCCCATGCTGCATCGCCTAGGAATCATCACCGTTCTCGCGGCCGCCGTGGCGGCACTCGCCGCCGCCGCGCCCGCCTCCGCATCGCACTACGCGCGCTTCGGCGTGCAGGACGACGCCTGGCTCATGTACGGGCCGGGCACGCTCCAGCAGCGGCTCGACACCCTGCAGAAGCTCGGCGTGAAGATGGTCCGCGTCACGCTCCGCTGGGACGAGATCGCGCCCACGAAGCCCGCGAACGCGCGCGACCCGTACGACACCCACTACCGCTGGAACGCCTACGAGCTGGCGCTGAAGGGCCTCCACGAGCGCCACATCCCGGCGCTCGTCACGATCTGGGGCTCGCCCCGCTGGGCGAACGGCGGGCATCCCGCGAACTGGCTGCCGAAGTCGGGGTTCGGCAACTTCGCCTACGCCGCCTCGAAGCGGTTCCCGTGGGTCCACCTCTGGACGGTCTGGAACGAGCCGAACGCGCGCAGGTTCTCGTGGCCGGTCTCGCCGAAGCTCTACGTCCGCCGCCTGCTCAACCCGGCGCACGCGCTGCTCCACCAGGCGAGCCGCGCGAACAAGGTCGCCGGCGGGGTCACCTCGCCGCGCAGGAGCCCGAGCGGGATGGCGCCGCTCGCGTTCATGGCCGGGATGCACCGCTGGCACGCGAAGCTCGACGCCTACGCGCAGAACCCGTACCCGGGCTCCCCGCGCGAGACGCCGTATCGCGACCCGTGCTCCTGGTGCCGGACGCTGACGATGGCGCGGCTGCCGCAGCTGCGCTCCGACGTGACGCGGTACTTCGGCTACAAGCCGATCTGGCTGACCGAGTACGGCTACCAGACGAACCCGCCCGACCGGATCTTCGGCGTCTCGAAGGCGCTGCAGGCTCGCTACGTCGGCGAGGCGGCGCTCCGCGTCTGGCAGCAGGCCCGCGTCACGATCCTGATCCACTTCATGGTGGAGGACGAGATCGGGATCGGCGGCTGGCAGAGCGGCTTCTTCACGCGCTACGGCGCCCAGAAGCCGTCGTTCCGCGCCTTCGGCCTGCCGCTCGCGCAGGTCTCGCGGCGCGGCTCCCGCACGGTCGTCTGGGGGCAGGTGCGCCCCGGGAGCGGCAAGCGCACGTACGTGCTGCAGCGCTGGAACGGGCACCGCTGGGTGCACGTCGGCAGCAGCCGCAGGACGTCCGCCACGGGCACGTTCACGCGCGTGATCTCCGCGCACCGCGGCCAGAAGCTGCGGATCTGGACGCCCGTCGTCGGCTACTCGAGCCCGTACCTGACGGTCAGCTAGGGAGGGGGACCGAGTCCGGCGGGCGCGTGCCGTCCGCCGGGCTCACCCGTCCCAGCGGCCGGTGACGAGCGCGTACAGGAGCGCCTCCTCGGTCGACTCCCGGTTCGCCGCCTCGCGCCAGACCGCCGACCGCGGCCCGTCGATCACCGCGGCCGCGACCTCCTCGCCGCGATGGGCAGGGAGGCAGTGGAGGAAGATCGCGTCCGGCCGCGCCAGCGCGAGCAGCTCCTCGTCCACCTGGTAGTCGCGAAGGGTCGCGAGCCGCTCGTCGCGCTCGGCGTCCTCGCCCATCGAGACCCAGACGTCGGTGTAGACCGCGTGCGCGCCGGCGACCGCCTCGCGCGGGTCGGAGACGACGTCGACGAGCGCGTCCGTCTCCGCCGCGATCGCGAGGGCGCGGTCGACGACCTCGGGGTCGGGCGAGTGCCGCCACGGCGCCGCGATCGCGATCTCCATGCCGGCGAGCGCGCCCGCCTCGAGCAGCGAGTGCGCGACGTTCGAGCCGCCGTCGCCGACGAACGCGAGCCGGATCCCGTCGAGCCGGCCGAAGCGCTCGCGCACCGTGAGCAGGTCGGCGAGCGCCTGGCACGGGTGGTGTCGGTCCGAGAGCGCGTTCACGACCGGGACGGTCGCGGCCGCGGCCAGCTCCGCGAGCTCGTCGTCGCCGTAGGTGCGGACGACGATCGCGTCGCAGTAGGCGGAGAGCGCGCGCGCCGTGTCGGCGACCGGCTCGCCGCGGCCGAGCTGCAGCTCGTCGGGGCGGAGCATGATCGGCGTCATCCCGAGCCGCGCCGCCGCCGCCTGGAACGAGACGCGCGTCCGCGTCGACGGCTTTGCGAAGTAGAGGGCGACCGAGCGGCCGCGGAGCGCGTCGACCCAGCCGTCGGGCTCGGCGTCCATCCGGGCGGCGAGGTCGAGCAGCCGGCCGAGCAGCTCCGGCGTCAGGTCGGCGGCGCGGAGGAAGTCCTTCGGTGCGGTCGCGAGCGCCACGCCTCCATGCTCGGCCCGGCGCCCCGGAGGTGCATCCGGTCCGCCGCCGACGGCCCGTGCGGCCTTCCCCCGATGCCGCTCCGACGCGCCCGGCGGACGCTTCGGGAGATGGCGAACGTGATCGTGATGGGCGCGGGCGGCCGCGACTTCCACGACTTCAACGTCGTCTTCCGCGAGGACCGGGAGACCCGCGTCGTCGCCTTCACCGCGGCGCAGATCCCGGGCATCGACGAGCGGCGCTACCCGCCCTCGCTCGCCGGGCCGCTCTACCCGGACGGGATCCCGATCGTCCCCGAGGCCAGGCTCGCCGAGCTCGTCCGCGAGCACGACGTCGACGAGGTCGTGCTCGCCTACTCCGACCTCCCGCACGACGAGGTGATGCACAAGGCGTCGGTCGCGCTCGCCGCCGGCGCCGACTTCCGGCTGCTCGGCCCGCGCTCGACGATGCTGCTGGCGACGAAGCCGGTCGTCGCGGTCACGGCCGTCCGCACCGGCTGCGGCAAGAGCCAGACGAGCCGCGCCGTCGGCCGGATCCTCCTCGACGCGGGACTGCGCGTCGCGCTCGTCCGCCACCCGATGCCGTACGGCGACCTCGAGGCGATGTGGGTGCAGCGCTTCGCCACGCTCGCCGAGATCGACGCCTCGCATCCGACGATCGAGGAGCGCGAGGAGTACGAGCTGCCGGTGCAGCTCGGCATGACGGTCTGGGCGGGCGTCGACTACGGCGAGATCCTCGCCCGCGCCGAGGCCGAGGCGGACGTGATCCTCTGGGACGGCGGCAACAACGACTTCCCCTTCTTCAAGCCCGACGTGCTGATCTGCGTCGTCGACCCGCTCCGTCCCGGCCACGAGCTCGGCTACCACCCGGGCGAGACGAACCTGCGGCTCGCCGACGCGGTCGTCCTCAACAAGCTCGACGCGGCGCCGCTCGAGTCGGTCGAGCGCGTCCTGCGCGACGTCCGGCTCGCGAACCCGCGCGCCGAGATCGTCTTCGCGCGCTCGCCGGTCACGCTCGAGGACGGGCCGAGCCTCGATGGCCTGCGCGTGCTCGTCGTCGAGGACGGGCCGACGCTGACGCACGGCGGCATGAGCTTCGGCGCCGGCACGGTCGCCGCGCGGCAGGCGGGCGCGGCCGAGCTCGTCGACCCGCGGCCGTACGCGTCGGGCTCGATCCGCGACGTCTTCCGCACCTACCCGCACGTCGGCTCCGTGCTGCCGGCGATGGGCTACTCGGACGAGCAGCTCCTCGAGCTCGCCCAGACGATCGACCGCTGCGACTGCGACGTCGTCGTCACCGGCACCCCGATCGACCTGTCGCGCCTGATCGAGACGCGGCATCCGCTCCGGCACGCCTCCTATGAGCTCGAGGAGGCCGGCGGGGCGCCGCTCGCCGCGGTGCTCGAGCCCGTCGTCGCCGCCGCCCGGCGGGTCGTCGCGGCCGTCTAGCCCGACGCGGCGGAGCTCAGCCGGTCGCCGAGCTCGTGCAGCGCACCGAGCGAGGCGAGCGTCGCGACCGAGACGAGCCGGCCGTCGCCGAGCTCGATCTGGAGCGTCGTCCGGTCGCGGAGCCGCTCCCGGACGCGCCGGGCGAGGCGGACGTCGCGCACCTCGGTCAGCGCGATCTCGAGTCGCCGCGGCACGTCCCGCGAGCCGCCGTGGAGGACGAGACGCTCCTCGTCGAGGTCGAGCCGGCCGGCGACGACGTCGTCCGCGCGCTCCGACCAGAGGACGGAGAGGCTGAGGGGCGCGACCATGCTCCAGTCTCGCCGCGCCGGGAGCGGGCGGCATACGGAAAACCCCCGATGGCGGGCGGTTTCCGGAACGGTCCCCGCGAGCAGAATCCGCCCGCGTTGGCACAGCGGGGGCGAAACGGGAGACGGCCCGGGCCGGGGCGCCGCGGCGACGGCGACGTCCGGGGGCTGGAGCAGCTGCTGGCGGTGCGCCAGGCGCGGCTGCGGCGGCGCCCGCACGGGCACCGCCGGGCGTGGTTCGCGTCGGGGGCGCTCGCGTTCTTCCTCGTGGTCGCCGGGGTGCTCGCCGCGGCGGCGTTCACCGGCCGCTCGGTGCTCCTGGGCTCGTGCAGCCTCAACGACCTGCGGCCGATCTCGCTCGGCGAGAACTCGTTCCTCTTCGACCGGCACGGCTCGCTGCTCGGCGTCGTCCCGTCGAGCACGAACCGGCAGACGCTGAAGCTGCGGAAGATGTCGCCGTGGCTGCCGAAGGCGACGGTCGCGATCGAGGACCGCCGCTTCTTCCAGCACGGCCCGCTCGACTACCAGGGGATCCTCCGCGCCGCCGTCTCCGACGTGAAGGCCGGGCGGATCGTCGAGGGCGGCTCGACGATCACGCAGGAGCTCGTCCGCAACCTCTACATCGGCAGCTCGCAGCGGACGTTCGCGCGGAAGATCAGGGAGGCGTGTCTCTCCGAGAAGCTCGCGCAGAAGCTGACGAAGCAGCAGATCCTCGCCGGCTACCTGAACGAGGTCTTCTACGGGCACCACGCGAACGGCGCGCAGGCCGGCGCGCAGACCTACTTCTCGACGAAGGCGCAGCGGCTGACCCTGCCGCAGGCGGCGCTCCTCGCCGGGCTGCCGCAGGCGCCGTCCACCTACGACCCGTTCCTGCGGCCCGACCGGGCGCTCGCCCGCCGCAACGAGGTGCTGCGGGCGATGCGGGACGCGGGCGACATCACGCAGGCGCAGTTCGTCGCGGCGCGGAAGGCGCCGCTCGGGCTGAAGCCGGGCCATCTCTACAGCCGGCTGACCCAGCCGAACTTCTTCGGCTGGGCGACGAAGCAGCTCGCGCAGGAGTTCGGCGCGAAGCGCGTCGAGGCGGGCGGGCTGAAGGTGAAGACGACGATCGACCCGCGCCTGCAGCGGCTCGCGCTCACGGCGACCCGCGACACGCTGCCGACGGCGAGCGACCCCGCCTCGGCGCTCGTCGCGATCGACCCGCGGACGGGCGCCGTGCGCGCGATGGTCAGCTACCTGCCCGACGGGCGGAAGATGCAGTTCAACCTCGCGACGCAGGCGCACCGCTCGACCGGGAGCGCCTTCAAGCCGATCACGCTCGCGACCGCGCTCAGCCAGGGAGTCTCGCTCTACTCGAGCTTCTACGGGCCGCCGTCGCTCTACATCACCGACCCGCAGTGCGCGACGAACGGCGGGCCGTGGAACGTCCACAACTACGCGGACGAGTCGGCCGGGACGATGAACCTCGTCGACGCGACCGCGAACTCGGTGAACACGATCTTCGCCCAGCTGATCGCGAAGGTCGGGACGCGGAACGTCGTCCGGATGGCGCACCGGCTCGGGATCAGGAGCCACATCAAGCCGTTCTGCGCGATCACGCTCGGCGCCGTCGGCGTGACGCCGCTCGAGCTCACGAACGTGTACGCGACCTTCGCCGCCGGCGGCGTCTTCCGGCCGGCGCAGGCGATCGCCCTCGTCCGCGGCCCGCAGGGCCACGTGATCGGGAAGCTGCGGACGAAGGGCAGGCGCGTGCTCTCGCCCGACGTCGCCGCCCGCGTCACCTACGCGCTGGAAGGCGTGATCAGCCACGGCACCGGCACCGGCGCCAACTTCGGCCGCCCGGCCGCCGGCAAGACGGGCACCGCCGAGAACTACATCGACGCGTGGTTCTGCGGGTACGTCCCGCAGCTCGCGACCTGCGTCTGGATCGGCTACCCGAAGGCGGAGATCCCGCTCTACGGGGTCGAGGGCTACGGCAGCGTGTTCGGCGGCTCGCTGCCGGCGACGATCTGGCGGCGGTTCATGGAGGGCGCGGTCGGGCCGCTGCCGGTCGAGGACTTCCCGGCCCCGCTCGACGTCGGCGCCGGCACGTACATCAGCGGCAGCGGGACGTACGGCTGGTCGTCCTACCCGAGCTCGTCCTATTCGAGCTCGAGCACGACGACGACGAGCACCACGAGCACGACCCCGTCGCACCCCTAGTGGCGCCGTTCCCGCTGAACCGCCTCGACGACGTCGCGGGCGACGCGATCGAGTGGACGATCCGCGCCCACCATCGGCGGCGGCTGCGGCGGCTCGGCCGCGGGACGGCGATCGACCCGCCGGCCGGAGGCTGGGCGGAGACCGGCTCGTTCGCGCCGCGGCCGGGGTCGCGCGTCGAGGTGCTCGTCGACGGGGCGGCGGCGCTGCCGCGGATGGCGGCGGAGATCGCCGGGGCGCGCTCGCACGTCCACGTCGCAGGCTGGCACTTCACGCCGAGCTTCCGGCTCGGGCCGGAGGGGCCGACGCTGCGGGCGTCGCTCGCGGACGCGGCGGAGCGGACGGACGTGCGCGTCCTCTGCTGGGCGGGCGCGCCGCTCCCGCTCTTCCACCCGACCCGCGGCGAGGTGCGGGCGATGCGCGACGAGCTCGTCGGCGGCACCCGCATCTCGATGGCCCTCGACGCGAAGGAGCGCCCGTTCCACTGCCACCACGAGAAGCTCGTGCTCGTCGACGACCGGGTCGCCTTCGTCGGCGGCATCGACCTGACCTCGCTCGCGGGCGACCGCTGCGACGCGAGCGAGCACCCGCCCCGCGCCGGGGTCGGCTGGCACGACGCGTGCCTGCGCCTCGAGGGGCCGGTGGTCGCGGACGTCGCCGCGCACTTCCTGCTGCGCTGGAACGCCGTCGCGAACGACGCGCCGCCGTCGCCCGGGGCGCCGGAGCCGGTCGCGGACGGGATCGAGGCGCAGCTCGTCCGCACCGTGCCGGAGCGGGTCTATCCCGGCTGCGACGGCGGCGAGTTCGGGATCCTCGAGAGCTACCTGCGCGCGCTCCGCGGCGCCGAGCGGCTCGTCTATCTCGAGAGCCAGTTCCTCTGGTCGCCCGAGGTGACGGTCGTGCTCGCGGACAAGCTCCGCAATCCGCCGCGGGACGACTTCCGCGCGATCGCCGTCCTCCCGTCGGACCCGAACAACGGCGCCGACGACAGCCGCGGCCAGGTCGGGCTGCTGATCGACGCCGACCGCGGCTCGGGCGACGACACGACGCGCTTCCTCGCCTGCACGCTCCACCAGCCCGGGCCCGGCGGGAAGCCGGTCTACGTCCACGCGAAGGTCGGGATCGTCGACGACGAGTGGCTGACCGTCGGCTCGGCGAACCTCAACGAGCACTCGCTCTTCAACGACACCGAGGTCAACGTCGTCGTGCGTGAGCCGGAGCTCGTGCGCGCGACGCGCCTGCGGCTGTGGGCGGAGCACCTCGAGCGCGACGAGGCCGGGGTCGCGGACGAGCCGGCGCGCGTCTTCGACGAGCTGTGGAAGCCGCACGCCGAGGAGCAGCTCGAGCGCCGCCGCCGCGACGGCTGGTCGCCGCACCGGCTCTCGCTGCTGCCGCGGGTGTCGCGCCGCTCGCAGGCGCTGTGGGGTCCGCTGAACGGGCTCGTGGTCGACGGGTAGCGGCGATGGGCGCGCCGGTCGTCCGGACGACGAGCGGCGCCGGCCGTCGCCTCTAGATCTGCCAGGCGCCGTCGCGGATCAGCGGCACGCGGCGGCCGCGCGCGTCGATGCCCGTGGCCTCGAGCTTCGGGCCGCCGATCATCACGTCGAGATGCGTCGTCGAGCGGTTGACGCCGCGGGCGGGCCTCCCGACGCGGGTGTTGCCGAAGCCGCTGCCGAACGCGATGTGCGCGGCGGCGTTCTCGTCGAGCAGCGTGTTGAAATAGATCCGCTTGCTCTGGCCGATCCGGGAGGACGCGTCGACGAGCGCGACCTCGCCGAGGCGGCGGCCGTTCGCGTCGGAGTCGATGTAGGCGGCGACGAAGTCGCGGTCCTCGGCGGAGTCGGCGTCGAGCCGGACGAGCCGGCCGCCGCGGAACTCGCCGCGCAGCCCCTCGATCAGGCGGCCCCGGAACGAGAGCGGGAAGGTGCAGCGGAACGTCCCCTCGGTCGCGCCGGCGTCCGGGCTCGTGAACGTCTCCTCGGTCGGCATGTTCGGCGAGATCTTGACGCCGTTCGGCGTCTCCTCCTGGCCGCCGATCCAGCGGGTGCCGTCGGAGAGGCCGAGGTCGAGCTCGGTGCCGGGGCCACGAAGCTCGAGCCTGACGAGGCCGAGCTTCGTCAGCTTGTCCGAGCGGCGGGTGACGGCGCGCACGTGGTCGAGCCAGCCGCGTGTGCCCTTGCCGTCGTCGTCGGTGAGGCGGCAGAACCAGAGCAGGTCCTGCGCGAGCTTCCGCTTCGCCTTGTCGAGGGCGAGCTTCGGGTAGACCTGGCCCGCCCAGTGGTCGGTCGGCCACGCGGCGATCGTCCAGCGCGACTTCATGTCGAGGCGCGCCTTGCGCGCGAACTCGGACGCCTTCGCGCCGCGCATGAAGTCCGTCGCGATCCGCTTCTGCGGCAGCCCGTCGAGGTAGCCGGGAGTGCCGTCGCCGGCGATGATCGCGAACGCGCCGCGCGGGCCGGCCAGCTCGCGCAGCCGCCGGTGCGCCCAGGGGCTGAGCGCCCCGAGCGCCTCGTCGCGGCCGTGCTCGATCCGTGCGCGCAGGACGAGCGGGTCGTAGGTGATCGACTCGACGAAGCGGGCGCCGGCGCGGTAGGCCGCCTCGGCGACGGCGACGAGGAGCTCCCGGTGCTCCGGCTCGCCCTGGACGACGAAGGTGTCGCCCCTGCCCGTGCCGAGCGAGGCCTTGACGATCGCGTCGGCGTAGCGGGCGAGCTGGTCGGGCGCGAGCAGCGGGGCGGGAGCCATGTGCGTGACCGTATCGGGTCGCTCGAGGCGCTGTCGCGTCAGATCGAGGCGGCGAGGGCGTCGGCCGCCGTCTCGTGCACGGAGAAGTGCCGGTCGAGTCCCGAGACCTCGAGCGCGCGGCGCGTCTCGAGGCCGGGCGCGGCGAGCATGAACGCGCGCCGGTTCGCGAGGCGCGAGCGCGCCTCGATCAGGACGCCGAGGGCGGTGGAGTCGATGAAGCGCACCTGCTCGAGGTCGATGACGAGGCGCTCCGGCTCCTCGTTGCAGCACTCGAGCAGCGCCGCCCGGACGGCGTCGGCGTTGTAGAGGTCGAGCTCGCCCGCGAGGCTCACGACGAGCGCGCCGTCGTGCCGCTCGACCGAGACGACCGGAGTCTCGCGTCCGCTGGACGGCCCCCCGCCCGTTCCGCCTGCGTCCGTCACCCGTCCATTGAAGCAGGGATCCCCTCCGGGCTGCGAAGGTCGCCTCGCGGCGGCGCGCTGCTGTGAGAATGACGGAGATGGAGGTCGCCGAGGTCGCCGCCAGGGCCGCCGGGGAGAACTTCCCGGTCGGCTCGATCCTCTTCCCGCGCGCGCTGCGGCCGCACGTCCGCGCCCTCTACTGCTACGCCCGGCTCGTGGACGAGCTGGGGGACTCCTACGACGGCGACCGTCTGGCCGCGCTCGACGAGCTGGAGCGCGAGGTCGAGGCCACGTTCGGCGGCGAGCCGACCTGGCCCGTGCTTCGCAACGTGCAGGCGACGGTGCGCGAGTTCGACCTGCCGCGCGAGCCGTTCCTGCGCCTGATCGAGGCGAACCGGATGGACCAGCGGATCCACGAGTACGAGACGTGGGCGGACGTCAAGCACTACTGCGTCCACTCCGCCGACCCGTGCGGCCGGCTGGTGCTCGGCGTCCTCCGCCGCGCCGGCGACCCGGAGCTCGTCGGCGCGAGCGACGACGTCTGCACCGGACTCCAGCTCGTCAACTTCCTGCAGGACGTCCCGACCGACCTCGCGCTGGGGCGGATCTACCTGCCCGCCGAGGATCGGCGGCGCTTCGGCGACCCGCCGCTCGACCGGCCCAGCGAGGAGCTGCGCGAGCTGCTCCGCTTCGAGGCGGCCCGCGCCCGCACGCTGCTCGGCGGCGGCGAGATCCTTCGCGACCGGATCGGCGGCAGGCTCGGCCGCGCCGTCGCGCTGTTCGCGCGCGGCGGCAACGCGGCGCTCGACGCGCTCGAGGAGGCCGGCTGGGACGTCTTCACCCGGCGCCCGCGCCCCTCACGCGCCCGGCTCGCGCGGGAGGCCGCGCTCGTGCTCGTCCGATGACGGCGGTCGACCAGGCCTACGCCGAGGTCGAGCGCGTGACCCGGCGCGAGGCGAAGAACTTCGCCTACGGGATCATGGTGCTGCCGCGTCCGAAGCGCCGCGCGATCGCCGCGATCTACGCGTTCGCGCGCCGCGTCGACGACGTCGCCGACGGCCCGCTGCCGCTCGCCGAGAAGCGGGAGCGCCTGGAGCAGCTGCGCGCCGCGCTCGACGACCAGGCGCCGAGCGAGCCGATGCTCGTCGCGCTCGCCGACGCCCGCGCCCGCTTCGGCATCCCCGACTCGGCGCTCTCGGCGCTCGTCGACGGCGGCCTCCAGGACACCGAGCAGGCCCGCTACGCCGACTTCGCCGAGCTGCGCGGCTACTGCGAGAAGGTGGCCGGCGCCGTCGGCCTCGCCTGCCTCCCGGTCTACGGCTCGACCGACACGGACCGCGCCCGCACGCTCGGGATCGCGCTGCAGCTGATCAACATCATGCGAGACGTCCGCGAGGACTGGCTGCTCGACCGGGTCTACCTGCCCCAGGACGAGCTGGCGGCGCACGGCGTGGGCGAGGACGACATCGCCGCCGGACGGCTCACCCCCGCGTGGCGCTCGCTGATGGCGTTCCAGGCCGACCGCGCCCGCGCGCACCTCGCGGAAGGGCTCCGCCTGCTCGACTCGCTCGACCGCCGGAGCGCGCTCTGCGTCGGCACCTTCGCGGGGCTCTACCGCTCCACGCTGGACCGGATCGAGGCGAACCGCTGGGACGTGTTCGGGCCGAAGACGCGTCTCTCTGCGCCCGCAAAGCTGGCCGTCGTGGCCAGGGGGCTATGGCGATGAGGACGGCGGTCGTCGGCGGCGGCCTCGCGGGTCTCGCCGCGGCCCTCGACCTCGTCGACGCGGGCCACGACGTGACGCTGCTCGAGGCGCGGCCGACGCTCGGCGGCGCCGTCCAGACGCTGCCCGAGCGCGACGGCGACCCGCAGCCGCCGCCCGACAACGGCCAGCACGTCGCGCTCGGCTGTTTCGCCGAGTATCTCGGCTTCCTCGCGCGGATCGGCGAGGGCGGCTCGGTCCTGCGCACGCGCCTCGCGCTGCCGGTGATCGCCGAGGACGCGAGCGTCTCGGCGATCGAGCCGAGCCCGCTCGCGCTCGTCCGGTACGGCCACCTGCCGCTGCGCGACCGGATCCGGATACCGCTCGTCACGCTCCGCTGCAGGAACGCGACGCCGCGGCCGGGCGAGAGCTTCGGGGCGCTCCTGCGCCGGCTCGGCTCGTCGGACGCGGCGGTCGACCGCTTCTGGGACGTCTTCATCCGGCCCGCGCTCAACCTCCGCAGCGACGAGGCGAGCGCGGAGGCGGGGCTCTTCACCGTCCGCACCGCGCTGCTCGGCCCGCGTGCGAGCTCCGACCTCGTGCTGCCGCTGAAGCCGCTCGGCTGGATGCACGGCGACGCCGCCGGCCGTGCGCTCGCCGAGGCGGGCGCCGCGGTTAGGACGGACACGAAGGTCGTTGCCATACACGACAACATAGTTGTCACGTCGGACGACAGGGAGCTCGCCGCGGACGCGGTCGTCGTCGCCGTCCCGCCGCGTGAGAGCGCGCGTCTCCTCGGCGAGCCGGAGCCGGGCCTCGAGGACTCGCCGATCGTCAGCGTCCATCTCTGGTTCGACCGGACGCTCCTGCCGCAGCCGCTCGCGGCGCTCCTCTCCTCCGACGCGCACTGGGTCTTCGACCGCGGCGCGCTCACCGGCCACCGCCCGGAGCGCGGCCAGTACCTGACGGTCGTCGCGAGCGGCGTGCCCGAGCTGCTCGAGGTGCGCGGACGCGACCTGCCGGAGCGGATCGCCGCCCAGCTGACCGACCGCCTCGGCGCGGCGGAGCTGCTCTGGTCGCGCGTCAGCCGCGAGCCGTACGCGACCGTCGCGCTCCGCCCGGGCGTGGAGCGGCCGGGTCCGGAGACCGGCGACCCGCGCGTCGTCCGCGCCGGCGCGTGGACGGACACCGGCTGGCCGGCGACGATGGAGAGCGCGGTGCGCAGCGGCCGCCGGGCGGCTCAGCACATCTTGAGGAGCGCATCCGCGAAACTCACGGCGTGAGCGCCACCGCCGAGCTCACCAGGATCGACGCCGCGATCGAGCGCGGGACGCGCCGCCTGCTCGAGCTGCAGCGGCCGGACGGGATCTGGGTCGGGGAGCTGGAGTCGAACGTGACGATGACGGCCCAGCACCTGTTCTGGAACCACTACCTCGGCCTCCGCACGCCCGAGCTCGACCGGCGGATCGCGAACGAGCTGATGGCGCGCATGCGCGACGACGGCACCTGGTCGATCTGGTTCGACGGGCCGCCCGACCTCTCGACCTCGGTCGAGGCGTACGTCGCCTGCCGCATGGCCGGCGTCGACCCGGGCCCGAAGGCGCTCGCCTACATCCGGCGGGAGGGCGGGATCCCGAAGGCGCGGCTGTTCACGAAGTGCTTCATGGCCCTCCTCGGCCAGTGGCCGTGGCAGCGGATGGTGCCGATCCCGCCCGAGCTCGTCCTGCTGCCGCCGTCGGCGCCGTTCTCGATCTACAACTTCGCGTGCTGGGCGCGCCAGACGTTCGTCGCCCTCTCGGTCGCGCAGTCGCTGCGCCCGGTCAGGCCGATCGACGTCGACCTGCGCGCGATCGGCGCCCGCCCCGGCCGCACGCGGCCGTCGCTTCGCCGCGACCCGCTCCGCCGCCACGCCCGCGCCGTCGCCGAGCGCTGGATCCGCGACCGGCAGGAGGCGGACGGCTCCTGGGGCGGGATCCAACCGCCGTGGGTGTGGGGGATCGTCGCGCTGAAGGCGCTCGGCCACGGCCTGGACGACCCGACCCTCGGCAGGGCCGTCGAGGGCTGGAGGGGGTTCATGGTCGAGGACGGCGAGCGGCTCCGGCCCGAGGCGTGCCAGTCGCCGGTCTGGGACACCGCCCTCGCCGTGCTCGCACTCCGCGCGTGCGGCCTCCCCGCCGACCACCCGGCGCTCGCGGCGGCCGGCGACTACCTGCTCCGCGAGGAGGTCGGGGTCGCCGGCGACTGGGCGATCCGCCGCCCCGACCTCGCCCCGGGCGGCTGGGCGTTCGAGTTCGAGAACGACCTCTACCCGGACGTCGACGACACCGCCGTCGTCGCGCTCGCGCTGCACGAGCTCGGGATCGGCGGCGACGCCGTCGGCCGCGGCCTCGACTGGCTCGTCGGCATGCAGTCGCGCGGCGGCGGCTGGGGCGCGTTCGACGTCGACAACAAGGCGATGTGGCTCTACAAGATCCCGTTCTGCGACTTCGGCAAGGTCACGGACGAGCCGAGCGCCGACGTCACCGCGCACGCGCTCGAGACGCTCGGCACGCTCGAACGCGACCCGGACGCGCGCGAGCGCGGCCTCCGCTGGCTGCTCGCCGAGCAGGAGCCGGACGGATCCTGGTTCGGGCGCTGGGGCGTGAACCACCTCTACGGCACCGGCGCCGCGCTGCCCGGGCTCGAGGCGTGCGGCGTCCCGCACGACCATCCGGCGATGCGGCGCGCCGTCGCCTGGCTCGACTCCGTCCAGCGCGAGGACGGCGGCTTCGGCGAGGACATCCGCTCCTACGCCGACCCCGCCTGGCGCGGGCGCGGCGACTTCGCCACCCCGTCGCAGACCGCGTGGGCTCTGCTCGCGTACGTGGCCGCAGGAAACGCTGAGGATTCCGGTGCGCGCCGGGCGGCAGACTATTTGTGCTCGGTGCAGCGCGCGGACGGCGACTGGGAGGAGGAGCACTTCACCGGCACGGGATTCCCCCTGGATTTCATGATCCGGTACCACCTCTACCGCATCACGTTCCCGCTGTTTGCCCTCGGACGGCTGAGAGAAAGGCTCACTGGATGAAGTTCCCGCTCCAATCGACGGTCTCGATCGGCAAGTACGTCGCCGCCCAGCAGCGCAAGGGCGAGCGCTATCCGCTCGTGCTCATGCTCGAGCCGACCCTCGCGTGCAACATCGCGTGCATCGGCTGCGGGAAGATCCGCGAGTACGAGTCGAACCGCGCCCGGCTCACCGTCGAGGAGTGCGTCGACTCCGCGCTCCAGTGCCCCGCCCCGGTCGTTTCGATCTGCGGCGGCGAGCCGCTCGTCTACAAGGGGATCGAGGAGGTCGTCGCCCAGGTGCTCGAGATGGGCAAGACGATCGAGCTCTGCACGAACGCGCTGCGCCTCGAGCAGTGCCTCGACTGGTTCGAGCCGTCGCCGCGCCTCAGCTTCGTCGTCCACCTCGACGGCATGCGCGAGATCCACGACTACGTCTGCGACTACCCGGGCCTCTGGGACATCGCGGTCGACGCGATCAAGACCGCCCGCGCGCGCGGCTTCCGCGTCACGACGAACACGACCGTCTTCAAGGAGAGCGAGGTCGACGACATCGTCGAGATGATGCGCTACCTCACGAAGGAGGTCGGCATCGACGGGATGATGATCGCGCCCGGCTACCAGTACTCGCAGATCGACCCGGCGCTGACGATGACCCGCGCCGAGCACGAGGAGAAGTTCCGCGCCATCCGCGCCGCCGCCCGCCAGGGCGGCTACCGCTGGATCGCCTCGCCGCTCTACCAGGACTTCCTCACCGGCGAGAGGCAGCTCGAGTGCGCGCCGTGGGGCTCGATCACGCGCAACCCGTACGGCTGGAAGGGCCCGTGCTACCTGCTCACCGACGGCATCTTCCCGACCTACGAGGCGCTGCTCGAGGGCATGGAGTGGGAGGCCTACGGCCCCGGCAACGACCCGCGCTGCGAGCACTGCGGGATCCACTGCGGGTTCGAGCCGGCCGCCGCGTACGAGGCCTCGAAGAGCGTGAAGCAGACCGTCCGCAGCCTCGCATGGACGCTGACGGGCTGATCTGCGCCGTGGCGACGACCGCCGAGGAGCGCGTCGCGAAGCGGGCCGGCCTCCGCGCCGCCCGCGTCGGCGTGCGGGTCGCGAACGGCGTCCCCGACGGTCGGCTCGTCTCGTTCGGCCTCGCCGGCTCGCTCGGCGAGCTGCGCGTCGGCGACGTGCTCGACGCGACGCGCGTCGTCGACGAGACCGGCGCGACGCTCTGGGAGGGGCCCGGCCTCGGCGTCCGCGGCGCGAAGCGCGGCACGATCCTCGGCGGCGACGCGCTCGTGCACGACGCCGCGGAGCGCACGCGGCTGCGGGAGGCGACCGGCGCCGACGCGGTCGACATGGAGAGCGCGACCCTCGCGCGCAGCGGACGCCTCTCGGGCGTCGTACGCGCGATCTCGGACGACGCGACGAGCACCGTCGCCGGCGTCGACTCGACCGTCCACCCGGACGGCCGCACCGACGTCGTCGGGCTGCTGCGCTGGGTCGCGACCCGCCGCGGCGACGCCCTCCGCTCGATGCGCGACGCGGTGCGCGCCCTGAAGGCGCTGGAGCAGGCGGTCGCGGCATGAGCGTCGGCGAGACGAACGGCAAGGGCCGCGTCCTCCTCGCCGCGCCGCGCAGCTTCTGCGCCGGCGTCGACCGCGCGATCGAGATCGTCGAGCGCCTGCTCGAGCAGCACGGGCCGCCCGTCTACGTCCGCCACCAGATCGTCCACAACGAGCACGTCGTGCGCCGCCTCGAGGGGCTCGGCGCCGTCTTCGTCGAGGACGAGTCCGAGATCCCGGAGGGCGAGATCTGCGTCCTCTCCGCGCACGGCGTCGCGCCCGCGGTGAAGGAGAACGCCGCCGCGCGCGGGCTCCGCGTCGTCGACGCCACGTGCCCGCTCGTGAACAAGGTGCACGCCGAGGCGCGGCGCTACGCCGACAGCGGCCATCTCGTCGCGC
>DASSNM010000079.1:0-42392 GCA_035688025.1 Gaiellaceae bacterium | reverse complement strand
GCCGGGCGCGCTGCTCGAGCTCGACGGCGCGACCGTCCGCGTGCTCGCCTCCTCGCTCGAGGAGCACGACGGCGCGCGCCGCGTCGAGTGCGCCGACGGGCCGCTCTGGCTGCTCGAGACGGAACCGGTCTAGGAGCGGTCTAGCCGGGGGAGACGAGGTTCGGGCGCAGGTACGCCTCCGCGAACCCGGCGCGGAGGATGTTCCGGTACGAGCCGTTCGGCCGGCCCGGGCCGTGCTCGCCCGTCTCGGTCGTGACGGCGGTCGCACCGAGCTCGCGGGCGCGCTCGACTCGCGCGGCGAGGAGCGCCGTCTGGGCCCCTTTGCCGCGATGCTCGGGGCGCGTCCCGGCCCCGCCGAGCCAGCCGACGCCCGCGGCGACGCGCAGGGCCGCCCCGCCGACGGGCTCGTCGCCCTCCCACGCGAGGAAGAGCGTCCAGCCGTCGCGACCGGGGAGGCGGGAGAAGATGGCGCCGCCCGCCTCCGGCATCCCGTACGCGGACGCGACGACCCGCCCGAACGCCGCGCCGTCGCGGCACTCGCGGACCGTGAGACGCGGCCCGCTCGCGGGCGCCGGCTCGACGCCGCGCCGGAACTTCATCCAGGCGAGCCCGTCGCCGAAGCCGCGCTCGCGCAGGCGCGGACCCAGGGAGGCGGGCGCGAGCGGCGAGACGGCGACAGCGTACGCCGTTCCCAGTCGCCGGAAGAACGCGTCGATCTCGTCGAGGTCGCCGTCGGTCGGATCGGTCGAGAGCCCGAGTCCGGTGACGCGATTGAGCATCGTGTTCCCCTTGAGGCCGGGGATTGCGTGGCAGACGGCCCCGGCTGTCCGGAGGACCGGCAGCCCGGCGCTCTCGAACATCGACGCGAAGGACTCGGCCTCGGCGAGCTCGAGCTCGGCGCTCACGCCGCGCGCTTGTCCGCCCAGCGCTTCAGTCCGGCGTACGACTGCCAGAACGGCATCGCCTGCTCCCAGGCGTCCAC
Organism: Gaiellaceae bacterium; assembly: GCA_035688025.1. Lineage (GTDB taxonomy): Bacteria > Actinomycetota > Thermoleophilia > Gaiellales > Gaiellaceae > Palsa-739. Next base: position 41,410 of record DASSNM010000079.1, on the reverse strand, counting down.
GTCCTCGCCGGCGTCGCGCAGCTCGGCGAGCGCGTAGGCGACGAACTCCTCCTCGGTCGCGCCGCCCGCGACCGACTCGGCCCAGTCGAGCAGGTTCAGGCGCATCTCGGCGAGATGGTGGGTGACGTCGTCGGCGACGCCGAAGTGGACGAGTGCGAGCCGCTCCGGGGCGCGGCGCTCGATCTCGTCCAGCGTCCGCTCCCAGGCCTCGACGTCGATGTCCGGCGGCGGCGTCGGCGGCAGCACCGTGTGCGCCGGCTGGACGCGAACGCCGGCCGCGTCGCCCGCATAGAGCGTCCCGTCCGGGTCGAGGAAGCAGACGTGGTGCGAGGCGTGGCCGGTGGTCGGGAAGCAGTCGAGCCCGACGACGCGCTCGCCGACGATCTCGAGGTTCTCCTCCGGCACCGGCGCCAGCTCGCCCCAGAGCGAGTCGAACGAGTCGCCGTAGAGCCGCCGCGCGCTGCGCTCCAGCCGCGACGGGTCGACGAGGTGCGGCGCGCCGACCGCGGAGACGTGGACGCGCAGTCCGGGGTGCTCGCGGACGAGCACGCCGGTCGCGCCCGCGTGGTCGAGGTGGATGTGGCTGAGCAGGAGGTGGCGGACGTCGGCGAGCGCGAGCCCGCGCGCGTCGAGCGCCGCCTTCAGCGTCTCCACGCAGGTCGCCGGCCCGCAGTCGAACAGCGCCGGCCCGTCCTCGGTGTCGAGCAGGTAGCTCGCGATCACGCGGTCGCGGCCGAGGTGCTGGAGGTCGATCGGATCCGGGGTCGCCACGCCGCGATCCTACGCGCCCGCGCGACGGTGTCCCTTCGGGACATGTCCCGGTGCCAGGTACCGGGACATGTCCGGAAAGGGCAATGCGCGGCGGCGCACGGACGCCGGACGCCCACGCGCGTGTGTCTCTTCGGGACATGTCCAGGTGCCAGGTACCGGGACATGTCCCGAAGAGACGTGTCCCGGCGGCTCGGGGACGGCTACGTCAGGAGAGCGCGCGCTCGAGCGCGGCCCGGTCGAACGGGCCGCCGTGCGTCGCGAGGACGTGCTCCACCGGCAGGTCGAGCAGCGGCCGCAGCCCGGCGACGACCTGCTCGCGGGTCACATCCGGTCCGAGCCAGCGCGGGTTGATGTGCAGCCCCTCGCCGAAGTCGGGCAGCGTGTCGCCGACGACGACCGCGCGATGGCTCGGCGCCCAGAGCGCGAGGTCGTTCGGCTTCTGGCCCGGGAAGACCTCGACGCCGACGTCGAGCGTGTCGCCGGCCGTGTACGGGTGCGCCTCGCCGATCCCCTCGCGCAGCAGCCAGACGCAGTCGGGGCTGCCGTCGCCGGCCTGCTCGCGCGTGATGCCGTACTTCTGCATCAGGTACTCGGCGCTGTCGGGGAGCGGCGTGTAGACCGGGACGTCGAAGCGCTCGACGAGGCTCCGCGAGTCGCGCTCGTGCCACGGCGCGGTCAGCACGATCGCCGTCGCGCGCTGCGGGATCAGCGCCTCGATCTCGTCCGGGACCGCGATCGGGTCGAACAGGAGCAGCCGCTCGTCGTCGTCGGCCGCGTAGGAGGAGACGCTCGCGTCCCACGGCTCGCCCTCGCGCCAGTCGGGGTGCGTGCCTCGCCAGTGCCAGAGTCCGGGCGCGAGCTCGTCCACGGTCCGATCCTAGTCGGCGCGGTCGCGGGCGGCCGCGAGGATCTGCTCGGCGTCGTGCCGGTTGCCCCAGCCGCGCGTGTCCGTCCGCTTCGACGGCTCGAGGTCCTTGTAGCGCTGGAAGAAGTGCTCGATCTCGTCCCGCAGCTCCGAGGCGACGTCGTGCACGTCCTTGACCCGCTCGAACGCCGGGTCGCCGAGCGGAACGCAGAGCAGCTTCTCGTCCGGGCCCTTCTCGTCGGACATGTGGAAGACGCCGATCGGCCGCACGCGGATCCGGCAGCCGGGGAAGGTCGGGTCGGAGACGAGCACGAGCGCGTCGAGCGGGTCGCCGTCCTCGGCGAGCGTCCCCTCGACGAAGCCGTAGTCGGCCGGATACGTCATCGCCGTGAACAGCCGCCGGTCGAGGACGATGCCGCCGAGCTCGTCGTCCCACTCGTACTTGTTCCGGGAGCCGGCCGGGATCTCGACGAAGACGACGGCGTTCTCGGGCACGGCTCAGGCGCGCGCGGCGGCCGGCACGAGCGCCTGCTCGAGGTCGGCGACGAGGTCCTCGGCCGACTCGATCCCGACCGAGAGCCGGATCAGGTTCGGCGGCGCGGCGAACGGCGCGCTCGCGGTCGCCGCGTGCGTCATCCGCGCGGGCACCTCGATCAGCGACTCGACGCCGCCGAGCGACTCGGCGAGCGCGAACAGCTTCGTCCGGGCGGCGATCGCCTCCGCCTCCTCCGGCGTCTCGGCGAGGAACGAGACCATGCCGCCGAAGTCGCGCATCTGCCGCGCCGCGATCTCGTGGCCGGGATGCCCGGGCAGGCCGGGGTAGAGGGCGCGCTCGACGCGCGGGTGGCGGTCGAGCCATTCGGCGACGACGTGCGCGTTCGCGCAGTGCTGGCGCATCCGCACCGCGAGCGTCTTGATCCCGCGCAGGACGAGCCACGCGTCGAACGGGCCCGGCACCGCGCCGAGCGACTTCTGCAGGAAGAAGAGCCGCTCCGCGACCGTCGGGTCGTTCGTCGCCGCGAAGCCGCCGACGACGTCCGAGTGGCCGCCGAGGTACTTCGTCGTCGAGTGGACGACGACGTCGGCGCCGAGCTCGAGCGGCCGCTGCAGGTACGGGGTCGCGAACGTGTTGTCGACGACGAGCAGCGCCCCGGCTGCGTGCGCCGCGTCGGCGGCGGCCCGGATGTCGACGACGTTCAGCATCGGGTTCGACGGCGACTCGATCCAGACCATCCGGGTGCGCTCGTCGAGACGGTCGGCGAGGTGCGGGAACTCGTCCGCCGGCACGTAGTCGAAGATGTAGCCCTTCGGCTCGTAGACCTGCGAGGTCATCCGGTAGACGCCGCCGTAGACGTCCGCGATCAGGACGACGCGGTCGCCCGGGTTGAGCAGGTGCATCAGCGTCGTCGTCGCGCCGAGGCCGGACGAGAACGCGATCCCGTGCTCGGCGGACTCGAGCGAGGCGAGCGCCTCCTGCAGCGCCGAGCGGGTCGGGTTGTTGACGCGCGAGTAGTCGAAGCCCTTGTGCTCGCCGACCGCGTCCTGGACGAACGTCGAGGTCTGGTAGATCGGCGTGATGATGGCGCCCGTCGCCGGGTCGGGCTCCTGGCCGGCGTGGATCGCGCGCGTCTCGAAGTCCATGGCTGCAGTCTAGGCCCGCTCGGCGCCCAGGAAGCGGGCGAGCGAGTCGAGCGGCTCCTCGAGGTCGCACGGCTTCTCGCCGCGCTCCCACCAGAGCCCGTTCACGCGCAGGACGCCCGCCTTGCGGTCGTGGACGGGCTCGATCCGGCCGACGAGCCGGTCGCCGCGCAGGATCGGCAGCACGTAGTAGCCGTACTCGCGCTTCGCCTTCGGCACGTACATCTCGAGCCGGTAGAAGAACCCCCAGAGCGCCTCCGCCCGGTCGCGGTCGTGGATCAGCCGGTCGAACGGGCTGAGGAACGTGACCCGGTCGTCGGGCACCGGCCCGTCCTCGGCCTCCGGATGGGCGACGAGCCGGCCGCGCTCGAGCCTGACGCCGAGCGCGCGGAAGCGCCGCTCCGCGTACAGCTTCTCGGCGCGCGGCCACGGGATCGTCTCCGTCTCCGGATACCAGCGCTCGGCGAGATCCCAGACCCGCTGCTTGCCGCGCCGGCCGACGACCGCCACCTCGCCGCGGGCGGCGAGGATCTCCAGCATCAGGCCCATCTTGCGGGCGCCCCACCAGTCGTGCGCCTCGCGGGCGTGCTGGACGTGATCCTCGATCTCGCGGGAGAGCAGCGGCCCGCGCGCCTCCAGCTCGCGCAGGACGTAGCGGCGGAAGGATCGGTTCTCCTTCAGCCACTCGTTCGCGTTGCGGTTCAGCGCGCGTCGCATCCGCGCCCGCAGCAGCGGCAGGTCCTCGACCGGGTAGATGAAGGCGCGCCACTCGACGAGCGTCCGCTCCTCCCAGAGCAGCCGGTCGAGCTCGCCCCGGTCGTACGGGCCGAGCCGGCTCCACGGGACGAGGTACTGCGGCGGTGCGACCGCCGAGATCGGGTCGAGCTGCAGGTAGCCGAGCGTGCGCACGGTCTCGAGGAGGTCGCGCGCGCTGCCGTCGAGGAGCTGGGCGCGGATCGCGATCCGGCGCGCCCGCTCGAGGTCGCTCACGCGACAGCCTCGGCGCCGACGACGCGGGCGAGCCGCGTGAGCGCCGCGTCGAGGGTCTCGCGCAGGTTGCCGCGCACGCCCGGCTCCGGGTGGAACGCCTTCACGCGCAGGACGCTCTCGGCCCGGTCGTGCTTCAGGTCGACGCGGCCGACGAGCCGGTCGCGGCGCAGCAGCGGCAGCACGTAGTAGCCGAAGACGCGCTCGTGGCCGCGCTTGTAGACCTCGATCACGTGCCGGAAGCCGAACACGCGCTCGAGGAAGCCGCGGTCCCAGAGCAGGTTGTCGAACGGCGAGAGCAGGAGCGCGGGCGGCACCGGGCCGTCGGCGTCGCGGCCGGCGGGGAGGAGGACGGGCGCCTTGCCGTCCTCGACCTCGGCGCGGACGAGCGTCCCCTCGGCGACCAGCGCGTCCGCGTGCGGGCGGATCCGGGCGGCGCCGCCGGCGAGCCGCCACATCTCGGCGACGGCCGCCTCGGTGAGCGCGCCGCGCGCCTCGACCCCGCGCAGGGTCGCCCAGCGGACGTACTCGTCCTCGCTCGGCACGGGCCCCGCGAGCGCCCCGGCGGGGAGCAGGCGCTCGGGCAGGTCGTAGAGGCGCTGGAAGCTCTCGCGGCCGGCGATCGCGAGCCGCCCGGCCGAGTGGAGCGCCTCGAGCACGACCTTCGCCGGCTTCCAGTTCCACATGGTTCCGGATCCCTTGCCGTCGAAGTCCTTGGAGCCGAGCGGGCCGCGCTCGCGGATCGCCCCCAGCACCTGCTCGGTCAGCTCCGGCTCGCGCTCGAGCACGTTCCCGTGCCAGGGGTGCTCGTTCGCGAACTTCGCCATCCGCCAGCGGTGCATGCGGTAGTCCTCGACCGGGAGCAGGCATGCCTCGTGCGCCCAGTACTCGAACAGCTTCCCCTCGCGCATCAGCCGCGCGACGGCCTGCTCCGGGTAGGCGCCGACGCGCGCGCCGAGCGCGATCCGGTGGCTGCGCTCGACGGTCGAGATCGAGTCGAGCTGGATCGCGGCGACGCGGCGCACCGTCTCGAGCAGCTCGGCGGGCGTCCCGCTGCGCGGACGGGACGCGTACGCCTGTGCGGCCGTCACGCGGCGGCGGATCTCTGCGAGGCTGACGGTCGTGGCGGCCTTCATCGACTTCGTCCTTTACCAGTTGCCGCCGGCTCCGCGTCGGATCCTCGAGGTCGGCTGCGGCCGCGAAGGCGGGCTCGTCGCGGCGCTGGCCGAGGCCGGGTACGACGTGCTCGGCGTCGACCCGGACGCGCCGGACGGCGAGCGCTTCGTCCGCGCGCGCTTCGAGGAGGTCGAGCTCGGCGAGTTCGACGCGGTCGTCGCGGGCCGCGTCCTCCATCACGTCCGGCCGCTCGGCGAGGGCCTCGACCGGCTCGCGGCGATCGCGCCGCTGCTCGTCGTCGACGAGTTCGCCTGGGATCTGATCGACGAGGCCGCGACGGAGTGGTACGAGGGGCAGCACCGGCTGCTGGCCGCGGCCGGCGCCTCGCCGCCGGGCCCGCCGCTCCTCGACGAGTGGCGCGAGCGCCACCCCGACCTGCACCCGCACGGGATCCTGCTCTCCGCGCTCCGCGAGCGCTACGACGAGACCGCGTTCGAGTGGGCGCCGTACCTGCACCGCTGGCTCGGCGGCCCGGCGAGCGAGGCGCTCGAGACGACGCTCGTCGGCGCCGGCGCCGTCCCCGCGATCGGCTGGCGCTGGGCGGGATCTCGACGCGCGACACCGCAGAGCGGTTAGCCTCCCGCCGATGGCCCGCCCGAGACGCCGCAACCCGTGGACGAGCGTGAGCGAGGTGCTCGTCTGGGTGCTGTTCGCGATGCTGCTCTTCCCCGCCGGCTTCGCCGGCTGGGCGATCGGCCACTACACCTCGCTCGGCGGCGGCAAGGGCGGCGGCACGAAGACGGTGACGGTCACCGCCGCCGCGAGCACGCAGGCCGCGACGACGACCGCCGCGACGACCACGAGCGCGGCGAAGCCGAGCGGCGACGCCGCCGCCGGCAAGACGGTCTTCGCGTCGAACGGCTGCGCGAGCTGCCACACGTTCAAGCCGGCCGGCGCGACCGGCACGGTCGGGCCCGACCTCGACACGGCGCCCGCCCAGGACGCGCAGAAGGCGAAGATGCCGCTGGCCGCCTTCCTGCACGAGTCGATCGTCTCCCCGGACGCCTACGTGCCGAGCGGCTACTCGAAGGGGATCATGCCCGGGACGTTCGGCAGCTCGCTCTCGAAGAGCCAGCTCGCCGACCTCGTCGCGTTCCTGCAGTCGAGCTAGGCGCGCGCGCCGCTCAGCACGTCGACGACGTGCTCCTCGCGGGCGTCGCGGTAGTCCGCCCCGAGCTTCTCGGCGAGCAGCGTCGCCAGCTCGCCCGACTCCGCCAGCTCCTGCGTGATGTCGGCGCCGCCGACGAGCTCGCCGCGGACGAACACCTGCGGGATCGTCGGCCAGCCCGAGAGCGCCTGGAGCTCCTGGCGGATCTGCGGGTCGGGGAGGATGTCCACCGCCGTGACGGGCGCGCCCGCCTCGCGGAGCGCCTCGAGCGCGCGGCCGCTGTTGCCGCACATCACGAACTGCGGCGTGCCTTTCATGAACAGGGCGACCGGCTCGTCCTCGATGACCTGCTTGATCCTGTCGGAAAGCTCGCTCATGTCGTTCCTCTCGTCTTGATTCGAAGCTCGTGGATGGTGCCGTCGCGGAGCGGCTCGGCGAGCGCCTCGTTGACGAGGCGATGCTGGTCGAGCAGCGAGAGCCCGTGGAAGCGCGCGCTCGCGACCGTCACCTGGAAGTGGTCGCCGCCGCCGGTGCGGTCGTCCACGCGCAGCTCGTCCGCGTCCGGGAACGCGGCTCGCAGCAGGGACTCCAGGCGCTCGACGGCCACCCGCCTAGCGTACCCTGGGCCGCATGGAAGAGATCGGCCTCTTCCCGCTGGGGATCGTGCTGCTGCCGAGCGAGGTCGTCCCGCTGCACGTGTTCGAGGAGCGCTACAAGGAGCTGATCGGCGAGTGCCTCGAGACCGGCGCCGAGTTCGGGCTCGTCTACGCGGACGAGGACGGCGTGCGGGAGACCGGCACGCGCGCGCGGGTCGCGGAGGTGCTCGAGCGGTTCGAGGACGGGCGGCTGAACGTGCTCGTGCAGGGGGGCGAGCGCTTCCACGTCGAGCGGCTGACGCGCGGCCGGTCGTTCCTGACGGCCGAGGTCGAGCCGGTCGAGGACGAGGTGGGGGAGGCCGACGCCGCCGCGGCGGAGCGGCTGGCGGAGGCGTTCCGCGCGCTCGCGGCGGCGGCGGGCGCGGAGCCGGAGGAGCCGGACGAGGCGTCGCCGCAGCTCTCGTTCGAGGTGGCGGCGCGGGTCGAGCTGGCCGCGGACGCGAAGCAGCGGCTGCTCGAGTCGCGCTCGGAGCCGGAGCGGCGCGAGCAGGTGCGCGAGCTCCTGGACGGCGCGCGGGAGGCGATCCTCGCCGCCCGCCGGCTCGGCGAGCACTCGAAGAAGAACGGCTCCCGGCTGCCGTAGCCCGTCCCGGTGCCCGGCACCTTCGTGACGCAGGCGTCACGACATCGTGGCGCGCGCCTTTCCGGACATGGCCCGTCGGGCCATGTCCGGGGTCAGACCCCGGGACATGTCCGGAACGGACATTTCGGCGCGCGCAGGCGGGCGAGTCGTGACGCGCAGGTCACGGAACCGTCACGAGCCGCGCCCCCGGCGGCCGTCACGAAGTCGTGACGGTTCCACAACGGTGCTTCGGCACGGCTTCGGCATGCCGAAGCACGGGGGGCCGGGCGCTCAGCGCCGGTGCGCGAGGAACTCGAGCAGGTCGGAGCGCGTCAGGACGCCGACCGGCTTGCCGTCGCGGGCGACGACCACCGCGTTCATGCCGCCCGTGAGCGTCGCGAACACCTCGTCCAGGCTCGAGCTCTCCTCGACCGCGGCGAGCGGCGGCTGCATCGCGGCCGCCACGTCCTCGTGGATCGCGTCCGCGTTCGCGAACACGCGCTCGAGGAGCGCCCGATCCTGCAGCGAGCCGATCACGTCCGCGAGCGACTCGCACTCGCCGTCCCGCACGACCGGCAGCTGCGAGATCCCGTACCGCTGCATCGTGTCGATCCCCTCGCCGACCTTTGCGTGCGCGGAGATCGTCACCAGCTCGGGCACCTCGCCGCCGTGCTTCGCGTGCAGCACCTCCTCGACCGTCGGCAGCGGCGCCTGCCGCTCGACGAAGCCGTGCTCGAGCATCCAGTTGTCGTCGTAGAACTTCGACATGTAGGAGCGGCCGGAGTCCGGGATCACCGCGAGCACCGTCTGGCCGGACGCGAGCCGCTCCGCGACCGCGATCGCCGCCCACACCGTCGATCCCGCCGAGCCGCCCGCGAGGATGCCCTCCTCGCGCGCCAGCCGCCGCGCGGTCAGGAACGAGTCGCGGTCGGAGACCCGGATCCACTCGTCGACGACCTTGAGGTCGATCGTGTCCGGCCACGTGTCCTTGCCGATGCCCTCGACGAGGTACGGGTGGAGCTGCGACTCGTCGTCGGCGGTGTAGATCGACCCCTCCGGGTCGACGCCGATCACCGTCACGTGCGGCGCGTGCTCGTGGAACCAGCGGCCGACGCCGGAGATCGTGCCGCCGGTGCCGACCGAGACGACGAGCGCGTCGAGCTCGCCGCCGGTCTGCTCGAAGATCTCCGGCGCCGTCACGTCGTAGTGCGCCTGCGGGTTCGACATGTTCGAGTACTGGTCGGGCTTGAAGCCGCCCGGGATCTCCTCGGCGAGGCGCGACGAGACCGAGTAGTACGACTCCGGCGAGTCGTGGTCGACCGCCGTCGGCGTGATCACGACCTCGGCGCCGTACGCGCGCAGCATCGAGATCTTCTCCTGGCTCATCTTGTCGGGCATCACGAAGATGCAGCGGTAGCCCTTGCGCGCCGCCGCGATCGCGAGCCCGACGCCCGTGTTCCCGGAGGTCGGCTCGACGATCGTCCCGCCCGGCTTCAGCTTCCCCTCGCGCTCGGCCGCCTCGATCATCGCGAGCCCGATCCGGTCCTTCACCGAGCCGCCGGGATTCAGGTACTCGAGCTTCGCGAGGATGCGCGCGCCGCCCGGCGGGGAGAGCCGGTCGAGCCTGACGATCGGGGTGCCCCCGACGAGGTCGAGGACGGTCGGATACTCGCGCGGCATCGCGGGAAGCCTAGAGCAGCGACGAGCGTTGGAGGCAGGCATGAAGATCACGGTGATCGGCAGAGGCAACGTCGGCGGCGGGCTCGCAGAGCTGTGGCGCGCCGCCGGGCACGAGGTGCGGGAGCTGGGCCGGGACGGCGGCGACGCCTCGGACGCGGACGCGATCCTCGTCGCGGTCCCGTCCGGCGAGATCGCGAACGCGCTCGCCGCGGTGAGCGGGATCCGGGGCAAGGTCGCGATCGACGCGACGAACGCCTTCCGCGGGCGCAACGAGGAGTACGAGTCGCTCGCGCACGAGGTGAAGGCGATCGTCGGCGGCCCGGTCGCGAAGGCGTTCAACCTCAACTTCGCGGCGGTCTACGACGCGGTCCCGGCGCAGCAGGCGCGGCCCTCGAACCTGTTCGCGGCCGACGACGGCGCGCGCGAGGTCGCGGAGCAGCTGAGCCGCGACGCGGGCTACGACCCCGTCTACGCGGGCGGTCTCGAGAAGGCGCGGATGCTCGAGGAGCACCTGGCGCTCATGTTCGCCGTGAGCCAGGCCGGCCTGGGGCCGCACTTCTACCGGATCGCGGCCCCAGGCGAGCTCTAGCTAGACCGTGGCGGCGACCGCCTCCGCGTCGACGGCGACCTCGCTCGACCGGACGAGCCCGAACGCGGCGACGACCGACGCGGCGCCGATCCCGGCCAGCACCCAGAACGCGAGCGCGAAGCCGCTCGTGAACGCGGCCGGCTGCGAGTGGCCGCTCGCCAGCAGGTGGTCGGCATGGGTGAACGCGACGGTCGACGCGACCGCGACGCCGATCGCGCCGCCGATCTGCTGCGACGTGTTGATCAGCCCGGACGCGAGCCCGGCCTCGTGGTCGGCGACCCCGGCGAGCGCGGCGATCGAGACCGGGATGAACGCGAACGCCATCCCGAAGCCGACCATCAGGTAGCCGGGCAGCAGGTCGGACGCGAACCTCCCGTGCACGGGGATCTGCGCGTACCAGAGCATCCCGCCGGTCATCAGCGCGAGGCCGACGGTCATCACCGGCCGCACGCCGACCCGGGTCACGAGCGCCTGCGAGAGGCCGGCCACCGGGATCACGGTCCCGGCCGTCGCGAGGAACGTGAGCCCCGTCTTCAGCGCGGAGTAGCCGAGCACCTGCTGGACGTAGAGCGTGAGGATGAAGAAGTTCGCGAACACGACCGCACCGAGCAGGATCCCGGCGATGTTCGCGCCGGCGAGCGTCTTCGTCCGGAAGATCCCGAACGGGACGAGCGGCGCCGAGGCGCGCGACTCGACCCAGAGGAAGACGAGCAGGAGCACGACCGACGCGGCGATCAGGCCGATCGTGCGGCCGGAGCCCCAGCCGACGTCGGGCGCCTTCGAGATCGCGTAGACGAGCAGCGCCAGGCCGCTCGTGACGGTGACCGCGCCGGCGACGTCGAAGTTCCGCAGCCCCTCCGCCTTGCTCTCGCGGACGACCGAGCGCGTGAGCGCGAGCACGGCCGCGGCGACCGGGACGTTGACGAAGAAGATCCACTCCCAGCCCGCGTACTTCGTGAGCAGGCCGCCGAACAGGACGCCCGCCGCGGCGCCCGAGCCGCCCATCGCGCCCCAGATGCCGAGCGCCTTGTTGCGCTCCGAGCCCTCGTCGAAGGTGGTCGTGATGATCGAGAGCGTCGCCGGCGAGATGATCGCCGCCCCGACGCCCTGCACCGTGCGCGCCGCGACGAGGACGCCGATCGAGCCCGCGAGCCCGCAGACGAGCGAGGCGGCGGCGAAGACGACGAGCCCCGCCATGAACATCAGGCGCCGTCCGAGCAGGTCGGCGGCGCGGCCCCCGAGCAGCAGGAAGCCGCCGAAGGTGATCGTGTAGGCGATCAGCACCCACTGCAGCGTCGTGTCGGAGACGTGCAGCGAGTTGCGGATCGACGGCAGCGCGACGTTCACGATCGAGACGTCGAGCACCGTCATGAAGAACGCCACGCAGACGAGCGCGAGCGCCTGCCATCTGCGCGGGTCGGGTCCAGCGTTCATCTCTTCCCCTCCGGTCGCATCGTTCCCAGCACCAACGTGCCACAGCGCGGGTCTATTTCCAAGGAGGGAACCGGGGGGCGGCGACCGTCGCCGCCGCCCCCTGTCGCCGTCAGGAGCCCGCGAGCGCGGCGACGTACGCCGCCGCGTCCGGGGTTCCCCACCCCGTGGTCATGTCGTAGCCGGCGAGCACGGGCCAGCCCGGGATCGCGTCCCAGGTGACCGAGTTGCCGTCGCCGTCGTAGTCGAACATCCGGTTCGTGGTCAGGTCGCCGCTGATCACGCCGGCCGCGCCCTCGTGCACCGGCGCGACGTCGGTCAGGCCCGTGCCGCCGGCCGCGTAGATCGCCGGGTTCACGTTCCCGAGCCCGTGCCCCGCCTTCTGCGCGGCGAGGGCGGTCAGCGCCGCCACCTGCGGCGATGCGGCGCTCGTGCCGCCGTAGATGTGCCAGCCGACGCGGCTGACGCTCGGGAAGAACGACGTGTAGACGAGCACGCCGCCGTTCACGGCCGCGTTCCACGCGACGTCCGGGACGAGCCGGTGGTCGCCCTGGTCCGGGAGCACGCCCGCCTGCCACGACGGCCTCGGGTAGATCGCGCTCGGCCCGCCGCCCGTCGCGGCCGGCAGCCACGACTCGTTCCAGACGACGTTCGTGTTCCCGCCGGCGGTCGACTGCCAGTAGTCGGGGTTGTAGTTCCCGTCGGCGGTGAACGCGACGTCGCTCTGCGGGTTCCACGTCCAGCCGTACTGGAGCTGCGTGCCGCCGACCGCGGTCACGTACGGGCTCGACGCCGGCCAGCCGGCGGTCGGATGGTCGTAGGTGCGGCTGTCCCGCTGCTGCTTCGAGACGCCGAGCGTGCCGCTGTCGCCGGAGGAGGCGAAGAACGTGTCGCCCTTCGCGATTCCCTTCTCGAAGACCGCGTCGAACTTCGCGGTCTGGTTCTGGGCGGCGCCCCCGAACGTCTCCTCGGTCACGCCGAAGCTCATCGAGAAGACCGTCCCGGCCGGGTTCGCGTCGATCTGGTCGGAGATCGCCTTGAACAGGTTCGGGAAGCCCTGCACGCCCTCCGTCTCCGCCGGCGGCACGCCGATCAGGACGATGTGCGCGAGCGGGGCGATCGCGTACGCCCACTCGATGTCGAGCGCCGCCTCGCCCGCCCAGCCGGCCGCGCCCGACGAGCCGGACTGGCCGTTGCCGACGTTCTTGAAGTCCGGCTGGCCGTTCGGGTACACGGCCGTGTAGTCCGGGTCGGGCAGGCCCGGGTAGAAGGCGTCGTGGAACGCCTGCAGGTCCTGCGCTCCGGTCGGCTCCCCGTAGGAGTCGACGAGCACGATCGTCTGCCCCTGGCCGAGCAGGCCGGTCCCGGTCGACGGGTCGCCGAGCGCGTCGACGCCGTAGGCGCTGCGGACGTCCTGCGGCGTGTAGCAGTGGATCCACGTGTAGTGGACGGTCGGCGCGGGCGTCGCGCAGGCGTACGTGGCCGCGGTCGCGGTCAGCGCACTCTCGGGCGCCTGGTATGCGCCGGCGGCGGCGCCGGCCAGCACCCCGGTCGCGACGAGCGCCGCGGCGAGCGGCAGAAGCCCTTTCCTCACTTGTCCCCCCTTGCGGTTCGGCGTTTGGTGCCCTCGACCCAAACCGCAGGCCGGTATCCATAGCGAACCGCCGCTGCTAGTGCCGGAAGTGCCGCCTGCCGGTGAAGGCCATCGCGCGGCCCGCCTTCTCGACCGCGTCGACGACGTCCTGGTCGCGGCGGGAGCCGCCCGGCTGGACGATCGCCGCGACGCCGGCGTCGAGGCCGAGCCGTGGGCCGTCCGGGAAGGGGAAGAACGCGTCGGAGGCGAGCGCGGCGCCGGTGACGTCGTGGCCGAACTCGCGCGCCTTCTCGACCGCGATCCGGACCGCGTCGACGCGGCTCATCTGGCCGGCGCCGATGCCGATCGTGGCGAGGTCCTTCGCGAGCACGATCGCGTTCGAGGAGACGTGCTTGCAGACGCGCCAGGCGAAGACGAGGTCGCCCCAGCCCGCCTCGTCGAGCGAGCCGGTGACGAGCTCCCAGCCGTCCCGCTCCTCGATCTCGGCGTCCGGATCCTGGACGAGCATGCCGCCGAGGACGCGCTTGTAGTGGCGCTCGCCGGGCTCGGCGACGCGGCGCTCGCGGTCGACGAGCACCCGGATCATCTTCCGCCGCTCGCGGATCGCGGCGAGGGCGTCGTCGTCGTAGCCGGGCGCGAAGACGAGGTCGGCGGAGACGGCGATCTGCTCGGCGAGCGGCAGCGGCACGTCCCGGTTGAGGACGACGACGCCGCCGTACGCCGAGGTCGGGTCGGAGGCGAGCGCCTTCGCGTACGCCTCCTCGATCGTGGCGCCGATCGCGACCCCGCACGGGTTCGCGTGTTTGACGATCACGCAGCACGGGAGCGCGAACTCGCGCGCGAGCAGCCGCGCGCCGGAGAGGTCGTTCAGGTTGTTGAAGGAGAGGTCGGGCCCGTGAAGCTGCTCGACGCGCGAGAGCAGGTGGCGGCGGCGGCCGCGCTCGGCGTAGTAGGCGGCGCGCTGGTGCGGGTTCTCGCCGTAGCTGAGGTCGAGCACCTTCTCGAGCGGGAGCACGAGCGCCTCCGGGAAGTCCTCGCGGGCGCCGAACCAGGTCGAGATCGCCGCCTCGTAGGCGGCGGTCGTCGCGAACGCCTCGGCGGCGAGGCGGCGCCGCGTCTCGGGCGAGAGCTCTCCCTCCGCGTGCAGCTCCGCCAGCACCGGCGCGTACTGCTCGGGACGGCAGAGCGGGGCCACGTGCGCGAAGTTCTTGGCGGCGCCGCGCAGCATCGCCGGCCCGCCGATGTCGATCATCTCGACCGCCTCCGCCTCGGTCACGCCCTTCTTCGCCGCCACCTGCTCGAACGGGTAGAGGTTCACGCAGACGAGGTCGAACGGCGCGATCCCGTGCTCCTCGAGCGTCGCCAGGTCGCCGGGGTCGTCGCGGCGGGCGAGGATGCCGGCGTGGACGCGCGGGTGCAGCGTCTTGACGCGGCCGCCGAGCATCTCGGGCGACTCCGTGAGCGCGTCGACGTGCTCGACCGGGATCCCGAGCGCCTCGATCGCGGCCGCCGTCTTGCCGCTCGCGACGAGCCGCCAGCCGAGGTCGTGCAGGCCGCGGGCGAAGTCCTCCAGCCCCGCCTTGTCCCACACCGAGATCAGTGCGCGCACAGTTCCCTCACCAGCTCCGTCACCACTTGGGGGAGGAGCCTATGCTCGACGGCCTTGATCCGCTCGTGGAGCGTGTCGGGCGTGTCGCCGGGGAGGACGGGCACGCGCTCCTGGCGGAGGATCGGGCCGGAGTCGACGCCCTCGTCGACGAGGTGCACGGTCGCGCCCGACTCGCGGACGCCCGCCGCGAGCTGCTCTTCGACCGCGTGCGCGCCCGGGAAGGCGGGCAGCAGCGAGGGGTGGACGTTGACCACGGCGGCCGGGAACCGCTCGAGGAAGGCTGCCGTCAGCAGGTGCATGTACCCGGCCAGGACGACGAGGCGGACGCCCTGCGCGGCGAGCCAGTCCGCCATCGCCCGGTCGCGCGCGGCCCGGTCGGGATAGTCGCCGAGCTCGAAGGCGGCGGCCGGAACGGCGGCTGCGCGGGCGAGCGCGGGCGCCTCCGCCCGGTTGCTCGCGACCGCGACGACCGGCAGGCCCGCGTCGAGGAGCGCTTGCAGGTTGGTGCCGCCGCCGCTGACGAGGACGCCGATCACGCCGCGACGAGCTCGCCGACCACCTGCGTGCCGGCCGGCGCCTCCGGCACGACGGCGCACATGCCGACGCCGAGGTTGAAGACGCGACGCAGCTCGTCCTCGGCGACGCCCTGCTCCGCGAGCCAGCCGAAGACCGGCGGGCGCTCCCAGGAGTCCCAGTCGATCCGCGCGGCGACGCCGTCGGGGAGGACGCGTTCGAGGTTGCCGAGGATGCCGCCGCCGGTGACGTGCGCGAGCGCCTTCACGTCGGCGCGGGCGCGGAGGTCGCGCACCTCGTCCACGTAGAGCCGGTGCGGCGCGAGCAGCAGCTCGGCGTCGAAGTCGTCGTCGCCGACCAGCGCGCGGACGAGCGAGAAGCCGTTCGTGTGGATGCCGTTCGACGGCAGGCCGACGACGAGGTCGCCGGGCGCGCAGCGGGAGCCGTCGAGCACGCGGTCGCGCTCGACGATGCCGACGCAGGTGCCGGCGAAGTCGAGCTCCTGCTCGCGGTAGACGCCGGGCAGCTCGGCCGTCTCGCCGCCGATCAGGGCGACGCCGGCGGCGCGGCAGACCTCGGCCGCGCCCTCGACGAGGTCGGCGACCTGCTCGAGCTCGATCCGGTTCGCGGCGACGTAGTCGAGCAGGAAGAGCGGCTCGGCGCCCGCGCAGAGGACGTCGTTGACGCAGTGCGCGGCGAGGTCCATGCCGCCCCAGCGCAGCGTGCCGGCGCGCCGGTGGAGGAGCAGCTTGGAGCCGACGCTGTCCGTCGTCGCGGCGAGGAAGCGGCGGTCGTCGAGCGGGAAGAGTCCCGCGAAGTGGCCGAAGCCGGTCGCGCCGGTCGACTCGACGGCGGCGCGGAGCCGGCCGACGACCGCGTTCGCGGTGTCCAGCGAGACCCCGGCCGCGTCGTAGGTGCGAGCGTCCTCGGTCAAGGAGGCGAGTCTACGGCGGCCGCTAGACGGCTGTTCGGGACATGTCCCGGTGTCAGACACCGGGACATGTCCCGAATGGACAGCACCGTCCCGAAACCGGCTGCAAATTCGCGGATCCCGGCGGACCGAGTGCCTCGCGCGGTGTCAGACACACGCGCGAAAGCATCACGTCTTCGTGTCGTCGGAGTAGCCGCTAGACGAACAGCTCGCCGTACAGCTCCGGCCGCCCCTGCGGGCCGCCGGGGACGAAGCGGACGAGCGTCTCGCCGACCTCGACGTCGTTGCCGATCCGCTGCACCTCGAGGATCTCCGCGAGCGCGCGCGCCTTCGTGTCGGGGTCGTCCGCCTTCAGGTGCAGTTCGGAGAGCCGCAGCTCGGGCGCCTGGCCGAGCAGCTCGTCGATCCAGTCGCGCGGCGGGTGCAGCTCGAGCCGGTAGCCCGCGTTCGTCGAGACGAACGTCCGCCGGCCGCCGTGCTCCTGGACGCGCAGGTCGCGCTCCTCGGCGCGCCGCAGCGCCGCGTCGAACTCGTCGTCGTCGAGCGCGAGCCCGAGGTGGTCGACCCGCGGCATCGGCCACTGGCCCGGCTGGACGACGACGTTGACGGCGCCCTTCTCCAGCTCGGTCAGCCGTAGCTTGAAGCCGAGCGCGTCGAGCTCGTCCCAGGAGACGCCCGCCTCGTAGGACGACAGGTCCTCGCCGATCCGGCCGTGCCGGGCGACGAGGTCGAACGCGAGCTTGCCGATGTAGCGCGCCTCGACCTCGCGGACGCGGCTCGTGACGAGGTGGTAGTGGAAGAGCTGCACCGGCAGCCCATGGTGCCAGGGCGCGCTACGGGTTCGTCGAGGTCTCGAACCGCGCGACGGTGTAGCCGGCGAGCACCGGCACGTTCAGCGTGAACGTCGCGAGCAGCGCCGTCATCAGCGCGAGCACGGCCCCGTGCGTGTGGTCGCGCAGGAACGTGAACTCGAGCATCCCGGCGACGACGAGGTAGACGAGCAGCATCCAGCCGACGACCTGGCGGAAGCGCCGGCGCGCGAATCCGGGCCGGCGCAGGATCAGGGCGACGTTCGCGGCGAGCACCGCGAGCGCGGCGACGAGCAGGATCGTCGGCGGCAGCAGCGGCGCCCGCTTCGGCAGGTAGGCCGCCAGGTCGATCACGCCGGCGGCGACCAGGCCGATCGAGAGCATCCCGAGCTGCGTGACCGGCGGGCCGGCGAAGTCCTCGTTCACGACGCGAGCCTCGTCATGATGATCAGCGTCGCGACCTGCATCGCGCCGGTGATCGCGGCCGCGTACACGAAGCGGCGCATCAGCATCTGGATGATGGCCGGGTTCGGCTGCGGCTTGCGCAGCTCGAAGAGCACGGCGATGTTCGCGGGCTGGAGGAGCGCGAGCGCGACGGCGGCCATGATCGCGACGACGACCATCGAGGCGACGACCCAGCCGTGGCGGCCGTACGAGGTGTCGAGCATCCCGTTCGCGCGGGCGAGCTGGAAGCCGGCGCCGAGGGTCATCGTCACGAGCGTCGGCATGATCAGCAGCATCTTCGGCATCAGCTTCTTCGTCAGCTCGATGCGGGCCGGGATCGAGAGCGTGCGCATGATCGGGCCGATCACGAAGCCCATGAACAGGTCGACCGCCGTCCACATGCCGCCGCCGACGACGTGGAAGAAGTCGAGCCCCCACGTCCAGTTGCCGGCGATGACGACGACCACCGCGGCGAGGACGACGCCCGCGATCCAGAGCCCGCGCACGGGCACGATCGCGCCGGCCTCGCGCGGGACCTCCTGCTGAGCAGCGATCGCAGCCACCGCGGCGACTATACGGCGTGGCGCGGCTGTCTCCTACTCGCCGCGCAGGAAGGCGACGTCCGGCTCCCAGCCGTCGATCGTCGCGCCGTGCCCGTGCCCGCGGGCGAGCGCCTCGACCTCGAGGAAGAGCGCCCGCTGCTCCTCGACCGCGCCGGTCCGGGCGATCCGCTCGAGCCGACCTAGTAACAGACTGTTACTTGGGGTCGGCAGCGGGTGGTGCTCCAGCTCCCACTCGAGCCACTTGTTGTACGGGCGGACGCGGCCGTGGACGGCGAACAGGAACCGCAGCAGCCACGGGATCGACTCCTGCGCGTCGAGGAGCGACGCGGGCCCGAGCCCGGCGCGCGCGTTCTTCAGCGAGCGGTAGAGCATGTTGACGTAGCCGTCGAGCGGCTCGGCCGCGCCCGCCGGGTCGACCCGCGTCGCGGCCGCGAGCGCCTCCGCCAGCTCGCCGGTCTCGTCCAGGCGCACGTCCGCGTGCAGCAGCGCAGGCCGGAACCAGTCCGGCGGGTCGGCGACGCGCCCGAGCGTGAGCTGGACGAGCTCGACCGGGTCGCCGTGCTCCGAGACCCAGTGGTCGCCGAGCTCGCGGACGGCGACGAGGACGTCCCAGTCGCTGCGCTCGTGCAGGTGCAGTCCGTACGCGCGCGAGCCGAAGACGGCGACCCCGACGACGTTCCCGTCCGCGCGCGCCCGCGCGAGCAGCTCGTCAAGCACGCGTCGGTTCGAAGCGGAGCTTGCCCGCCTCGTCCGGCACGTCGGTCGGGTAGTCGCGCGTGAGGCAGGCGCGGCAGAGCGCCGAGGCCGGGCGGCGCGTCGACTCGACGAGCCCGTCGTGCGAGAGATAGGCGAGCGAGGTGGCGCCGATGTGCTCGCGCACCTGCTCGACCGTCCGGGTCGAGGCGATCATCTCGGCCGGGTCGGCGAGGTCGATCCCGTAGAAGCACTGGCCGATCACCGGCGGCGAGGAGACGCGGATGTGCACCTCGGCCGCGCCCGCGTCGAAGAGCATCTTCACGATCTGCCGCGTCGTCGTTCCACGGATGATCGAGTCGTCGACCGCGACCACGCGCTTGCCGGCGATCTCCGCGACCGGGTGGTACTTGAGCCGCGCGCCCTGCTGGCGCATCTCCTGGTCGGGCTGGATGAACGTGCGGCCGACGTAGCGGTTCTTGATCAGCCCCTCGCTGAACGGGATGCCGAGCGCGCGCGCGAAGCCGATCGCCGCCGGCGTGCCCGAGTCCGGGATCGGCAGGACGAGGTCGGCGTCGACCGGCGCCTCCGCGGCGAGCCGCTCGCCCATCCGTACGCGGGCGCCGTGCACCTCGACCCCTTCGAGCCGCGAGTCGGGGCGGGCGAGATAGAAGAACTCGAAGATGCAGAGCGCGCCCCGCTCGGTCGGCTCGAGCGCCTGGCTCGCCTCCAGCCCGTTCGCGTCGATGACGACCACCTCGCCCGGCTCGACCTCGCGGACGAGGTCGGCGCCGACGAGCGCGAAGGCGCAGTCCTCCGAGGCGACCGTCCAGTCCTCGCCTATCCTCCCGAGGACGAGCGGCCGGAAGCCGTGCGCGTCGCGGAAGGCGACGAGCCTGCCCTCGGAGAGCGCGACGATCGAGAACGCGCCCTCGAGCCGGCGCATCGCGTTCGCGACCGCCTCCGGCAGCGGCGCCGGGTCGTTCGCGATCAGCGCGGCGACGAGCTCGCTGTCGGAGGTCGTGCGGAGCGTGACCCCGGCCTCGCGCAGCTCCTCGCGCAGCCGCGCCGTGTTGACGAGGTTGCCGTTGTGGCCGAGCGCGACCGTCCGCACCGAGCCGTGCTGGACGAGCGGCTGCGCGTTCGCCCACTGCGACGAGCCGGTCGTCGAGTAGCGCGTGTGCCCGATCGCGACGTTGCCGCGGAGGCCGTGCAGCTTCTGCTCGTCGAAGACCTGCGAGACGAGCCCGAGGTCGCGCATCGCGGTCAGGCGGCCCTGCTCGGAGACCGCGATCCCGGCCGACTCCTGGCCGCGGTGCTGGAGCGCGAAGAGGCCGAAGTAGGTGAGCCGAGCGACGTCGCGGTCGGGGGCGTAGACGCCGAAGACGCCGCACACGGCTAACGCACCTGTCCGATCTGGACGTAGCCCCTCGAGCCTAGTCTCGGGACCAGGTCCGGGGACATGGCCAGAATGGCCGCGCCGCGCCGCGAGTCGTAGTCGTCCGGGATCTCGACATCCGCCTCCAGGCCGCCGCTCCAGGCCGCCGCCTCGGCGAGCGCGCCCCGGATCCCGGTCGAGCCGACGTCGTGGCAGAGGGAGAGGTGCGGCGCCGCCTTCCAGAGGAAGCGGATCAGCGCGACCTCGGCGGCGAGCGAGCCTTCCGGCGACGTCGCGAGCAGCACCGCGTCGCCCGGCTGCCACTGCCCGGGGACGGCGCGGACGTCCCCGACGAGACCGACGCAGCCGACGACCGGAGTCGGCGGGATCGAGACGCCGTTCGTGTCGTTGTAGAGCGAGACGTTGCCGGACACGACCGGGATCCCGAGCGCCTCGGCGGCCTGCGCGATCCCCTCGATCGCCTGGGCCAGCTCGTTGGCGATGCCCGGCTTCTCGGGATTGCCGAAGTTGAGGCAGTCCGTCAGCCCGAGCGGCTCCCCGCCCGCGCACGCGACGTTGCGCGCGGCGCCGAGCGCCGCCTGGATGCCCGCGCGGAAGCCGTCCGTCTCGCCGGGCGCCGGCCCCTGCAGCGCGACCGCGAGCCCACGCAGCGACGGGCGCAGCCGCAGCACCGCCGCGTCGAGTCCGGGCCGGCGGACGGTGCGCGAGCCGACGAGCTGGTCGTACTGCTCGACCACGTCGCGGACGTCGAAGCGCGGCCGATCGGGCCGCCTCGCCGGCCGCGGCTCCTCGCGCCGCTCGACCTCGTAGCGCGGGCACTCGTCGGTCAGCAGCCGCGCCGGGATCTCGCCGACGACCTCGTCGCCGTGGAGCGCGCGCAGCAGGCCGCTCTCGGTCACCTCGCCGATCGGCGTGCACGGCAGCTCCCAGCGGGCGCAGATCGCGCGGACGGCGTCGAGCATCTGCGGCCGCACGACCGCGACCATCCGCTCCTGCGACTCCGAGATCATGATCTCCCACGGCTCCATGCCCTCTTCGCGGAGCGGCACGCGGTCGAGGTGGACGTCGAGGCCGGTCCCGTCGGAGGCCATCTCGGAGAGCGCGGACGCGAGCCCGGCGGCGCCGCAGTCCTGCAGCGACTCGACGAGGCCCGACTCGACGAGCTCGACCGAGACCTCGATCAGCTTCTTGCCGGTGAACGGGTCGCCGACCTGCACGGTCGGGCGCTTGTCGGCGTCGTCCTCGGAGAGCTCCGCGCTCGCGAGCACGGACGCGCCGCCGATCCCGTCCCGGCCCGTGGTCGCGCCGTAGAGGACGACGACGTTCCCCGGCCCGCTCGCCTTCGCCGAGCGCAGCCGCCCCGAGTCGAGCAGGCCGACGCACATCGCGTTGACGAGGCAGTTCCCGGAGTACGCGGGGTCGAAGACGGTCTGGCCGCCGACGTTCGGGACGCCGACGCAGTTGCCGTAGTGGCCGATCCCGGAGACGGCGCGCCAGAAGTGGAAGTCGGGGGCGCCGAACCAGAGCCCGTCGAGGAGCGCGACCGGCCTGGCGCCCATCGCGACGATGTCGCGGAGGATGCCGCCGATCCCGGTCGCGGCGCCCTGGAACGGCTCGACCGCGGACGGGTGGTTGTGCGACTCGACCTTGAACGCGACCGCGAGCCCGTCGCCGAGGTCGAGCACGCCCGCGTTGCCGCCCGGGCCGCCGAGGACGCGGTCGCCGGTCGAGGGGAACCGCCTCAGCAGCGGCGCCGAGTGCTTGTAGCCGCAGTGCTCCGACCAGAGCAGCGAGAAGACACGAATCTCGAAATGGTTCGGGTCGCGGCCGAGCAGCTCCCGGATTCGCGTCGCCTCCCAGTCGGTGAGACCGAGAGCGCGGTGGAGCGGCTGATCTGCGACCTCCGTCAGGTGAGTCAGTGTAACCGGCCCCCCGGCGAGTCCCCGGAGGAATCTCACAGGGGCGCGCGTCGTTTCGTTTCACATGGCGATGCGCCGGAACCCGCTGATGCTCCTCGCGCTCGCGCTGATCTGGGGCGCCTCGTTCATGTTCATCAAGATCGCCGACCGGGAGCTCGCGCCCGCGACGCTGATCCTCGGCCGGCTCGGCTCCTCGGCGCTCGCGCTCGCCGTCGTCGCGCTCGTCGCGCTCGGGCCGGCGAGGACGGCGGCGGAGATCCGCGCCGCCTGGCGCTGGCTCGTCGTCGTCGGCCTCGTCAACACCGCGCTCCCGTTCTGGCTCCTCTCGTGGGGCGAGACGCGGATCGACTCGGGGCTCGCGTCGATCATCCAGGGGGCGGTGCCGATCTTCAACGCGCTGATCGCGTTCGGCTTCTTCCGCGAGATGCGCGTCACCGGGTCGCGGCTCGCCGGCCTCGGGATCGGCTTCGTCGGCGTCGCGCTGCTCGTCGGCGCGCAGCCGCACGGGAAGCTGCTCGCGGCGTTCGCGGTCGTCGGGATGGCGCTCTGCTACGCGATCGGCTCGCTGCTGGCCGGCCGCCACCTGACCGGGACGCCGCCGCTCGTCGTCGCGCTCGCGTCGAGCGGCGTCTCCGCGCTCGCGGCCCTGCCGGCCGGGGTCGCGCAGGCGCCGCATCACGTCTGGAAGGGCGAGACGGTCGCCGCGATCCTCGTCCTCGGGCTCGTCGGGACGGCTGCCGCGTACCTGCTCTTCTTCGCGCTGATCCGGAACGCGGGCGCGCCGTACGCGACGCTCGTCACCTATCTCGTGCCGCCGATCGCGCTCGCCTACGGCGCGATCTTCCTCGACGAGCGCTTCGGCCCGTCCGCGTTCGCCGCGCTCGCGCTCGTGCTGGCCGGCGTCGCGCTCGGGACCGGCGCACGGCTGCCGTTCGCGCGGCGGCGCGCGCTGGCCGCCGAGACCTGACGTGGCGCTGAAGCTCCGCTCCTCGACCGTCAGCGCCTCACCGGCATCCGCTCAGCTCGGTCGGGGACCGGAAGGTCACGATCCCGGGGCGGCGCAGGTGCGGGCGATGACCGGCGCCGTACTCGCCAAGATCCCGTAGCGCGCGCCGATACCCTGCGGCGGTGAGCCGCCAGTACACGCTCCTGCTCGTCGTCCTCGGGGCGATCTGGGGCTCGTCGTACCTGTTCATCAAGGTCGGCGTGCGGGAGCTGTCGCCGGCGATGCTGATCGAGATCCGGCTGCTGTTCGCGGCGCCGGTGCTGCTCTGGTTCGCGGTGCGCCGCTACGGCTGGGCGGCGCTGCGGCGGGCGTGGCGGCAGGGGCTCGCGCTCGGGGTCTTCAACGCGGCGATCCCGTTCACGCTGATCGCCTGGGGCGAGAAGTACGTCGACTCCGGGGCGGCCGCGGTCGCGAACTCGTCCGTGCCGATCTTCGTCGCGCTGATCGCGTTCTTCTTCGTGCCGAGCGAGCGCTCGACCGGGCTGCGGCTCGTCGGCGTGCTGCTCGGGCTCGTCGGGGTCGCGATCCTCGCCGGCGTGCACCCGCAGGGCGGCTGGAACGGCGCCGCCGGGATCGGCGCGATCGTCCTCGCCTCGATCTCCTACGCGGTCGCGAACCTCTACGCGGGCCGGCGGATGGCCGTCGGCGGGCCGGTGCTCGCGGCGACCTCGATGTCGGCGGCCTTCCTGATCCTGCTCCCGCTCGCGGCCGCGACCCCGCCGAGCCACGTGCCGGGCTGGAAGCCGCTCGGCTCGGCGGTCGCGCTCGGCCTGCTCGGGACGGCGCTCGCGCAGATCCTCAGCTATCGGATGATCCGGCTCTGGGGCTCGTCGCGGGCGGTGCTCGTCGCGTACCTGCTGCCCGCGTTCGCGCTCTTCTACGGGCTCGTCCTGCTCGGCGAGGCGCTCACCGTCCAGAAGCTCGCCGGGCTCGTGCTGATCACGGGCGGCGTCGCGCTCGGCGCGGGCGCGCTGCGGCTGCCGCGGCGGGCGGTGGTCGTCCCGTGACGTCCGTTGCGGCCATGTCCCGGTGTCAGACACACGAACGAATGTGTGACGACTTCCTGACGCGCCCTCCTCGCGTTCCGTGGGGAGCGGCACGCGCCGCGGCGGCCGGCTGTCTCGTCGGGACCTGGCCCGGTGTCTGACACCGGGTCGAGAAGCGTCGCGCTCCGCCGTGCCCGCCCGGACGACGTCGAGTTCCTGCTCGCGCTCGTCTCCGACCACGACGTGCGCCCGTTCCTCGGGCCGCGCACCGCGGCCGACCGCGAGTCGGTGCTCGCCGAGGTCGAGCGCTCGCAGGCGGAGCCGGGTCGCTTCGGGCGCTTCGTGATCGAGGTCGACGGCGAGCGGGCCGGCGCGCTCGGCTTCCACGTCGCGAACGAGCCGAACCGGATCGCGCGGCTCGAGCGGCTCGCCGTCCACCCGGACTTCCGCGGCGCGAAGGTCGCGGACGAGGCGGCGCGCCGGTTCCAGCGGCTCCTGCTCGACGAGCTCGGCTTCCACCGGCTCGAGCTCGAGATCTACGCGTTCAACGAGCGGGCGGTCGCGCACGCCGAGCGCTCCGGCTTCGTGCGCGAGGGAGTCAGGCGCCGCGCGTACCTCCGCGACGGCGAGTGGCGCGACGCGGTCATGTTCTCGCTTCTCGCGGAGGACCTCGCCTGATGCCCGACTTCCCGCTCGACCCGCTCGAGGAGCAGCTGCTCGACCGGCTCCGCGCCCTGCCCGCCGGCGAGCCCGGCGACGCGCCCGAGGCCGAGGCGATCTGGCGCGCGCAGGTGGAGTCGCGGATCTGCGACTTCGCCGCGCGCTACCTCCAGCACACCGGCCGCAGCTTCTACTCGATCGGCTCCGCCGGCCACGAGTCGAACGCGGCGGTCGCGCTCGCGCTGCGCCCGACCGATCCCGCGCTGCTCCACTACCGCTCGGGCGCGTTCTACCTCGCGCGCGCCGCGCAGGCCGGGCGGGACGGCGTCCCCGACATCCTCCTCGGCGTGGTCGCGGCGCGCGAGGAGCCGATCGCGGGCGGCCGGCACAAGGTCTTCGGCCATCCGGACCTCGCGGTGATCCCGCAGACCTCGACGATCGCCTCGCACCTGCCGCGCGCCGTCGGGCTCGCCTTCGCCCTCGACCGCGCGAAGCGCGTCGGCGTCGAGCCGGAGTGGCCCGGCGACGCCGTCGTCGTCTGCAGCTTCGGTGACGCGTCGCTCAACCACGCGACGGCGCAGGCCGGGCTCAACACCGCCGCCCAGCTCGCGCACCAGGGGCTGCCGCTGCCGCTCCTCCTCGTGTGCGAGGACAACGGGCTCGGGATCAGCGTCCCGTCGCCCGAGGGCTGGGTCGCCTCCGCGCTGCGCGCCCGGCCGCAGCTGCACTACGAGCACACGCCCGGCGACGACCCGGAGCAGGTGCTCGAGACCGCGGCCGACCTCGTCGAGCGGATCCGCGAGACGCGGTGCCCGGGGATCCTCCATCTGCGCACCGTCCGCTACCTGAGCCACGCGGGCGCCGACGTCGAGAGCGCGTACCGGACGCTGCAGGCGATCCGCGCCGACTGGGAGCGCGACCCGCTGCTCGCGACCGGGGAGTGGCTGGCCGCGAGCGGCCGCAGCGGCGCCGAGCTCGCCGACGAGTACCTGGCCGCGCGCGAGCGGATCCGGGCGCTCGCCGACGCGGCGGCGACGCTGCCGCAGCTCGAGAGCGCGGCGGACGTGCTGCGGCCGCTCGCGCCGCGGACGGTTCGCTCGGCCGCGCCGGCGGTGACGGACGGCGAGGGGTTGACGCTCGCGCTCGCCGTCAACGCGACGCTCGGGGACGCGCTCGAACGGGACGCGGACGTGCTCGTCTTCGGCGAGGACGTCGCGGTCAAGGGCGGCGTCTACGGGGTCACGCGCGGCCTGCAGCAGCGGTTCGGCGCGGCGCGCGTCTTCGACACGCTCCTCGACGAGACCTCGATCCTCGGCTTCGCGCTGGGCGCCTCGCTCGCGGGGTTCGTGCCGGTGCCGGAGATCCAGTACCTCGCCTACCTGCACAACGCGGAGGACCAGCTCCGCGGCGAGGCGGCGACGCTGCAGTTCTTCTCGCAGGGCCGGTTCCGGAACGGGATGGTCGTGCGGGTCGCCGGCTACGGCTACCAGAAGGGCTTCGGCGGGCACTTCCACAACGACAACGCCCTCGGCGTCCTCCGCGACGTGCCCGGGCTCGTGCTCGCCTCGCCGGCGCGACCCGACGACGCGGCGGCCATGCTCCGCACCTGCCTCGCGAGCGTGCGCGCGGACGGCAGCGTCTGCGTCTTCCTCGAGCCGATCGCGCTCTACCACACCCGCGACCTGCACGAGGACGGCGACGACCTCTGGCTCGCGCCGGCGGCCGGCGAGGCGGAGCTCGGCGCGGGCCGCGTCTACGGGGACGGCCGCGACGTGACGATCGTCAGCTGGGCGAACGGCCTGCGGATGTCGCTGCGCGTCGCGCGCAGGCTGCGCGAGCGCGGCGTCGGGGCGCGCGTCCTCGACCTCCGCTGGCTCGCGCCGCTGCCGGTCGAGGACCTCCTGCGCGAGGCGGCGGCGACCGGGCGCGTGCTCGTCGTCGACGAGACGCGGCGCACCGGCGGCGTCTCGGAGGGCGTGCTCGCGGCGCTCGTCGACGCGGGCTTCGACGGCCGGGTCTCGCGGGTCGCGGCGAAGGACTCGTTCGTGCCGCTCGGCGGCGCCGCGAATCTCGTGCTCGTCTCCGAGGCGGAGATCGAGCAGGCCGCGCTCGCGCTCTGCGGCCGCGTCCCGGTCTAGCGCTCGTCGCGCTCGACGCCGTTCAGCGCCAGCAGGTCGTCGAGCACGTGCAGCGAGTCGGCGACGAGCCGGCGTGCGCGGGTCGCGAACCAGCCGACGATCAGCCCGGCCGCCACGAACGAGGCGAGCCGGATGCCGGTGCCGGCCGCGAGCGTCGAGGCGAGGGTCTCGCGTCCGGAGAGCAGCTCGGCGACGACGTAGAGCCCGAGCGCCGTCAGCCCGGCGAGCGCGCCGGTGGCGGCGTCGGTGGCGAGGGCGGCGAGCACGATCGGGACGTAGAAGCCCTGGCTGACGCCGAGCCCCGGCCGGCCGTAGGCGACGAGCAGGACGAAGACGCCGGCGTACGCGACGGTCGCGCCGACGAGCAGCCGCTGCGGCACCGACACCGAACGGAGGGCGTGGTACGCGAGCACGGTCACGTGCGGCACGATGCCGGGTCCCGGGTGCGAGTTCAAATAGGGATGCGATCAGCAGCCGCGCGGTCACGCCGCCGCGTGGCAGGATCGCGGCATGGCGACCTTCCTCCACACGATGGTCCGGATCACGGATCCGGAGCGGAGCCGCGCCTTCTACGAGGCGCTCGGCTTCGCGTTCGAGCGCGACATGGACATCGTCCGCAACGGCGAGCTCGAGGCGACGAACTACTTCTTCTCGATCGGCGACCAGAAGTCGGTGCTCGAGTTGACCTACAACCACGACGGGCGCACGTACGAGCTCGGCACCGGCTACGGCCACATCGCGGTCGGCGTGGACGACCTCGCGCAGACGCTCGCCGAGCTGGCGGAGCAGGGGATCGAGGCCGAGCGCGAGCCCTACCGCGTCCGCGAGGGCGGCTCGCTCATCTGCTTCGTCCGCGACCCGGACGAGTACCGGATCGAGCTGATCGACCGCAGCGGGCGGTAGGCGGGCCGTGGCCGACGAGCGGCGAGTCCTCGCGCTGCCGGCCGACGGTCTCGCGCCGGGCGCTGCGACGCCGGGTGTCCTGCGGGAGACGGCGTTCGAGACGGAGCGTGCGACGCTGATGCGGGCGCGCGCCGAGCCGCGCGCCGCCTCCGGCTGGCACCACCACGGCGACCGCGACGTCCTCGGCTACGTCGTGCGCGGCCGGGCGCGCTTCGAGTTCGGCGCGGGCGGCCGCGACGGCGTCGAGATCGCCGAGGGCGGGTTCTTCCGCGTCCCCGCCGGCCTCGTCCATCGCGACGTCAACCCGCTCGACGAGCCGCAGGAGATCGTGCTCGCGGTCGTCGGGGACGGGCCGCTCGTCGTCAATCTCGACGGGCCCGACGGCTGATGGGCGACGGCGCGGACGACGCCCGGGTCGTCCTGCGAACGCTCCAGCAGCTGAACGGGGTCGGCTCCGCGGTGCGCGACGGCGGCCGCCGGCGGCTGCGCCGGTTCCACGGATCGGTTCCCTTCTCCGGATGAGCGCCGGCTCGGGACCGGTCCGCGTCTGCGTCGGCGGCGTCACCGGCTGGACCGGGAGCGCGGTCGCGGCGGCGATCCGCGCCGCGGACGACCTCGAGCTCGTCTCCGGCGTCTCGCGCTCCGACCCCGGCTCGTACTCGTCGGTCGCCGAGGCGCTCGACGCGGCGCCCGCCGACGTCCTGGTCGACTACACCCATGCGTCGGTCGTGAAGGCGAACGTCCTCGCCGCGGTCGAGCGGGGCGTGCACGCGGTCGTCGGCTCGAGCGGGCTCTCCGCCGCCGACTACGGCGAGATCGACGCCGCCGCCCGCGAGCGCGGCGTCGGGGTGGTCGGCGCCGGCAACTTCTCGCTCACCGCCGCGATCCTGCTGCGGGCCGCGGTCGACGCGGCGCGGCACCTCGGCCGCTGGGAGGTGATCGACTATGCGAGCGCGACGAAGCCGGACGCGCCGAGCGGCACCGCGCGCGAGCTCGCGGAGCGGCTCGGCGAGGTGCGGCCGCCCGAGCGCGACGTGCCGGTCGCGGACGTGCTCGGCGCACGCGAGGCGCGCGGCGCGGACGTGGCCGGGACGCAGGTGCACTCGCTGCGGCTGCCGAGCTTCGTCGTCTCGACCGAGGTCGTCTTCGCCGCGACCGGCGAACGGCTCTCGATCCGCCAGGACGCGGGCGACTCGCCGGAGCCGTACGTCGCCGGCACGCTGCTCGCGATCCGCCGCGTGCCCGGGCTCGTCGGGGTCGTGCGCGGGCTCGACCGGCTGCTCGAACCATGACCGAGCACCACCACCACGACCACGACCACCACCACGGCCATGGTCACGACCACTCGCACGGGCTCGTCGATCGGTCGATCCTCCGCTCGCGCGCCGGGGTCAGGGCGGTCGCGCTCAGCCTCCTGATCCTCGGCCTGACCGCCTCGGCGCAGGTCGCGATCTTCGTCCTCTCGAGCTCGGTCGCGCTTCTCGCCGACCTGATCCACAACTTCGGCGACGCCCTCACGGCGGTGCCGCTCGGGATCGCGTTCGTCCTGCGCAGCGCCCGCGGCGAGCGGCTCGCCGGGCTCGCGGTCGTGCTCGCGATCCTCGTCTCGGCGTGCGTCGCGCTCTACGAGACGATCCAGCGCTTCGTCCACCCGCAGCACCTGACCCATCTCTGGGCGCTCGCAGCCGCCGGCGCGATCGGCTTCCTCGGCAACGAGCTCGCGGCGCAGGTGCGGCTTGCGGCGGGGCGGCGGCTCGCGTCGGCCGCGCTCGTCGCGGACGGCAGGCACGCACGGATCGACGGCTTCGTCTCGCTCGGCGTCGTCGCGAGCGCCGCGGCCGTCGGGCTCGGCGCGCAGGTCGCCGACCCGGTGATCGGCCTCGCGATCACGCTCGTGATCCTGAAGATCACCCGGGACTCCTGGCACACCGTCCGCGATGCCGAGATCGACCTCGAGCACCTCGACGACTGAGCCGGCGTGAGCTGGTGGGCCTGGCTGCTCGTCGCGGCCGGCTGCCTCGCCGCGCTCTGGCTCGCGCTCGTCGTCGCGCTCCTCGCCGCCGGCCGCGGCGAGACCGCCCGCGCGCTCGCCGGCTTCGTCCCGGACTGCATCGTCCTGCTGCGGCGGCTGCTTCGCGACCCGCGAGTCCCGCGCCGGCGGAAGCTGCTGCTCGTCGCGCTCGCCGGCTACCTCGCGCTGCCGTTCGACCTCGTCCCGGACTTCCTGCCGGTCGTCGGCCAGCTCGACGACGCGCTCGCCGTCGCGCTCGTCCTGCGGGCCGTGCTGCGCGGCGGCGGCGAGGAGCTCGTGCGCGAGCACTGGCCCGGGCCCGAGAGCTCGCTGCGGCTCGTGCTGCGCGCGCTGCGCTAGGTGCTAGGCGAGCGCGGCGGGCACGCCGGCCTCGAGGAACAGCAGCGCCGACTTCGCCATCGTCTCGATCCCGACCGGGAGCGCGCGCTCGTCGATCGTGAAGCGCGGATGGTGGTGCGGGAACGCGCCCTCGCCGCCGGCGCCGACAAAGAAGAAGCAGCCGGGAACCGCCTCCAGGTACGACGCGAAGTCCTCGCCGCCCATCACCGGCAGGTAGTCGACGACGCGGTCGCCGGCGACCTCGCGCACGAGCGCCGCGACGGCCGGGTCGTTCGTGAGCGACGGATAGCCGTCCCCGTAGCGGAACTCGTACGTCGCGCGGTGGGCGGCGGTCACGCCCGCGAGGACGCGCTCCATCGCCTCGCGCGTCCGCGCCCGCAGCTCGGGCCGGAACGTGCGGACGGTGCCGCCGATCTCGACCGCCTCCGGGATGATGTTGTCCGCGGTGCCCGCCGCGATCCGCGTCACCGAGACGACGACGCTGTCGATCGGCGAGGTCTCGCGGGAGACGATCTGCTGCAGGCTCGAGATCGCCTGCGCCGCGACCGCGATCGGGTCGACCGAGTGCTGGGGGAAGGCGCCGTGGCCGCCCTTGCCGACGATCCGCGCCGAGAACGTGTCCGCGGCGGCCATGCACGGCCCGTCCAGCACCGCGACCTTCGCCGTCTCGAGGTCGGAGATCAGGTGGCAGCCGACGATCGCGTCGACGCCGTCGAGCACGCCCGCCGCGACGAGCTCGGCCGCGCCGCCCGGGGGCAGCTCCTCGGCGTGCTGGAAGACGAAGCGGACCTCGCCGGGCAGCTCGTCGCGGCGCTGCGTCAGCAGCCGCGCGACCGCGAGCAGCATCGCCGTGTGCCCGTCGTGGCCGCACGCGTGCATGACGCCCGGCACCGTCGACGAGAACTCGACGCCGCTCTCCTCCTCGATCGGGAGCGCGTCCATGTCGGCCCGCAGCGCGACCGTCGGGCCGGGCAGGGCGCCGCGCAGCGTCGCGACGACGCTCGTCTCCGTCGGCCGCTCCAGCTCGAGCCCGCCGAACGACTCGAGCCGCTCGCGGACGAAGGCGGCCGTCTCGTGCTCCTGGAACGACAGCTCGGGGTGCAGGTGCAGGTGGCGTCGCCAGGCGACGGCGTCGGCGAGAACCTCGGTCACGTCCATGCCGCGACCCTAGCGTGTCGCCGGTTCGGCCGCCTCCGTTCCGGGTATGACCGTGGATCAGTGGCTGCGGCGGGGTCCCATAGCGCCGACCGGCTCGAGCGCCTGCAGGCGCTCACCGACGCCGCGCTCGCGCACCTCGACCTCGAGGAGCTGCTCGGCACGCTCCTGCTCCGCGTCCGCGACCTGCTCGAGGTCGACACCGTCGCGACGCTCCTCTACGACCCGGAGACGAACGAGCTCGTCGCGCGCGCGGCGGTCGGGATCGAGGAGGAGGTCGAGCGGGGCGTCCGCATCCCGATGGGCGGCGGCTTCGCCGGCCGCGTCGCGGCCACGAAGCAGCCGGTCGTGCTCGACGACGTCGACCACGCGCACGTCCTCAACCCGATCCTGCGCGAGAAGGGGATCAAGTCGATGCTCGGCGTGCCGCTCGTCGTCGGGCAGGAGGTGCTCGGCGTCCTCCACGTCGGCTCGCTCGTCCATCGCGCGTTCGCCCACGAGGAGGTCGAGCTGCTCCAGCTCGCGGCCGACCGGGCCGCGGTCGCGATCGAGCATGCGCGCCTCTACGAGGCCGAGCGGGAGGCGCGCGTCCGGATCGAGAGCGTGCAGGCGATCACCGACGCCGCGCTCGCCGCGCTCGAGGTCGACGACCTGCTCGCCGTCCTGCTGCCGCGCATCCGCGAGATCCTCCGCACCGACACCTGCGCGGTGCTCCTCCTCGACGAGCAGACCGACGAGCTCGTCGCGCGGGCCGCGCTCGGGATCGAGGAGGAGGTCGGGGTGCGGATCCCGCTCGGCGCCGGCTTCGCGGGCCGGGTCGCCGCCGAGGCGATCCCGCTCGCGATCGACGTCGACGAGTACCCGGTCTTCAACCCGATCCTGCGCCAGAAGCGGATCAAGTCGATGCTCGGCGTGCCGCTCCTCGTCCGCGGCGCCGCGCTCGGCGTCCTGCACGTCGGCTCGCTCACGCCGCGCGTGTTCACCCGCGACGAGACGGAGCTGCTCCAGCTCGTCGCCGAGCGCGTCGCGATCGCGATCGAGCGGGCCCGGCTCCACGAGGAGACGGTGCTGCTCGACCAGCTGAAGCTGAACTTCGTCGCGATCGCCTCGCACGAGCTGCGCACGCCCGCGACGTCCGTCTACGGCGCGCTCGCGACGATCGTCGGGCGCGACGACATCCCGCAGGAGGCCAAGGACGAGCTGCTGCAGGTCGCCTACGAGCAGGCCGACCGGCTGCGGCGCCTGCTCGAGCAGCTGCTCGACCTGTCACGCCTCGACGCCGACGCGATCGCCGTCGAGCCGCGGCCGCTCGTCCTCCGCAGCGTCCTCTCCGAGATCGTCGGCGGCGCCGTCCCCGCGGACGTCGATCTCGAGCTGGCGGTTCCCGACGACCTCGCCGCGGTCGCCGACCCGCTCGTGCTCGAGCGCGTCGTCTCGAACCTGCTCGTGAACGCGGTCCGGTACGGGGAGGAGCCGATCGTGCTCGAGGCGGAACGGCGCGACCGCCACGTCCGCATCGCCGTCGAGGATCACGGCGAGGGCGTCGCGGAGGAGCTGCGGAGCAGGCTGTTCGACCGGTTCTCGCGCGGCGAGTCCGCGGCCGGGAGCGGGCTCGGGCTCGCGATCGCACGCGCCTACGCGCAGGCGCACGGCGGCGACCTCGTCTACGAGCAGCGCTCCGCGGGCGCGCGCTTCGAGCTGATCGTCCCGCAGGAGTAGAGGCTTTCAGCAGATGCGGTCGAGCAGGCCGGTCTCGACGTCGTAGACGAAGCCTCCCGCCTCGACGCCGTCGAGCAGCGGCGAGGCCAGCAGCCGCTCGACGTCCTCGCGCACCGCGGCGGCCGGGTCGGGCGAGACGAGGAAGCCGAGCTCGCGCGTGTCCGGGCCGCCGGCCGCCTCGATCGCGGCGTGCAGCTCCTCGGCGTCCGCGGCGGTCATCCGGCAGTTCGTGTGCGCCACGACCATGATCCGCTCCACCCCGAGCAGGTGTCGCGTCAGGACGAGCGTCGCGAAGGCGTCGTCGGTGACGCGGCCGCCCGGGTTGCGCAGGATCTTCGCGTCGCCCGGCTCCAGGCCGAGCATCTGCAACGGCTCGATGCGCGAGTCGATGCAGGTGACGACCGCGAGCCCGCGGCCGGCGCGGCCGCTCAGGCCGGCGAGCCTGAAGCCGTCCGCATAGCGCGCGTTCGCGGCCAGCACGTCGTCGAACGTGTGCTCCGACCCCACGGCCGCATCGTACGAGCGATCAGCCCTTCGTCGCGTGGTTGTCGCGCTCGTTCGACTCGGCGACAGCGCCGTCGACGTCCACGGTCACCGCGACGGCCAGGTCGGCGCAGCCGTTCGAGCGGAGGAGCGCCGCGCCGACGCTCGCCGTGGCGCCCGCCGCGATCGCCGGAGTCGGCGCGCGGCGCGTCCCGACCTCGGCGCCGTGCTGGACGGCGACGATCCAGGTGGTCGACGCGTCCGCGTCGGCGTCGCCGGTGTTCGCGATCTGGACGGTGACGCGCTTGCACGCGCCGTCGAGGTCGATCGAGCGGACGGTCAGGTTCGGCTTCGCCGGGCCGCTCGCGGTCGAGCCCGAGCCGCCGCTCGACCCGCCGGTCGCGCCGCCCCCGCCCGGGTCGCCGCCGCTCGACCCGCCGGCGCCTCCGCTGCCGCCTCCCGTCGCGCCGCCCGAGCCCGCGGCGCCCGAGCCCGAGGAGGACGAGCCGCCGCCGCCCGAGGCGGCGCCGCTCCCGGCGTCCTGTGCGGGCGGGGACGACGCCGCCGGGGCGCCGCTCCCGGTTCCGGCCGGGCACGCCGCGGCGGGCGCGAGCAGCGCGTGGAGCCGCTTCGGCAGCCGGCCGCACGCCGGTCCTCGGTCGCGCCACCGGGCCTTCGGGCGGGCGCGGACGAAGAGCTCCGCCCGCGGGTGGCCGTGCGCGACCGCGAACGTGGCGACGGCATAGGTCGCGGCGCCGAGGCGGGCGGCCGCGGTCAGGCCGCGCGGGCCCTGCACGGTGCGCAGCTTCGCGCGGTGGCGAAGCGCCCACGCGTGGGCGAGGTCGCGCTTCAGCGCCGCGGTCGGCTTCAGCGCGACGGGCCGCGCGCCCGCGTTCGGCGCGGCGGACGCGGCGAGGAGCGCGGCGGCGGCGCACGCCGCGAGCACGGTCGTCGCGAGGAGCCGCACGTCAGCCGGTCGTCGCGAGCGCTTGCTGCAACGCCGCGAGCGTCTGCGGCCCGACGACGCCGTCCGCGGCCAGCCCCTGCGCCTGCTGGAACGCGCTCACGGCCTGCTTCGTGCCGGAGCCGTAGGTGCCGTCGGCAGTGCCGGGCGAGTACCCGAGCGCGGCGAGCGCCTGCTGCAGCAGCGTCACCTGCGTCCCGGAGTCGCCGGGCTTGAGCGTCGTCGTCGGCGCCTGCGCGCTCGTCGTCCCGCCGCCGCCGCTCTCGCCCGCGAGAGCCTGCCGCAGGGCGGCGATCGTCGCGCTGCCGGCGATGCCGTCGGCGGTCAGCTCCTTCGAGTTCTGGAACTGCTTGACCGCGTTCGTCGTGCTCGGCCCGTAGGTGCCGTCCGGCTTCCCGGTCGCGAAGCCGAGCGCCTCGAGCGCCTTCTGCAGCAGCGTCACCTGCGAGCCCGAGTCTCCCGGCTTGAGCGGCGTCGAGGGCGGGGTGACGCTCGCGGTCGACGAGGTCGTGGTCGTCTGCGTGGTCTGCGTCGTCGTGGGCGGCGGCTTCGGCGTGGAGACCGTCGTCGGCTGTGCGACCGGCTTCGAGCCGCCGCTGAAGACGCCCGCCGCCGCGAGGATCGCGAGCAGGATCACGAGCGCCGAGCCGCCGACGAGGAACGCCTGGAGCTGGGTCACCTCGCGGCCCGCGATCACGAGCGGCTCGCGCGGCCCGCGGCGAGCCGGACGCCGCGGCTGCTCGTCCGGGACGACCCAGCGGTCCTCGTCGGCCTCCGCGGCCGCACGACGCTGTCCCCGCCGGCGCCGCTCGGACGGGGGCTCGGGCTCGTCGAACCAGTCGTCGTACGCGCCGCCGAACCCGGTGTCGTCGCGCTCGTCTTCGCGACCGGACATCCCGTGGACCGTACCGCGTCCGGCCGAAATCCGGTAGGTCAGCCGATCCGGACGACGAGCGACGAGCCGTCGACGGAGGCGGTGTACGGCCGCTTCCCGTCGAGGCCGATCACCCAGGTGACGACTGCCTCGAAGTCGCCGGTCTTCACGACCTCGTGCACGTGGCGCGCGCCGGCGGCCGGAATCCGCCGCGGGCCGGAGTACGTCCGGGTCAGCGTCGAGCCGTCGCTGCGCGCGGTCGCCGCGGGGGAGAGGCGGATGACGAGGTAGCCGGGACCGGCGACCGCGACGTGGCGCCCGGAGGCGTCCTCGGTCTGCGCCTTCGCCGCCGGGCGGTACTCGGCGCGCCAGGCGGGAACGGTGTGCTCGAAGCGGAACTCGACCCGGTCGGCGCAGTCGGGCGTCGAGACGTCCACGGCGGTCAGGTAGGTCGTGCCCGTGACGTCGCGCTCGGCGCCGGAGGCGCTCGTGGTCGCGCCCTGGAGGCACGCGCGGCCGCCGCCGCCGCAGCCCGCCGCCGCGAGCACCGCGAGGCCGAGCGCGAGCGCGGCCGCGGCCCTCACGGCTCCACCACGTGCGAGGGGTCGGGGCGGTCGCCTCGGCTGTAGTCGCCGAACGGGTCGTCGCGCCGTGCCACCGCCTCGCGCACGCCCTCGCGCTCGGCGAGCTCGACGAAACGGCGCGCGTCGGGCGTGTTCCGCATCAGCCCGTCGAGGATCGGGCCGAGCAGCTGCGTCGTGCCGAGGCCCATGTTCTCGTACGCCTGGTTGACGACGAGCTTCATCGCCGCGAGCTGCGAGGACGGGATCTCGGCGAGCCGGAGCGCCGTCTCGCACACCTCCTGCTCGAGCCGCTCGAAGGGGACGGCGCGGTTGACGAGCCCGACCTCGGCCGCCTCGACGCCGGTCAGCGGCTTGCCGGTCAGCGCGTACTCCTTCGCACGGGTGAGGCCGAGCCGGTAGAGCCACATGCCGGTCAGGTACGCGCCCCAGAGACGCGAGTACGGCGTGCCGATGCGCGCGTCCTCGCTCACGACGACGAGGTCGGCGCAGAGCGCGAGGTCGCTGCCGCCGCCGACGCACCAGCCGTGCACCTGCGCGACGACCGGCTTCGGCGCGCGCCAGAGGCTCATGAACTTCGGCACCGGGCCGTGCGTCGGCGAGGTGGCGAACGCGAAGTCCTTGCCCGGATCCCAGGCGCCGTCGGTCGAGATCCGCTCGTCCCAGTGGTGGAAGCCGCCGCCGAAGTCGAAGCCGGCGCAGAACGCGCGGCCGGCGCCGCGCAGGACGATCGCCTTCACCGACTCGTCCGCGACCGCCTCGTCGACGGCCGCCTCGAGCTCGTCGGGCATCGGCGGGACGATCGTGTTCAGCGCCTCCGGCCGGTTGAGCGTGATCGTCGCGAGCGGCGCCTCGACCCGGTAGAGGATCGTCTCGTACACGGGCGCAAGCCTACGCCGCCGCGAGATCGCGGGAATCCCGGATGGGCGCCCGCCGCGCCGCGCCTAGACCCGGCGGCGACGACCGAGGAGGGATCGCGATGAGGACGCACGAGTTCTGGCGCGAGCGCGACACGGGCCACGTCTGGGCGGTGGAGCTGCGCGAAGGGATCGTCATCGGCTGCTTCGGGCCGCTGGCGCACGCCGAGGTCGACGACGAGCTGCTCGCCCGCTTCGACTACGACCGCGACGACGCGGAATGGGTCGAGGCGCACCGCGACGAGTTCGACCTGCACGTGCCCGCGGCCGTCCGCTAGGCGGCGGGCGCGAGCCGGCCCGCCTCGAGGCGCAGGACCGCGTCGAAGCGCTCGAGCCGCAGCGGCGAATGGGTGATCAGGAGGACGCCGACGTCGTCCGCGGCCCCGAGCAGGTCGTCCAGGACCGCTGCGGCGGTCGGCTCGTCGAGGTGGGCGGTCGGCTCGTCGAGGATCAGCAGCCGCGCGCCGGACAGCAGCGCGCGGGCGAGCGCGATCCGCTGCCGCTGCCCGCCGGAGACGAGGCCGCCCTCGTCGCCGACGAACGTGTCGAGGCCGTCCGGCAGCGAGTCGAGCCAGGGGCCTGCGCCGGCGCGCCGGAGCGCGGCGGCGATCTCCGCGTCGGTCGCGCCGGGGCGCGCGAGCCGGACGTTCTCCCGGATCGTGGTCGCGAACAGGTGCGCGTCCTGGCCGCAGAGCGCGACGACGCGGCGGACGTCGTCCTGCGCGTACTCCCGCAGGTCGTGGCCGTCGAGCGTCGCGCGCCCGCCTTCGAGCTCCCGGAAGCGGACGAGGACGTGCGCGAGCGTCGTCTTGCCGGCGCCGCTCGCGCCGACGAGCGCGACGCGGCGTCCGGGCCGGAGCTCGAGCGACGCGCCGTCGAGCAGCCACGGGCCGTCGCCGAAGCGCAGCCGCGCGTCCTCGAGTCGCAGGACGGCTCCCGGCTCGAGTCGTCGCGGGCGCCGCGGGTCGCGGACGGGCGGCTCCGTGTCGGCGAGCGCGAACAGTCGCTCGGCCGCCGCCTCGGTGCCGGCGAGGTGCTGTGCGGCGAGCGGCAGGGTGCGCACGCCCTCGAAGCTCGCGAGCGCCAGGAGGGCGAGCAGGCCGAGGTGGACGCCGTCGAGCCGGCCCGCGCTCACGGCCGGGATCGCCGCCGCGAGCACCGCCGCCGCCGCGACTCCCGTCAGCGCCGTCGCGAGCCCGTCGCCGGCGCCGCCGGCGAGCGCCTCGCGGACGGTCGAGCGGCGTAGCCTCCGGTCGGCGGCGTCGAGCTCCGCGAGCCGCCCGGCGGCGGCGCCGTAGGCGACCAGCTCGGGCAGACCGGCGAGCAGCTCGACCGTGGCGCCCGCGAGCTCGGCGCGCTCGCGCGGGCGGCGACGGCCCGCCGTGCGCGCGATCGAGGCGGCGAGCAGCGGCACGACGATCGCGCCCGCGACGAGCGAGATCCCGAGCGCGAGCCCGGCCTCGGGGACGAGCACGGCCGCGGTCAGCGTCGCCGCGGCGCCGACGGCGAGCGCGGCGAGCGGCGGGCCGACGACGCGCACGAGCAGGTGCTGGAGCGCGTCGACGTCGGCGACGAAGCCGCTCAACAGCTCTCCGGGGCGGGAGGCGGTCAGGCCGCCGGGGACGAGCGGCTCGAGGCGCCGGAAGAAGTCGACGCGTGCGTGGGCGAGGAAGCGGAAGGCGGCGTCGTGGGCGACGAGCCGCTCGAGGTAGCGCAGCACGGCGCGGGCGAGCGCGAAGAAGCGGACGGCCGCGATCACGACGGAGAGCGAGAGGATCTCCGGCCGCAGCGCGGCGTGCGAGATCAGGTAGCCGGACGACGACATGAGCGCGACGCCTGCCCCGAGCGCGAGCGCGCCGAGCAGGATCGCGACCGCGAACCGGGGCCGCAGCGGCGCCGCCAGACGCAGGACGCGCGCGAGCGGGCTCATGGCCTGCCCCACCCCGGTGTCAGACACCGGGCCATGTCCGAAGCGGGCAGGTGCCGATGCGGTCGGCGAGCGAGCCTTCGTCCGCCGCCGGATCGGCCCGTCGCGAAGTCGTGACGCTTTCGTTTGTGTGTCTGACACCGGGACATGGCCGCAGCGGACATGGCTCAGGCGGCCCTCCGGCCCAGGTCGCGCAGCCGGCCGTCGCGCAGCTCGAGCGCCCGGTCGACGACCGCGAGCACCGCCTCGTCGTGCGTTGCGACCAGCAGCGACGCCGTCCGCGGCAGCGCCGCGAGCTCGGCGAGGACGTTCGCGGCCGTCGCCGCGTCGAGGTGCGCGGTCGGCTCGTCGAGGAGGAGCAGCGGCGCGTCGCGGTCGAGCGCCCGCCGCAGCGCGACGCGCCGCGCCTCGCCCGGCGAGAGCGTGCGCGGGTCGACGTCGAGCACCATCCCCGCGAGCGTCGGCCGCTGCGGCACCCAGGCGAGCCGCCGCCGCCACGCGTCCGGGTCGACCGCGAGCACGTCGTCGCCCCCGACGAGGATCCGGCCCGCGTCCGGGTCGCGGAAGCGGAGCAGGAGCGAGAGGAGCGTCGACTTGCCGGCCCCGCTCGGCCCGAAGACGGCCACGCGCTCGCCCGGCGCGAGCTCGAGCGACACGCCCTCGAGCACGCGCCCGCGTCCCGGATAGGACGCCGACACGCCCTCGAGCCGCAGCGGGGCGAGGGCCGGGTCCGGTGCGGCGCCCGTAGCCGTCGCCGCGACAGCGGGCTCGAGATCGGCGAGCTCGAACAGCCGCCGCGCCGCCGCGAGCCCGTCCGCGCTCGCGTGGAACTGCACCGCCCCGTTCCGCCAGGGCAGGAACAGCTCCGGCGCGAGCACGAGGATCGCGAGCGCCGGCTCGAGCGCCATCCGCCCGTCGGCGAGCCGGATCCCGATCTCGACCGCGACGAGCGCCGTCCCGAGCGACGCCGCGAGCTCGAGCACGAACGCGGACAGGAACGCGATCCGCAGCGTCGCCATCGTCTCGCGCCGGAACTCGTCCGTCCGCCGCGCGATCTCCTCCGCCTGCGCCGCGCCGCGCCGGTACGCGCGCAGGGTCGGCAGGCCGCGCACGACGTCGAGGAAGTGGGCGGAGAGGAGCGCGAGCGTCCGACGCCGCTTCTCGGTCGCGTGCTCGGTGCTCCGGCCGATCAGGATCCCGAAGAGCGGGATCGTCGGCAGCGCGACCGCGAGGACGGCGAGCGACGTCAGGTCGTGCCAGCCGACCCAGGCGAGCAGCACCGGCGGCACCACCGCGCCGAGCACGAGCTGCGGCAGGAACTTCGCGAAGTACGGCTCGAGCGCCTCGCCGCCGTCGACGACCGCCGCCGCGACCTCGCCCGCGCGCAGCTCGCCGAGCCCGCCCGGCCGTGCCGCCACCAGGTGCGCGAGCAGCTTCCGCCGCAGCGCCGCGACCGTGCCCGCCGCCGCGAGCGAGCCGCCGGTCTCGAACGCCCAGCCGAGCGCGCCGCGTGCGACAGACACGCCGGCCAGGGCGCAGAGCGGCGTCCAGAGCGAGCCGAGCGCGCGGTGCCCGAGGAACGCGCCCGCGACGACGTGGGCGAGGAGCGCCGCCTGCGCGACGATCGCGACCGCGGTCGCCGCGGCGAGCGCGGCGCAGATCCAGAGGAAGCGCCGAGCGGGCGGCGCCTCGCGGAGGAGCCGCGGGTCGAGCGCGCGCACCGGCCGCCTAGCCCTGCCCGAGCGGCGTCCGGCCGAGCACGTCGGCGGGCGTCCGGACCTCCGCCGCCCGGGCGTCGCCGAGCCGCGCGCGGAACACCCAGTACGTCCACGCCTGGTAGAGGAGGACGACCGGCGTGAAGACGAGCGCCACGATCGACATCACCGTCAGCGTGTAGTGCGACGAGCTCGTCGTCCAGATCGTCGGGCTCCACGCCGTGTCGGTGCTCGAGACGAGCACGCGCGGATACAGGTTGAGGAAGAGCGTCAGCACGATCAGGGCGATCGAGGCGGCGGTCGCGGCGAACGCCCAGCCGAGATGCTCCGAGCGCAGCAGCGCGCCGGCCGCGAAGGGCAGCAGGAGCGCGGCGACCGGGATCACGCCCGGCACGAGGCCCTTCCCGTTCGAGCGCGCGTTCGCGTACGTCCAGATCAGGTAGCCGACCGTGAGCGCGGCGGCGGGCAGGCCGATCCGCAGCGCCGCCGCCTTGGCGCGCGCCTCGAGCTCGCCGGTCGTGCGCAGGGCGAGGAAGAGCGCGCCGTGGAACGAGAAGAGGGCGAGCGTCGTCACGCCGCCGAAGAGCGCGTACGGGTGCAGCAGGTCGAGCAGGTTCGCCGTCACGTCGCCGCGTGCGTTCGTCGGCACGCCGCCGACGAAGTCGCTGACCCCGACGCCCCAGAGCAGCGCCGCCAGTCCGCTCGAGACGGCGAGGATCGAGTCCCAGCGCCGCCGCCACGCCGCGTCGGGCCGCTTGTTGCGGTACTCGATCGCGATCCCGCGCACGATCAGCGCGACGAGGATCAGGAAGAGCGCGAGGTAGAAGCCGGAGAAGAGGTTCGCGTACCAGCCCGGGAACGCCGCGAAGGTGGCGCCGCCGGCGACGAGCAGCCAGACCTCGTTCCCGTCCCAGACCGGGCCGATCGTCCGGATCAGCGTGCCCCGCTCCTCGACGTCGCGGCCGACGAACGGCAGGAGCGTGCCGACGCCGAAGTCGAACCCCTCGAGGACGAAGTAGCCGATCCAGAGGACGACGATCAGGAAGAACCAGAGCGTCTCCAGGTTCCAGTAGC
>DASSNM010000075.1:0-26282 GCA_035688025.1 Gaiellaceae bacterium | reverse complement strand
GCTGACCGGCGCCGGCTACCGCTGGTACGAGACGGCGAACTTCTGTCGCGTCGACGACGCGCGGGGGCGGGACCTGCGCGCGCGGCACAACCTCGCGTACTGGCTCGGCCGGGACTACCTGGGACTGGGGATCGGCGCGGTCACGACAATCGAGGGCAGGCGCTGGCGGAACACGCCGCGGCTCGGGCGCTACCTGGAGGCGCTCGCCGTCCGGCGCACGCCCGAGCGCGAACTCGAGCCGCTCGACGCCGAGACGCGGGCGCGCGAGCGGGTCATGCTCGGCCTCCGGTTGGACGAGCCGCTTGCCGTCGAGGGCCTCGAAGCCGCCCTCGACCCTGCCGGGCTGGCTCGGGTGGAGGGACTCGGGCTCGCGGAGCGGCGCGACGGCGCGCTCACGCTGACCGAGCGGGGCCGCTTCCTCGGCGGTGGCGTCACCGCCGAGCTCCTCGCCTGAGCCTGGAGGGCCGGCGCTGCGTGGACGGCCGTCACCGCGGCTAAAATCCCCTGCAAATGCCGGTCGAGATCCAGCTCAGCTCGCGCCAGCGCGACATCCTGCGCCGCGTCGTCGAGGAGTACGTCGCGACGGGCATGCCCGTCGGCTCGAAGACGCTCGTCGAGCGGTCGGGGCTCTCCGTGTCGCCGTCGACGGTCCGCGCCGAGCTCGCGGAGCTCGAGGCGCTCGGTCTGCTGACGCACCCGCACACGTCCGCCGGACGCGTGCCGACCGAGGCCGGCTACCGCTACTACGCCGACGAGCTGCTCGGCCGGCTCGAGCCGCATCCGCCCGCGTTCCCGCTCGACCTGACGACGACGAGCACCGAGGTGGAGTCCGCGCTCCAAGCGACGACCGAGATGCTCTCCCAGGTGACGCGGCTGCTCGCGCTCGTGTCGGCGCCGCCGCTCGAGGCGACGCACGTCCGCCACGTCGAGGTGCTCCTCCTCCAGCCGGAGCTCGTGATGGTCGTCGTCATCACCTCGGCAGGCGGAGTCTCGAAGCGGCTCTTCCACTTCGAGAGCCCGGTCGATCCCGGCCTCGCGCAGTGGGCGGGCGACTACCTGAACGAGACGGTGTCCGGGCTCCAGCTCGGCACAGGCCTGCTGCGCCGGCGCTTCGAGGACGCAGGGCTGTCCTTGCGCGAGCGCGCGTTCCTCGCCGCGCTCCTGCCGGCGTTCACGGAGCTCGTCTCCGCGGAGCAG
Source organism: Gaiellaceae bacterium (assembly GCA_035688025.1). Taxonomy (GTDB): domain Bacteria; phylum Actinomycetota; class Thermoleophilia; order Gaiellales; family Gaiellaceae; genus Palsa-739. The sequence goes on along the minus strand of DASSNM010000075.1, from coordinate 25,085 downwards.
CGGCTCTACGTCGGCGGCGCCGCCGACCTGCTCGGCGAGGTGCGCGCCGAGGAGATGGAGGCGTACCGGAGCCTGTTCGAGCTCGTCGAGAAGCGTGCGGCGCTGCTCGAGGTGATCGGCGAGCCGAGCGAGATGCGGCGGCCGTTCGTCCGGGTCGGGCACGAGCTCGACCATCCCGCGCTGCACGAGATCGCGCTGGTCGGCGCCTGCTACGGCGTCGTCCACCGAGCCCTCGGCGCGGTCAGCCTCGTCGGCCCGGTGCGGATGGACTACGAGAAGGCGGTCGGCGCCGTCCGGGCGGCGGCCCTCGAGCTGTCCCGCTTCGTCGAGTCGATCTACGACGAGCGGTAGCGCCCCGAGTCTCTACCCTCTGGCTGGATGGCGACGACCGACCGCGACTACTACGAGCTGCTCGGCGTCGGCCGCGACGCGAGCGAAGCCGAGATCAAGAAGGCGTTCCGCCGCCTCGCCCGCGAGCTGCACCCGGACGTCTCCGACGCGCCGGACGCCCAGGACCGCTTCCGCGAGGTCGTCGAGGCGTACGAGGTGCTCTCGAAGACCGAGACGCGCGAGCTCTACGACCGCTACGGCCACGCCGGTCTGCGCAGCGGCGGCTTCCAGCCGGGCCACTTCGACTTCGGCAGCCTCTCCGACCTCTTCTCCGCGTTCTTCGGCGACGACATCCTGATGGGCGGCGGCCGCGGCGGCCGCACGCGCGGCGCCGACCTCGCGGCGACCGTCGAGGTCGAGCTCGTCGACGCCGCGCACGGCACGACGCGCGACGTCTCCTTCGAGGTCGCGGTCGCCTGCTCCCGCTGCGGCGGCGACGGCGCCGAGCCCGGGACCGAGGTCACGTCGTGCCCGACCTGCGGCGGGATCGGCCGGCTCCAGCACGTGACCCGCAGCGTCTTCGGCGAGTTCGTCCGCACCCAGACCTGCCCGGAGTGCGCAGGCAGCGGCCGCCGGATCGTCACGCCCTGCACCGAGTGCCGCGGCGCTGGCCGCGTCGTCGAGGAGCAGACGCTCTCGGTCGAGATCCCGCCGGGGATCCACGACGGCCAGCGGATCCGGCTCACCGGCGCCGGCCACGCCGGCGTGCTCGGCGGCCGCGCCGGCGACGCCTACGTGCTCGTCCGCGTCCGGCCCGACGTACGCTTCGTCCGCGAGGGCGACGACATCTACACGACGGTCGACGTCACGATCGTCCAGGCGGCGCTCGGCGTCAGCCTCACCATCCCGACGCTCGACGGCGACGAGACGCTCGACCTGCCGCCCGGGACCCAGCCCGGCCAGATCGTCGTCCTCGAGGGCCGCGGGATGCCCGTCCTGCAGGGCTTCGGCCGCGGCCACCAGCGCGTGCTCGTGAACGTGCTCGTCCCGACGCGTCTCTCGGACGAGCAGCGGCGGCTGCTCGAGCAGTTCGAGGCGGGCGCCGACGAGCGCACCTACGCGAAGGGCGACGGCGGCCTCTTCGACAAGCTCAAGAGCGCGTTCCGCTGAAGCGCTACGTGATCGTCGGCGGCGAGGCGGAGCTGGCGCTCCTCCTCCACATCTTCCCGGGCGGCGTCGAGGAGCTCGACGGCGCGTTCGCGGTCTATGCCGACCAGCCGCCGACCGGGTTCGACGTCGTCGAGGCCGACGAGGTCGCGGAGGGCTGGGAGGACGCCTGGCGCGAATTCCACCACGGGATCGTCGTCGGACGCTGCTGGGTCGGCCCGCCCTGGGAGGAGCCCGCGGCCGGGGCGCTCCCGGTCGTGATCGACCCGGGCCGCGCCTTCGGCACGGGCGCGCACCCGACGACGAGGCTGACGCTCGAGCTCCTGCAGGCGGAGGAGCCGACGAGCATCCTCGACGTCGGCTGCGGCTCGGGCGTGCTTTCGATCGCCGCCGCGAAGCTCGGCTTCGCCCCTGTCGTCGGGGTGGACGTCGACGAGGCGGCGGTGGAGTCGACGAGGGCGAACGCGACCGTGAACGACGTCGTGATCGACGCGCGGCTCGTGGACGCGCTCCGTGAGCCGCTGCCGGACGCCGAGCTCGCGCTCGCGAACGTCGCCCTCGACGTCGTCGAGACGCTCCTGCCGCGGCTGCCCGTGCGGCGCGCGATCGTCTCGGGCTACCTCGACCGCGACCGACCGGAGGCGCCGGGCTGGCGTCACGTCGACCGGCACGCGGCGGACGGCTGGGCGGCGGACCTGCTCGAACGGGAGTGACCGCGCCGCCGCGCCGGCCAGGACATCGCGCGGCGGTCGGTGGACGAGTCGCGACGCTCCCGCGACGAAGCCGCGACCTCCCCGCGACGGGTTCACCGATATCGTCGGTTCCGAGGGCGGAGGGATCGCGACCCCGCCCTTTGGGTGGGGGTGCGGGGACACGTCCGCCCGAGACGCGACCCCGGAAGACGGGCCCGGAGGAGGCTCGACCAGCGCTCCGGGCGGGGCGGGAGCGCTTACGATTCGCGGCCGATGGCGACGTTCTCCGTTCGTTTCCTCGGCTGCAAGGTCTCCCACGTCGACGCCCACGAGGTGCGCGAGCGGCTGCTCGCCGACGGCCACGCCGAGCGTGCGGGCGACGCCGACGTCGCGGTCGTGAACACCTGCTGCGTCACCCACGAAGCGGTCGCGAAGTCGCGCAAGGAGGCCGCGCGCGCCGCGCGCACGCACCGTCGCGTCTACGTGACCGGCTGCGGCGCCAACCTCCGCGCCGACGCGTTCGCGGGGCTGCCGGAGAACGTCGTCGTCGTCGCGCGGCGCAGCGAGGAGACGCCGGCGTTCGTCGCCGGCGACGTCGGCGCGATCGGCTGCGTCCAGGCGGACGCGCGCCTCGACCGCGTCCGCGCCTTCGTCAAGGTGCAGGACGGCTGCTCGTTCTCGTGCAACTTCTGCGTCATCCCGCTCGTCCGCGGCTCCTCGCGGAGCCGCGCCGCGGACGCCGTCCTCGGCGAGATCCACCGCCGCGTCGAGCAGGGCCACCGCGAGGTCGTCCTCACCGGGATCAACCTCGGCTGCTACCGCGACCGCGCCGCCGGCTACGACCTGCCGCGGCTCGTCCGCGAGGCCGGCGCGACGCCCGGGCTCGAGCGGCTGCGCCTCTCCTCGATCGAGATCAACCACGTCTCGGACGCGCTCGTCGCCGCGCTCCGCGAGACGCCGTCGCTCAGCCGCCACCTGCACGTCCCGCTCCAGTCCGGCGACGACGGCGTCCTCCGCGCGATGGGCCGCCGCTACACCGTCGCCGCCTACCTCCGCCGGCTCGCGCCGCTCCAGGAGGAGTTCAACCTCACCTCCGACGTCATCGTCGGCTTCCCGACCGAGGACGTGGCCGCCTTCGCGAACACGCTCGCGACCGCCCGCGCAGCCGGGCTGACGAAGATCCACGTCTTCCCGTACTCGCCGCGCCCCGGCACCGTCACCGCCGGCGAGGACGCCGTCCCGCCGCAGGTCAAGAAGGAGCGCGGCGCCCGCCTCCGCGCGCTCAGCCACGACGCGTGCCTTGCCCGCTGGCGGACGAAGGTCGGCGCCGACGACCTCGTCCTCGTCGATCGCCCCGGCCGAGGCTACGGCGACGACTACTCGCCCTGGCTCGTCCCCGACGCCGCGCCCGTCGGCGAGCTCGTCCGCGTCCGCGGCGCGGCCGTCACCGAGGAAGGAGTGCTCGCCGCATGAACGCCGACGACTGCCTCTTCTGCACACTCGTCCGCGACGGCGACCACGTCGCCGCGACCGACGGCTTCGTCGCCATCCGCGACATCGACCCGCAGGCCGAGACGCACCTGCTCGTGCTCCCCGAGCGGCACATCGACTCGTTCCACCGGATCGCCGAGTTCCCGGCCGACGAGGCGAAGCGGATGCTCGAGTTCGTCGCCGAAGTCGCTGCACGGGAGGGCCTGACCGACTACCGTGTCGTCGTCAACGCCGGCAGCGGAGCCGGCCAGACGATCTTCCACCTGCACTGGCACGTGCTCGGAGGCGGCGCGATCGGGAGAATGGCGTGATGACCCTGATAGGAGAGATCGAGGACGAGCTGAAGGACGCGATGCGCGCGCGCGACGGCGAGCGCCGCGACGCCCTCCGCCTGATCCTCAACGCGCTCAAGAACTCCGAGAAGGAGCTGCAGCGCCCGCTCTCCGAGGAGGAGGAGCTCCAGGTGCTCCAGCGCGAGCGCAAGAAGCGCGTCGAGGCGGCGGAGGCGTTCCGCGCCGGCGGCCGCGAGGAGCAGGCCGAGGCCGAGGAGGCCGAGCTCGAGATCCTCGAGGAGTTCATGCCGGAGCCGCTCTCCGAGGACGAGATCGAGGAGATCGTCGACGACGTGATCGCCGAGGTGGGGGCGACGAGCATGGCCGACCTCGGACGCGTGATGGCCGACGTGATGCCGCAGATCGCCGGCCGCGCCGACGGCTCGCAGGTCAGCCAGATCGTCCGCGAGAAGCTCGCGTAACCCGCCCGAGCGGGCTAGCGTGCGGGGCATGTCCCTGCGGCGACCGCTCCTGCTGCTGCTCGCGCTGCTCGCGGTCGCGTCCGCGGGGCTCGCGCACGCGCACGACGCCCACGCCGCCGTCCTCGCCCCGCCCTGGTGCGGCAGCGGCGAGCCGACCGCCGACCAGCCCGACGCCGTCAGCGCCTTCTCGTGGCACGTCCTCTACGCGACCCCGAGCGACGGCCAGGACGCCTTCGCCGCGACCGCGCCGCGCATCGCCGGCGACGTCCAGGCGGTCACCGACTGGTGGCGCTCCCAGGACCAGACGAGGACGCTCCGCTTCGACCTGCTCTCCACGCCCGGCTGCGGAAGCGACGCCGGCCGCGTCGACATCTCCTTCCTCCGCCTCCCGGACGCCGCCGCCTCCTACGACTACGACGCGATCGCCGCCGCCGCCCGCGACGCCGGGTTCGACAGCCCGGACAAGGGCTACCTCGTCTACTACGACGGCGCGCGCAGCGACCAGACCCTGTGCGGGCAGGGAGCCGAGGACCGCGTCTCGTTCGCCTACGTGATCGTCTACCTGCGGGCGTGCGACCTCGCCACCGACGACGTCGTCCGGCCGATCGTCGCCGTCCACGAGATGGTGCACGGACTCGGCGCCGTCTCCCCGGACGCGCCGAACTTCTGCAACCAGGGCCACGTCTGCGACTCGAGCGCCGACCTGATGAAGGCCGTCCTCGACGGCTCGGAGACGCTCGCCGGGATGAAGCTCGACGTCGGCCACGACGACTACTACGAGCACGCCGGCGACTGGACGGACGTCCGCGACTCGCTCCTCCTCTGGCGCTTCGACGACCCGCGGCCGGCGCCGCCCACGATCTCGGCCCTGACCGCGACCAGCTGCTGCGCCGGCAGCGTCAGCGTCTCCTGGGGCGCCGCGCCCGCCGGCTACACCTTCCGCATCTACGACCTGACCGGCGCCCTCGTCCGCGACGACGCCGAGACGAGCCTCTCCACCGCCGGCAACGTCGGCGACACGCTCGGCTGGACGATCCGCACCGTCGACGACACCGGCCTCCTCGGCGTCCCGGCGACGCTCCGCTTCAAGGTCGGCTACGGGATCGTCGACGCGAACGGCACGCTCCTCCAGGACACCGTCGCGCCCGCCGCGCCGACCCGGCTGCGCGCCACGAAGAAGGGGAAGCAGGTCGTCTTCGCGTGGAGCAGGGTCGCCGACCCGATCGGCCTCCGCGGCTACCGGCTCGTCGTCCCGGGCGTCATGCAGCGGCTCACGACCGGCACCGCCCTGAAGCTGCCGCTCGCGAAGGTGCGCGGCCGCGCCGTCCAGGTGCGCGCCGTCGACGAGGCCGGCAACGTCTCCGACCCGGTCACCGTCCGCGTCCGGAGGTAGGACGGCTAGGGCACGCGCCGGGCGCCGTCGAAGCCGCCGAAGCCGGCGATGCTGTCCACCCGGACGACCGAGCCCGTGTGCGGCGCGTCGATGAACTGGCCGTTGCCGATGTAGATGCCGACGTGCCCGAGCCCGTCGAAGAAGACGAGGTCGCCCGGCGCCAGCTCCGAGCTCGAGATCGGGATCGTCGCGTTCCACTGCGACACCGTGTAGTGCGGCAGGGAGATCCCGAGCTGCGCGTACACGTACATCACGAGCCCCGAGCAGTCGAAGCCGCCCGGGCTCGCGCCGCCCCACACGTACGGGACGCCGAGGTAGCGCGCCGCGATCTGCGCCGCCTCCGGATGCCCGGCGCCGCCGCCGGCGATCGGCACAGAGGCCGGCGACGAGACGAGTCCGAGCGCCGCGGCCGGATCCGGCTGGTTCGCCGCCTGCCGCGCCGCCACCTCGCGCGCGATCCGCGCCCGCTCCGCCGCCGCCAGCCGCCGCGCCTGCTCCGCCTCGCGCGCCTGGATCGACGCGATCGTCTCGTCGATCGAGCGGGCAAGACGCTGCTGCGACGCGTACGCCGCCTCGATCGTCCGCCGCTTCTCCGCGAGGCGGGCCACCGTCGCCGCCCGCGCCCGCTTCTGCCGGCGCAGCAGCGCCTCGCGCCGCGTCACCGACTGCGCGAACCCGAGCGTCTCGCGGCCGAGCTGCGCGTCCTGGTGCGAGATCGCCTGCGCCGACTCGATCCGGTCGATCATCTCCGACAGGCTCTTCGCGCCCGCGAGCACGTCGAGCGCGCTCGGCTGCCCGTCGACGTAGAGCGACACGAGCCGCGCCGCCAGCCGCTGCCGCGACGCCGTCAGATTCGCGCGCGCGACGTGGAGCGCGTACTCGTTCAGCCGCAGGTTCCGCTCGACGCGGCGCAGCCGGTCGCGGGCGCCGTCGTACTCCTGCACCGTCCGCTCGAGGTTGCGGCCGATGACCGCGATCCGGTGCTCGACCACGCGCTTGCGGGCGAGCTGCGCCCGCACCGCCGGCGACGGCGCGGCAGTCGCGGCGCCCGCGGCGAGCGCGGCCACGACGAGCACGGCGAGGAGAACGAGGACGTGACGTCTCATACGACCCGGCGGGGGAGAACGACCCGGAGCCGAGGACGCTAGCGGATCGTCCGGCGCGCGCCAACTGCGTGCAGAGGCCTACGGCCGCAGCCGTGCTCCTACACTGAGCCCGTGCAGACGGTGCTGGACGTCCCCAACGAGGTCGCGGTCGAGCTGGCCGGGATCGGCGACGGCGTGCTCGAGGTGCTGCGCGACCGGCTCGGCTGCCGCGTCATCCTCCGCGGCAACCGGCTGACGCTCGAAGGCGAGGACGTCAAGGTCGAGGAGGCGCGCGCCGTCGTCGAGGAGCTCGTCGAGCTCGTCGAGGGCGGCCAGGAGATCGGCGCCGGCACCGTCGACACGATCCTGAACGCGATCGACCAGGCCGAGGACGTCCGCACGATCTTCGAGGACGTCGTCTGGTCGCACCGCGGCAAGCGGATCACGCCGAAGACGGTGACGCAGAAGCGCTACGTCGACGCGATCCGCGAGTGCACCGTCACCTTCGGCATCGGCCCCGCCGGCACCGGCAAGACGTACCTCGCGATCGCGCTTGCGGTCGCCGCCCTCTCCGAGCGCCAGGTCGGCCGGATCATCCTCACCCGCCCCGCCGTCGAGGCCGGCGAGCGGCTCGGCTTCCTCCCCGGCGACGTCCTCGCGAAGGTCGACCCGTACATGCGGCCGCTCTTCGACGCGCTCTACGACACGATGGACCCGGAGAAGCTGAACACGTTCATGGAGCGCGGCACGATCGAGGTCGCGCCGCTCGCGTTCATGCGCGGCCGCACCCTGAACGACAGCTTCGTCATCCTCGACGAGGCGCAGAACACCTCGCCCGAGCAGATGCAGATGTTCCTGACCCGGCTCGGCTTCGGCTCGAAGATGGTCGTCACCGGCGACGTCACCCAGATCGACCTGCCGCGCGAGCAGGCGTCCGGCCTGATCCAGGTGCGCGACATCCTCTCCTCGGTGGACGGGATCGCGTTCGTCGAGTTCGGACACGAGGACGTCGTGCGCCACAAGCTCGTGCAGCGGATCGTCGAGGCGTACAAGCGCCACGCCGAGCAGACGGGGACGCAGCGGCAGCGGTGATCGACGTCTCGATCGAGAACCGCTCGGGCGCCGAGGTCGACGAGGCCGGCGCCGTCGAGCTCGCGCGCCGCGTGCTCGCCGGCGAGGGCGTCGACTCCGGCGAGCTCGGGATCGTCTTCGTCGGCGAGGAGGAGAGCCGCGCGCTCAAGCGCGAGCACCTCGGCGTCGACGAGGCGACCGACGCGCTCGCGTTCCCGATCGACGGGCTCGACGCGCTCCCGGACGGCCTCCCGCGCCAGCTCGGCGACGTCGTCGTCTGCCCCGCGGTCGTCGGCGAGCGCTGGCGGGCGCCGCTCGTGCACGCGCTCCTGCACCTCGTCGGCTACGACCACGGCCCCGAGATGGAGGCCCGCGAGGCGGTGCACGCGTGACCGTCTCGAGCCCGCGCCGCGACGACGAGGAGCAGCGGCCGCGCTCGCTCCGCCGCCCGCTCGCGCCCGCGCCCGGCCGCGCGCCGACCCTGCTCGACAGCTTCAACTACGCGTTCGAGGGGATCATCCACGTCCTCCGCACGCAGCGGAACCTGCGCATCCACTTCCTCGCCGCGATCCTCGTCATCGCCGGCGCCGTCGTCGCCGGGGTGAGCCGGATCGAGCTGATCGCGCTGCTGATGGCGATCGCGTTCGTGCTCGTCGCGGAGATGGTCAACTCGGCGATCGAGGGCGCGATCGACGTCTCGACGACCTCGTTCGACCCGAACGCGAAGCTCGCGAAGGACATCGCCGCCGGCGCCGTCCTGATCGCGTCGATCACCGCGATCGCCGTCGGCTACCTCGTCTTCTCCGGCACCGCCGCCGACAAGACGGCGCGGATCCTCGACAAGGTCCGGAACGCGCCCGCCGAGATCACGCTCGTCGCGCTCGTCCTCGTCGTCCTCGTCGTGATCGCGACGAAGGCGTGGACGGGCCGCGGGACGCCGCTCCGGGGCGGGCTCCCGTCCGGGCATGCCGCGCTCGCGTTCGCCGGCTGGATGGCCGCGACCTACGTGATCGGCGACGACCACCGCTTCCTGATCTCGTCGCTCACCTTCATCATGGCGCTCCTCGTCGCCCAGACCCGCGTCGAGGCCGGCGTGCACTCCGCCCTCGAGGTCTTCTGGGGCGGCGCGCTCGGCGCGCTCGTCACGCTCGTCGTGTTCCAGGTGCTGTCGTGAGCGCGAGCCGGCTCGAGGAGCAGAAGCGCTACTACGCGGCGCGCGCGCCCGAGTACGAGGACTGGTGGTGGCGCCGTGGCCGCTACGCGCTCGACCCGGAGGCGGAGGCGCGCTGGTTCGCGGACGTCGCCGAGGCGGAGGCGGCGCTCGAGGCGTTCGCCCCCGGCGGCGACGTGCTCGAGCTGGCGGCCGGCACCGGAATCTGGACGCGGAAGCTCGTCCGGCTCGCCGACCGGGTCGTCGCCGTGGACGCGAATCCGGAGCCGCTCGCCCTGAACACGCCCGAGGCGGAGCACGTCGTCGCAGACCTGTTCGCATGGGAGCCCGACGAGCGCTTCGACGTCTGCTTCTTCTCGTTCTGGCTCTCGCACGTCCCCGACGAGCGCTTCGACGCCTTCTGGGCGACCGTGCGGTCGGCGCTCCGGCCCGGCGGCCGCGTCTTCCTGGTCGACAGCGGCGCCGGCGACCGCGCGCACACCGGCAGCGACCAGGCGGGCGAGGAGGAGACGCGCACGACCTCCGACGGCCGCGCCTTCCGGATCGTCAAGCGCCGCTGGGAGCCCGACGCGCTCGCCGCGCGCGTGCGGCCGCTCGGCTTCGAGCTCGCGCTCGCGACGACCGCGAACGGCCACTTCCTCGTCGGCGGTTCCGCATGAACGGCAGGGAGCTGGTCGAGCGCGCCGAGGCCGCCGCCGCGAACGCGTACGCCCCGTACTCGCGCTACCTCGTCGGCGCCAGCCTGCTCGCGCGCGACGGGCGGATCTTCGACGGCGTCAACGTCGAGAACGCCGCCTACCCGCTCGGCGTCTGCGCGGAGCGGACCGCGATCTCGAAGGCGGCGAGCGAGGGCCTGCGCCCGGGCGACTTCGAGGCGATCGGGATCACCGCGTCCCCCTGCGGCGGCTGCCGCCAGTGGCTGCACGAGTGGCGGATCGAGCGCGTCTCGTTCCGTCGCGAGGACGGCTCGATCGCCGAGTACGCGCCGGGCGAGCTCCTGCCCGACACGTGGGATCTCCCCGAGACATGAAGTCGGGATTCGTGGCCGTGGCCGGCCGCCCGAACGTCGGCAAGTCGACGCTCGTGAACGCGCTCTGCGGCGGCAAGGTGGCGATCGTCTCCGACAAGCCGCAGACGACGCGGCGGCGGATCTTCGGGATCGCGAACGGGGAGGACTTCCAGCTCGTCCTCGCCGACCTGCCGGGCTTCCAGAAGCCGCTCGACGCGCTGACCGAGCGGATGCAGAAGACGGTCGACGCCTCGTTCGAGGAGGTCGACGCGGTGCTCTTCGTCCTCTCCGCCCGCGAGCGGATCGGCGCGGGCGACCGCTTCATCGCCTCGCGCGTGTTCGGCCTCGGCGTCCCGGTCGTGATCGCCCTGAACAAGGTCGACCGGCTCAAGCCCGCCCACATCGCGGAGCAGGTGAACGCCGCGGCACGGCTCGCGGCCGGCCCCGGCGCGAAGAAGGCGGGCGAGCGCTTCCGGGCCGACCATCCGGCCGCCGACTGGGTCGGCGACTTCCAGGCGCTCCATCCGGTGAGCGCGAAGACCGGCGACGGCGTGGGGGCGCTGCGCGACGAGCTCGTCGGCCTGCTCCCCGAGGGGCCGCTCTACTTCCCGCAGGAGCAGCGCAGCGACCTGCCGCCGAGGCTGCAGGTGGCCGAGCTGATCCGGGAGAAGGCGCTCTGGCTGACGCGCGACGAGGTCCCGCACGCGATCTCGGTCGAGGTCGAGGAGATCGAGGACAAGGTCGTGCGGGCGACGATCCTCGTCGAGACGGAGTCGCAGAAGCAGATCGTCGTCGGCAAGGGCGGCTCCGTCGTCAAGGAGATCGGCACCCGCGCGCGCCCGGAGGTCGAGGCGGTCCTCGGCGGGCAGGTCTTCCTCGAGCTGAAGGTCAAGGTCAAGCCGCGCTGGCGTCGCGACGCCTCGACCCTCGAGCGGCTCGGACTCTGACGACCGTCACGCCGAAGTCGTGACGGCGGCCACTACCGGAGCCCCGGCCGTCGCGGGCACGGTGGAGGCATGCACTGGGGACTTCTCGCAGGCGGCGTCCTGATCGCGGTTCGCGTGATCTGGGCGTTCGTCTCCGGCCGCGGCCGTTGACGCCGGCGGGCCGCCCCTACGCGCCGGAGCAGCTCGGCCCGCCCTGCGCGGCGAGCCAGTCCTTGAGCTCGCGGATCCGCTGCCCCGACTCGGCGAGGCGGGCGCGCAGGCGCGGGTACTTCCTCGCGTCGGCGGCGAGGGTCGCGAACGCCTGCTCGCCGTCACGTTCGCTACCGAAGACGAGCAGGTCGGCGCCGGCCGCGATCGCCTTCGTCGCCGCGTGGGGGACGCGCGCGGCGGCCGGCGCGTCGAGCGCGTCCGTCACCGCGACGCCGTCGAAGCCGAGCTCGCCCCGCAGCAGGTCGGTCTCGATCGCCTTCGAGAACACGGCCGGGAGCCCGGACGGGTCGAGCGCGGGATACGCGGCGCTCCCGACCATGACGAGCTTCACGCCCGCGTCGACCGCCTTCCGGAACGGGACGAGGCCGCGCATCAGCTTCCACTTCGCCGCCCGGACGACGACGGCCTTGTCGTCGGTGTTCGCGCCGGCCTCGCCGAGGCCCGGGAAGTGCTTCGCCGTCGCGGCGGCGCCGGCCGACTGCAGGCCGTCCACGAACGCCGCCCCGAGCGTCGCGTTCGCCGCCGCCGAGCGCGAGAACGCGCGGCTGCCGAGGAAGCTCCTCGCGCCGCCGGGCGTGTCGACGACCGGCGCGAAGTCGACGTCGACGCCGACCGCCCGCAGCGCGTCGGCCGCGGCCGCCGCCTGCTGACGGGCGACCACGGGGTCGTCGATCTCGGCCGGCGCGACCGACGGCGCCGCCCACGCGAAGCGGCGGACGACACCGCCTTCCTGGTCGACCGCCACGAGCAGCGGCTCGCCGCGAACGCAGGCGGCCCGCTGCAGCGCCGCAGTCGCCCGTGCGACGACCCGGGCCGACGGCCAGCGCCCGAGCAGCAGCACGCCGCCCATCTCGCCGCCGCGCACGCGCGCGAGGAACGCCGCCGTCGGCGGCTTCGTGAGCGTGCCCATGACGACCTCGCCGGACGGCCACGGACCCGCGTGTCTCGACCCCGCCGCCGAGGCGGCGAGCGCCGCGACCGCGACCACGACCAGCGCCGCTACCGACCCCCGCAGCACGACTCCAGACTAGTGCGCGGACGCCGCGACCGCGGGCACAGCGCCAGCGTCGAGCCGCAGACCCGAGTCCGGGTCGAAGTAGTGCAGGCGCGACGGGTCGACCGCGAGCGTCAGCCCGCGACCGGGCCGCGCCGAGGTCTCCGGGTCGACCCGCGCGGTGAACAGCGCGCCCGCCACCGCGAGCAGCGCGTCCTCGTCGCCGGCGGCCTCGCGCACCTCGCTCACGTCCACGCGCGGCGCGTCCACGGTGAAGACGACGTGCGTGTCCGCGCCGAGCTCCTCGACGACCTCCACCCGGACGTCGATCCGCGGCAGGGACGGATCGGCGAACGCCGCGTCCTGGAACGCCTCCGGCCGCAGGCCCGCGATCACGCGGTCCACGCCCGGCGCGGCGCCGGCGGGCAGCGGGATCCGGAAGCTGCCGAACGCGAGCACGCCGCCGTCGACCGTCGCCTCGACGAGGTTCATCGCCGGGGAGCCGATGAACGCCGCGACGAACAGGTTCTCGGGCCGGCTGTAGAGCGTCTGCGGCGTGTCCACCTGCTGGATCCGCCCCTCGCGCATCACCGCCACCCGCTGGCCGAGCGTCATCGCCTCGATCTGGTCGTGCGTGACGTAGATCGTCGTCGTCCCGAGCCGGCCGTGGAGGGCGGCGAGCTGGGCGCGCATGCTGACCCGCAGCTTCGCGTCGAGATTCGAGAGCGGCTCGTCCATCAGGAACGCCTTCGGCTCGCGCACGATTGCGCGGCCCATCGCCACGCGCTGCCGCTGACCGCCGGAGAGCGCGGCCGGCCGGCGGTCGAGCAGCCGCTCGAGCCCGAGCATGCCTGCGACGCGTTCGACCCGCTCGCGGATCTCCGCCTTGGGCGTCTTGCGCACGCGCAGGCCGTAGCCGAGGTTCTCGCGCACGGTCATGTGCGGATAGAGGGCGTAGGTCTGGAAGACCATCGCGATGTCGCGCGCACGCGGCGGCAGGTCGGTGACGTCGCGCTCGTCGATCCAGATCGAGCCCGAGGTCACCTCCTCGAGCCCGGCGACCATGCGCAGGAGCGTCGACTTGCCGCAGCCGGACGGGCCGACGAGGACGAGGAACTCGCCCGCCTCGATCTCGAGCGAGACGCCGTCGACGGCGACGACGTCGCCCCCGTAGACCTTGCTCACGTTGTCGAGGAGGATCGCGCCCACGAGCTTTTCCGATCTATACCGTTCGCCGCTCCGAAAAGCAATGGCATTGACCAATTTCGCGAACGTGCTCTATAGTCGGGACGCGAGGCGGCGCACATGAGCACCCAGCAGCGAGTCACCAAGCAGAGTCACACGAGGCAGCAGGTCCTCGACCTGATCGAGCGCCTCGGCGTCGGCACGGCGATCCCGTCGGAGCGCCAGCTGAGCGCCGACCTCGGCGTCTCCCGGCTGACCGTACGCGCCGCGCTCGACGACCTCGCGCGCGAGGGCTACCTCGTCCGCCGCCGCGGCAGCGGCACGTACGTCCAGCAGCCGAAGATCTCGCAGCAGCTGACGATGACCTCGTTCAGCGAGGACATGCGCCGCCGTGGCATGACGCCCGGCAGCCGCACGCTCTCGCTGACGAGGCAGCTCGCCGGCGCCCGTCTCGGCCGTTTCCTGCATGTTTCCCCGGGCGAGGAGATCGTCGTCGTCAAGCGGCTTCGCCTCGCGGACGGCGTCTCGATGGCGATCGAGACGCTCCACGTGCCGAGCAGCGTCATGCCCGGCGTCACCGCGAAGGAGCTCGAGGGCTCGTTCTACGAGCTGCTCCGCGACCGCTACGGCGTCGAGATCGCCAGCGGCACGCAGTCGATCGAGCCGACGGTGACGAACGAGGAGGAGTCGCAGGCGCTCGGCGTCCCGCTGCACTCGCCGGCCTTCCTCTTCGAGCGCGTCAGCCGCGACGCAGCGGGGCGGACGCTCGAGTTCGTGCACTCGATCTATCGCGGCGACCGCTACCGGATCGTCACCGAGCTGACCGGCTCCTAGCTCGTTCGAGCCCGGCGGGCCCGAACCTCTTGACACGAGTGGTCTTGTGTGGGAGATTCCGCTCGTGGCCAATTGGTATAGACCACTCGGCGCACCGATCGAGCGCTTCCTCCCGCCGGCCACGCGGGCTCTGCAGCGTCACGGTCGCGTCGACGGCTCGAGGAGAAGTGGATGAGATCACGAGTTCTCGTGGCGGCGCTCGCCGTCGTCGCGCTCGGGGTCGTCGCCGCGACGGCCAGCGCGAGCGGCCAGAGGGCGCAGGCCAACAAGCTGACGGTCTGGCTCCAGGTCGACGCGCAGTCGGGCTGGCCGGACGTCGTCGCGGCCGCCACCAGCGCGTTCCAGAAGCAGCACCCCGGCTGGACGGTGGACGTGCAGTACCAGAACTGGGGCGACCATCTCCAGAAGTTCGACGCGACGCTCGCGGGCGGCAACTCGCCGGACGTGATCGAGATGGGCAACACCGAGATGGCGAAGTACATGTTCGCGGGCGCGTTCGCGAACCTGACCGCGGACAAGTCGAAGTTCGACAACTCCGGCAACTGGCTCGCCGGGCTGCAGAAGTCGGCGATGTACCAGGGCAAGGTCTTCGGCGTCCCGTACTACGCCGGCTCCCGCGTCGTCACCTACCGCACGGACATGTTCAAGTCGGCCGGGATCGCGAAGCTCCCGACGAGCCTCGCGCAGTTCCAGGCGGATGCGAAGAAGCTCGCCGCCAAGTACAGGAAGGTGAAGGGGTTCTCGCCGCTCTACTTCGCGGGTGAGGACTGGTACTTCGCGATGAGCTTCGTCTTCGACTACGGCGGGACGATCGCCCGCACGCACGCCGGCAAGTGGGTCGGCGCGCTCGACTCGCCGAAGGCGATCGCCGGCCTGACCGCGTGGAAGAACCTCTTCCTCGCGTCCTCGAAGGCGAGCAAGACGACCGACGAGAACACGCCGGCGCCGTACGACGTCTACTCGCAGGGCCGCGCGTCCGCGATCATCGGCCCCGGATGGTTCAGCTGCTGCACCGGCGCGAAGTACAAGGGCGTCACGGCCCAGTTCGTGATGCCGAGCCACACCGCCGGCAAGGCGATCCCGGGCTTCCTCGGCGGCTCCGACCTGGCGGTGCCGGTGACGAGCTCCAACAAGGCGATGGCCGAGGACTGGATCGCCGCCTTCACGAGCACCGAGAACGAGAAGGCGCTCGAGGCGAAGGGCAACATCCCGAACGCGACCAACCTGCTCGGCACCTCCGTCAACGAGCGGGCCGCGGCGCGGAGCTGGTTCGTCCCCGTCGCGAAGCACTGGGTCGACGTGGAGAACGGCAACATCCTCCGCAACATGCTGGGCCAGATCCTGACCGGCCACCTCACCGTGAAGCAGGCCGCTCAGTCCGCCAGCGACAACATCACCTCCGTCCTCAACCAGCCCTAGACGGACGGGGCCGTTGAGCGGCAGGCTGCCAACGGCACTGGGAATCGCCGCCGAGACCGCCACCGGGCGGTCTCGGCGGCGGCGCCTCGGGGCCCGCCGGCTCGGCGCCGGCGCGGTTCCGTACCTGCTGATCCTGCCGGTGGTCGGGGTGATGGGCGCGATCCTCGGCTACCCGATGGTCAACCTGTTCCGGATCTCGCTGCAGCGGTACGGGCTGTTCGAGCTGATCCAGCGCCACGGCGTCGACGTCGGGCTCGCGAACTTCCGCAGCGTCCTCCACGACGCGGTCTTCTGGCACACGCTGCTGCGGACGGTCGTCTTCACGGTCGCGAACGTCGGCCTGACGGTCGTGCTCGGGACGCTGCTCGCGCTCCTGCTCGTCCGCGTCAGCGCCTGGGTGCGGATCCTCCTCACCGCCGGCCTCGTCCTCGTCTGGTCGATGCCGCAGGTCGTCGCCGTCCAGGTCTGGAAGTGGATGACGAACTTCCAGAACGGCGTCCTCAACTACGTGCTGACCGAGCTGCACGTCGGCGACTTCTTCCAGCACGACTGGTACGCGAGCCCGTTCTCCCAGCTCTCGCTCGTGACCGCGCTGATCGTCTGGGAGGGGCTCCCGTTCGTCGCGATCACCGTCTACGCGGCGCTCTCGCAGGTGCCGAAGGAGCTCGTCGAGGCGGCCGAGATCGACGGCGCACCCGGCTGGAAGGTCTTCCGCGACGTGACGGTGCCGATCATCACGCCGGTGCTGCTGATCCTGACCAGCCTCTCGATCCTCTGGGACTTCGGCGTCTTCACGCAGCCGTACCTGCTGATCGGGCAGCCGCACGTGACGCCGTCGAACTACCTGATGGGCATCTACCTGTTCCAGCAGTACTACACGGCCGACTTCGGGCGCGGCGCCGCGATCTCGGTGCTGATGCTCGTGATGGTCGCGGCGATGAGCGTCGTCTACGTGCGCCGGATGGTGCGGATCGGCGAGGTGGACGCGTGAGCTCGCGCGTCCTCCGGCGCAACCTCTGGAACACGGTCGGCGTGATCCTGTTCGTGGTCATGGTCTTCCCGGTCTTCTGGATGATCTCGACCGCGTTCAAGCCCGAGGACCAGGTGAACAGCTTCACGCCGACCTGGTTCTCGACCCGGCCGACGCTGCAGCACTTCCGCGACGCGCTCGCGAAGCCGTTCTTCTGGCAGGACGTGAAGAACAGCGTGATCGTCGTGCTCGTGACGGTCGGGATCGCGATGGTGCTCGCGTTCCTGGCGGCGGTCGCGCTCGCGAAGTACCGCTTCAGCGGCCGCAAGATCTTCATCGTGCTCGTGATCGGGGTGCAGATGCTGCCGGGCGCGGGGCTGATCATCCCGCTCTACGTGATGCTCGCCCGCTGGCACCAGGTGAACACGCTGACCGGCCTGATCCTCGTCTACCTGACCGGCGCGCTGCCGTTCTCGGTGTGGACGCTGCGCGGCTTCGTGCTCGGGATCCCGAAGGACCTCGAGGAGGCCGCGATGGTGGACGGATCGACCCGGCTCGGCGCGTTCGTCAAGATCCTGCTCCCGCTCGTCGCGCCCGGGCTCGTCGCGACCTCGATCTTCGCGTTCATCACCAGCTGGAACGAGTACATCTTCGCGCGCATCCTCCTGAACGACGGCGCGAAGCAGACGATCACGGTCTGGCTCTCGTACTTCCTCGGGACGAGCCGGAACACCGACTGGGGCGCGTTGATGGCCGCGTCGACGCTGACCGCGATCCCGGTCGTCGTCTTCTTCCTGCTCGTCCAGCGCAAGATCGCCTTCGGGCTGACCGCGGGCGCGGTGCGCGGATGACTGGTATTGACCAGTTCCGGCCTGCCTGCTTGGATGGGAGGCGACGATGAGCGCGGGCTGCTCCTACTTCGGCGTCCGCAGTCCGCGCCACGTCCGCCGCGACATGGCCGACCTGGCCGCGCGCGGCTACACCGGCGTGCTGCACACGTTCTCCGAGAACGACTTCGCCTACTACCGAGGGACGATGGCCGAGCTCGTCGCCGCCTCGCACGCGGAGGGGCTGACGGTGCAGGCGAGCCCGTGGGGGCTCGGGCGGACGTTCGGCGGCGAGGCGGAGTCGCGCTGGGTGACGGTCCACCCGGAGGAGTGCCAGGTCCTCGACGACGGCCGTCGCGTCGCCGGCGCCTGCCTGAACAGCGCCGCGTACCGCGGCTTCTGCAAGGAGTGGGCGGACTGGGCGCTCGAGTGCGGCGTCGACTCGGTCTTCTGGGACGAGCCGGCCTGGATGGTGCCGGCGCACGTCGGCATCGACGACCCGGCCCGGTGGACGTGCCGGTGCGCGAACTGCGCGGAGCGCTTCGGCGGCCCGATCCCCGGGGAGCTGACGCCGGAGGTGCGCGCCTTCCGCGAGGCGTCGGTCGTCGACTTCCTCCGCGAGATGGTCGCCCACGTCGCGGCGCGCGGCGGCGCGAGCGCGATCTGCCTCCTGCCGGCGACCGAGGGCATGCACGGGATCTCGGACTGGGATTCGGTCGCCTCGCTCCCCGGCCTGACGACGTTCGTCACCGACCCGTACTGGAAGCACTGGCAGGCGGAGGCGGGGCCGTTCGTGCGCCGCTTCGCGCGGCTGCTGCGCGAGACGGCCGAGCGGCACGGCGTCCGCGCGCAGCTCTGGCTGCCGAGCTTCGGTCTGACGGCCGCCGAGATCCCCGACCTCGAGGCGGCGATCGCGGCCGCCCGCGAGGAGGGCGTGGACGACCTCTGGACGTGGGGGTACGAGGCGTGCGGGACCATGACCTCGCTCGCGACCCCGGACGCGCCGCTCGTGTGGGAGGCGGTGAGCGCGGCGCTGACCCGCCGCCCGCAGACGCCCACCGAGGCGGCGCCGGCGCGCTTCGCCGACCTCGACCTGCGCTCGACGCGCGAGCTCGTCTCGGTCCTGAACGCGGAGGACGCGACCGTCGCGGCCGCGGTCGCCGACGCGGGCGACGCGCTCGCCGCCGCGATCGACGCGATCGCGGAGCGGCTGGCGCGCGGCGGGCGGCTCGTCTACGCGGGCGCCGGCACCTCGGGGGCGCTCGCCGCGCTCGACGCGGCCGAGTGCGGTCCCACCTTCGGCTCTCCGCCCGGCGAGGTCGTCGCGGTCGTCGCCGACACCGAGGCGGGCGAGGACGACGGGAACGCGGCCGTCTCGGCGCTCGCACGGCTCGCGCTCGGCCCGGGCGACGCGGTGGTCGCCGTCAGCGCGAGCGGCTCGACCCCGTTCGCGCTCGCCGCGCTCGCGGCGGCGCGCGACGCGGGCTCGCTGCGGGTCGCGGTGACCTGCGTCGCCGGCAGCCCGCTCGCCGCGCTCGCCGAGCACGAGGTCGCGGCCGTCGTCGGCCCCGAGGTGCTCGCCGGCTCGACGCGGCTCAAGGCGGGGACGGCGCAGAAGCTCGTCCTGAACGCGATCTCGACCGTCTCGATGATCCGGCTCGGCCGCACGTACGGCGCGTACATGATCGGGGTCCTCCCCGGCAACGAGAAGCTGCGCGCCCGCGCGCGCCGGAACGTCGCGCTCGCGAGCGGGGCGGAGGAGGAGCGGGTGGACGAGGCGCTCGCCGCCGCCCAGGGCGACGCACGCGTCGCGCTCGTGTCCCTGCTCGCGGGCGTGGACGCGGCGACCGCGCGTGCGCGGCTCGAGGCGGCCGGCGGCTCCGTCCGCGACGCCGCGAAGGGGGCGTCCGCGTGAGGCTGGGCGTCGAGGCGGCGCTCGTCCGCGGCGAGCTCGTCGCGGGCGACGTCGACGTCGAGGACGGCCGCGTCGTCGCGGTCGGGCTCGCGCCTGCGGGCCGGGGCCGGATCGCCGTGCCGGGCTTCGTCGACCTGCAGGTCAACGGCTACGGCGGCGTCGACTTCCTCGCCGCCTCCCGGGAGGACTACGCGCGCGCGGGCGAGGCGCTCCTGCTCGCGGGCGTGACCGCGTACCAGCCGACCTTCATCACCTCGCCCGAGAGCGCGATCGTCGAGTCGCTGCGCGCGCTGCCCGACAACGGCACGGGGCCGCGCGTCCTCGGCGCGCACCTCGAGGGGCCGTTCCTCTCGCCGGAGCGTCCCGGCACGCATCCGCTCGAGCACCGGCGCGACCCGGATCTCGCCCTGCTCGACCGGCTCCTCGACGCCGGCCGGGTGACCGAGATGACGCTCGCCCCCGAGCTGCCCGGGGCGATCGCGCTGGTCGAGCGGCTGCGCGAGCGCGGCGTCGTCGTCTCGGCCGGTCACACGAACGCGACGGCGGCGGAGGCTCACGCTGCCTTCGACGCGGGCGTGTCCGGGCTCACGCACGTCTTCAACGCGATGCGTCCGCTCCGCTCGCGCGATCCGGGGATCGTCGCGGTGGCGCTGACGCGGCCGGACGTGCTGGTCAAGCTGATCGTCGACGGCTACCACCTCGCCGACGACACCGTCCGCCTCGTCTGGGCGTGCGCGGCCGGGCGGATCGCGCTGATCACGGACGCGATCGCCGCCGCGGGCGCCGGCCAGGGCACCTTCCAGCTCGGCGAGGTCGAGGTCGAGGTGCTGCACGGCGCGGCGCCGATGCGCGAGGACGGCACGCTGGCCGGGACGGCGCTGACGATGATCGAGGCGGTGCGGAACCTGCACGCCCTCGGCGTCCCGCTCGAGGACGCGGTGGGCGCCGCGACCGCCGTCCCGGCGCGGTTCCTCGGCCACGACGACCTGGGCGTGATCGAGCCGGGCGGCGCGGCGGACGTGGTGGTGCTGGACGACCGGCTCGAGATCGTCGCCGTCCTCTGCGCGGGGAACGCGGGTGTCGTGGCTCGAGGCTGAGCTGCAGGAGCAGCCGGAGGCGCTGGCCCGCGTGCTCGAGCGGGCCCGTCCGGCGGCGCGCGAGGCGGCGGCGGCGTTCCGGCGGCCGGACGTCGGCTACGTCCTGATCGCCTCTCGCGGCAGCTCCTCGAACGTCGCCCGCTACGCGCAGTACCTGCTCGGGCGCGCGCACCGGGTGCCGGTGATGTTCGCGACGCCGTCGCTGTACACGATCTACGAGCAGCCGCCGCGGCTCGACGGCGCGGTCGTGGTCGGCATCTCGCAGTCGGGCGCCTCCCCGGACGTCGTCTCCGTGCTCGCCGAGGCGCGCGGGCAGGGGAGGCCGACGGTCGCCCTGACGAACGAGGCCGCGTCGCCGCTGGCGCGGGTCGCCGACATCGTCGTCCCGCTCGAGGCGGGTGCGGAGAAGGCGGTCGCGGCGACGAAGACGTACTCGAACTCGCTCGGCGCGATCGCGCTCCTCTTCGCCGAGATCGGCGACGACGCGGCGGCGCGCGCGGAGCTCGCGGCGATGCCGGACACGCTCGCCGCCCAGATCGCGCTGTCGCTCGACGGCCCGCCGCCGCTCGACGAGTACCGCGACGCCGTCGGCGCGACGGTCGTCGCGCGCGGCGTCAACTACGGCACGGGCTTCGAGATCGCGCTGAAGATCCGCGAGCTGTCGGGGCTCGTGACGGAGGCGTACTCGCCGGCCGACCTGATGCACGGGCCGATCGCCGCGATCCAGCCGGGCTGGCCGGTCGTCGTCGTCGCGCCGACCGGGCCGGCGCGGCCGAGCGTGGAGGAGGTGGTCGCGCTGCTGTGCGCCCGCGGAGCGCGGCTGATCGCGGTCTCCGACGTGCAGGCGGTGCTCCGGCGGGCGCGGACGCGGCTGCCGCTCGTGGCGCGCGTGCCGGAGTGGCTGAGCCCGCTGACCGCGGTGATCCCCGGCCAGGTGACGGCGCTGAGGCTGACCGAGCTGCGCGGCCTCGACCTCGACCGTCCGCGCGGCCTCCGCAAGGTCACGCTGACGCGTTGACGTGTTCCTTCCGGACACGGCCGGTGTCTGACACCGGCCGTGTCCGGAGCGGACGAGTCCGGGACATGGCCGCAGCGGACGCTGCCGCGAAACCGGGCGCCGCACGTGTCCAATCGGGACATGTCAGGTGTCTGACACCGGACATGTCCCGCGGAGACACGTCCCGCTCAGCCTTCGCGTGGCCGGTAGTAGCGGGCGAGCCAGCGCGAGACGCCGTCGAGGCCGGGAAAGAGGACGCGCTCGGTGACGTTCGCCTGGTCGAGCTTGTCGCGCACCTCCCACTTGAGCTCGGCGGGCACCACGACCCGCGTCACGAGCTGCGGATGCGCCTCCGCCCACGCGTCGAGCCCGCGCTCCGGCTGCGACACGACCGCGAAGAGCGCGTACTGGTTGACGATCCGCGCGTCGAACGAGGGCGGCTCGACGAAGAGCGCGAACGGCCCGTCCTCCTCGCAGCCGGCCAGATCGCGAAGCGACGGCGCCGCCTGCGCGAGCAGCTCCGTCGTGAAGACGTTCGCGCCCTCGCTCTCGAGCGCGGAGCGCAGCCGCTCGGGTAGGAGCTCGTGCGCGCGGACGTAGTCGACGCACCAGACCACGCCGTCGCGGTCGTACTTCTCGAGGTTCTGGGTGACGAAGTGGAGCGCGACGTACGGCGAATACGTCCAGTCGAGCAGCCGTGTCGGCAGGCCATGGTGCTGGCCGAGCGCGAGCCAGTCCCAGGCGGTGTCGTGCGGGACGGAGTCCGCGGCCGCGTACTTGCGGAAGGCGCGCATCAGCTGCCGCTCGAGGTCGGCGTCGCCGCCGAGCCGGCGCAGCCCGCTCGTCAGGTCGGCGGCCGCGTCCGAGCAGCCGCGGTAGGCGAAGCTGGAGCGGAAGAGGCCCAGCTCGTCGTTCCAGGTGTCGGCGAAGAGGAGCTCCTGGAGCTCCAGCCACGACTCGGCACGGTGTTCCATCTCACTCCTTGCGCAACAGCACGAGGTCCTGCGTCGGGTTTCCTCGTGCTCCCTCCGGCTCCAGCTCGACAAACGCGAAGCCGGCGGCGAAGGTCTCGCGCAGGTAGCGCTCGGGGTGGTACGCGCTGCAGAGATTCGTGCCCGGGAGGTCGCCCCAGCGGACGACGAGCTCGCCAGCCTCGAACGCCGCGCGCTCCCCGTCCTCGAGCCGCGGCAGGTACGAGCGGCCGTGCGTCGAGACGAGCAGGCGGCCGCCCGGCCGCAGCACGCGCAGCAGCTCGTCGCGCCACGCGAGCTGGAGCTCGGCGGTCAGGTGCGTGAAGACGGAGAAGCCGTAGACGAGGTCGAAGCTCGCGTCCGCGAACGCGAGCGGCGGCGCGAGGCCGTTCGTCTCGAAGCGGGCGAAGGGGAGGTTGGCGCGGCACCAGCGGATCGCGGGCTCGCTCAGGTCGCTGCCCGCGACCGTGCCCGGGAAGCCGTGCCACCAGCGGGTGACGCGGCCGCAACCGCAGCCGAAGTCGAGCACCGACTCGAGCTCGCCGACCGGGACGTGCTCGACGATCGCGTCGTAGGCGGCTCGCCCCCCGCGGAGGAACCAGTCCGCGTCCGCGGTTCCGGCGACACGGACCATCAGCCGGCGCGGCGGCAGCGGCGGCCCGTCGACCGCGATGCGACGTCCGCCGCGAAGCGACTGCCACGCCTCCCAGCCGCGGAAGGCGGGGCGGAGGAGCCCGGCGCGCTCGAGCAGGCGGAGGACGCGGCGCTTCACGCGGCTGACGGTATAGCGTCGGCCCGTGCGGGAGGCGAAGAGGCAGGCGCTCGCGGCCGCGAAGGCGCGGCTCGACCGGCTCGACCTCTACCCGCGGCCGGTCTCGCTGCGCGGCGTGCGCATCTGGGTCTTGCCCGCGCTCTTCCGGCTGCCGTGGTTCCGCCGCTTCGACGGCTACGCGGCCCACTGGACGATCCTGCTCCGCGACCGCCGCCTCCTCGCCGACGGCGACCTCGTCACGCACGAGCTCTGTCACATCTGGCAGATGCAGCATCACCCGCTCCGGATGCCGCTCTCCTATCTCTTCACCGGCTACGACGAGAACCGCTTCGAGCTGGAGGCGCGGCGCGCGGCGGCTGAAACCGGCTGACGGGCGCGGACTACACTCAACGCATGGCGCAGGCGCCTGCACTCCCAGGCGGCTTCGAGCTGCCGCTCGAGCCGCGGCTGCCGCGGATCGGCTCGGTCGACGCGGTCGCGCTCGAGGAGCGGGCGGCGTCGCTCGCCAAGCGCTCGATCAAGAAGGAGGCGAAGGTCTGGGCGCTCCGGCTCGCGATCCGCACGACCGACCTGACGACGCTCGAGGGCGCGGACACGCCCGGCAAGGTCGCGGCGCTCGCCTCGAAGGCGCTTCGCCCCGACCCGTCCGACCCTGACGTGCCGCCGGTCGCCGCCCTCTGCGTCTACCCGAACCTGATCCCGGCGGCGCGCGAGCGGCTCGACGGATCGGGCGTGAAGATCGCGGCCGTCGCGACCGGGTTCCCGTCCGGCCAGTACCCGACCGCGATCAAGGTGGCCGACGTGCGCAGCGCGGTCGAGCTGGGCGCGGACGAGATCGACATGGTGATCGACCGGGGCGCGTTCCTCTCCGGCCGCTACGCGAAGGTCTACGACGAGATCGTGCAGGTGAAGGAGGCGTGCGGCGACGCGCACCTGAAGGTGATCCTCGAGACGGGCGAGCTCGGCACGTACGACAACGTGCGGCGCGCGACGCTGCTCGCGATCGCCGGCGGCGCCGACTTCGTGAAGACGTCGACCGGCAAGGTGAACCCGGCGGCGACGCTGCCGGTCGCGCTCTGCATGCTCGAGGCGGTGCGCGACGTGCACGCGGAGACGGGGCGGCGCATCGGCTTCAAGGCCGCGGGCGGCATCCGGCAGGCGAAGCAGGCCGTGCAGCACCTGGTGCTGGTGCACGAGACGCTCGGCCCCGAGTGGCTGACGCCGGACCTGTACCGGCTCGGCGCGTCGTCGCTCCTGAACGACATCCTGATGCAGCTGCGCAAGGAGAAGACCGGCCTCTACCAGGGCCCCGACTACTTCACGGTGGATTGATTCCTTGACTCTCGCGACGAAGTTGGCACCCGCCCGTCACACAATCGGCCCGATGATCCCCCCCTCCCATCTGAGGGGCGGGGGGTGGGCGGAGGGTCCAGCACGCAGCCCCGCCCGGAGCAGCCATGTCTGAGCTGGACAAGCGCGCCGACGACCTCGCCGTCCGCGGCGACTGGACGTACGCGCCCGCGCCGGAGTCGCGGGAGGTCGTCCGCATCGCCGAGCGGTACGGCCACTTCGTCGGCGGCGAGTGGCTCGAGCCGGCGGAGACCTACGAGACGATCGCGCCGCGCGACGAGGAGCGACTGGCCGCGGTCGGCCAGGGCACGGCGGCGGACGTCGACCGCGCCGTCGCCGCCGCGCGCGAGGCGTACGCGGACGGCTGGTCGTCGCTGCCGGGCTCGGAGCGCGCCAAGTACCTGTTCCGGATCGCGCGGATCCTGCAGGAGCGC
>DASSNM010000072.1:0-34586 GCA_035688025.1 Gaiellaceae bacterium | reverse complement strand
AGCGCGAGCGGCAGCACGAGCGCCCGCAGCCGCCGCGCGAGCACCGCGGCGCCGCCGGCGAACGCGAACGCGAAGGGGACGAAGCCGGCCGCGCGGCGCGTCTGCGAGAGCGAGACGAGGTTCGAGAAGTGCGGGAACGCGAGCGACCACAGCTCGAGGGCGAGCACGAGCACCGTCCCGCCGAGGACGAGCGCACTCCACCGCCGCCGGCGCGCGAGCACGGCGAGCGGCACGAGCAGGAGCGCCGCGACCGCGATCGAGCCCGTCCGCGCGACCACCTCCGGCGCCAGGTGGTAGCGGTGGAGCGAGGAGACGACGAGGTCGCCGTGGTAGTGCGCGAGGCTGTTCGCGAGCGCCTTCGGGCCCGGCGAGACGGCGATCGTCTGCCGCACGACCGGCCGCAGCCAGACGAAGACGAGCGCCATCGGGATCCCGTACGCGAGCAGGCCGCCGACGCCGCGCCGGAGGTCGGCGCCCCGCGCGAGCAGCACGCGCGCGACGACCCACGCGCCGAGCGGCAGCGCGAGGAAGAGCGCGTAGGTCGGGTGGACGAACGCGAGGTCCATGGCCACGGCCGCGAGCGTGAGCGCGACCGGGGGCGTCGGCCGGCGGACGAAGGCGAAGAAGAGCGCGGTCGCCGCCGGGACGAGCAGCTGCCGCGCCGCCGTGCCGGGCAGGGCGAGGATCGTGTAGGCGCCGCCGTGGCCGGGGGCGAGCGCGATCAGGGCGACCTGCGCGAGCATCGTCACGAGCCCGAGCGCGGTCGAGCGGAAGACGGCGACGCCCATCTCGTACGCGACGAGGAGCGCGAGCGGCACGAGGATGCTCGACTCGTGCACGACCACCGCGGTCGGGTCGACGTCCGCGAGCCGGGCGACGAGCGCGAGCCAGCCGTGCCAGAGCGGGAACGCGTAGCCCGGGTGGAGGCCGCCGTGCGCGAACTCGTCGACGGCGTGGAGCGAGAGCCCGTCGAGCTGGACGAGCTTGCGGACGCGACCGAGGTGGAAGAGCGCGTCGCCGTTGACCGCGCTCTCGACGAACCAGACCGCCCCGCCGAGCGCGAGCCCCGCGAGCGCCACCGGCCCGCGCAGGCGCAATCCGCCGCGCGGCAAGTAACAGTCTGTTACTTGCGTCCAGACG
The DNA here is from genome assembly GCA_035688025.1 of Gaiellaceae bacterium. Classification (GTDB taxonomy): domain Bacteria; phylum Actinomycetota; class Thermoleophilia; order Gaiellales; family Gaiellaceae; genus Palsa-739. The sequence continues at coordinate 33,446 of DASSNM010000072.1, read as the reverse complement.
AGCAGGATCGCGCCGGCCGCGAGGACGAGCGCGAGCGCGAGGTCGATCGAGCCGCCGACCGCGAACGTGATCGCGAGCGCGCCCGCGACGGCGGCGACCGACCACGCGAGCGCGGCCGAGACGCCTCGCTGTCCGAGCGCACGCGCGGCGAGCCGCCCCGGCAGGAGCACGAGCAGCGTCGCCGCGAGCAGCCGCAGCCAGAGCCCGAACCCGTACGCGGGGAGCGCCCGCGAGATCCCGTAGAGCACGAGCGCCGCCGGCACGAGCGGCGGCACGCGACGCGTCACGCCGCCGCCTCTCGCCGGTGCAGCGCCTCCCAGGCGACGATCCCCGCCCCCGGCAGCGAGACGGCGACGGTGACGACGAAGAACAGGAATCCGGTCGAGAACGCCGCGTCGGCGCCGACGCCGAGCGCGCCGAGGAAGCTGACGAAGAACGACTCGCGCACGGCGAGCCCGTTGACGGTGAACGGGACGAGCATGACGAGGAAGAGCAGCGGCCCCATCACGTAGTACGGCCGCGGCGAGAGGTCGACGCCGACCGACTTCCCGGCCGCCCAGATCGCCAGCACCCGCGCCGCCTGGACGACGAGCGTGAGCGCGAACATCGCCGCGAGCAGGCCGAGCTCGCTGCGGAAGGCGTGCAGCGCGAGGTAGACCTCCCGCAGCGGCCGCTCGACGCGCGCGGCGCGCAGCAGCGGCTGCAGCCGGCGCAGGAGCGGGTGGAGCCGGGTCGAGAAGAGGACGAACGCGCCGGCGGCGGCGAGGACGACGAGCGCGAGCTCGAGCCAGAGGTAGCCGCCGATCGAGTAGCGGCCGACCGCGAGCGCGAAGCCGGCGGCGGCGAGCACGAGCGTCGCCGCGCCGCCGAGGCCGCGCTCGAGCAGGACCGTGCCCGCGGCGGCCGCGCCCGCGCCGCGATGGCGGCGGGTGGTCTCGTAGATGCGCGAGGCGTCGCCGCCGAGCGAGGTCGGCAGCACCTGGCCGGCGGCGTAGGCGACGAAGCTCGTGCGGACGAGCCAGCCGAGCCGCTCGTCGACGCCGCGCGCGGCGAGCAGCGCCTGCCAGCGCCAGGCGAGCGGCCAGACCGAGCCGGCCATGATCGCGCAGGAGAGCAGCAGCCAGGCGACGTTCGCGTTCGCGAGGACGTGGCCGGTCCTGCCGAGGTCGATCTTCCAGACGATGTAGGCGGTGCAGAGGCCGGTGAGCCCGAGCGTGAGCGCGACGCGCAGCGCGCGCCTCACGCGACGGCCTCGGCGCGCTCCACGACCGCGAACCGGACCCGCGACGCCGCCTCGGCGGCCGCGGTGGCGGCCTCCTCGCGCGTCGCGCCGGCCGCGAGCACGGCGCCCGCGCGGTCGGAGGCGCGCCGGAGCGGCGCGAAGAGATGGCCCGGCCGCCGGTAGGAGCGGACGGCGGCCACGCCCGGCACGTTGCGGGCGGCGGCGAGGCCGTGGACCTCGGCCAGCTCGCCTGCGGGCGCGACGAGGAAGCGGACGCACGCGCCGCCCGCGAGCCCGAGCGGCCGCAGCGCGTCGGCGGCGACCGGCTCCCCGAGCGCGGCGGCGACGGCGAGGTCGTCGAGGTCGACTCCGAGTGCGGCGCGGCACAGCTCCGAGTCGTGCCCGCCGCCGGTGCGCGCCGAGAGCTTCGCGAGCAGCGGCCCCGACGGCGCGAGCAGCACCTGCGCGATCACAGGTCCGTCCTCGACCCCGAGCGCCGAGGCGGCGTCCGCGGTGAGGCGGGTGACGGCGTCCGCCTCGTCGGGGGCGAGCGCGGCCGGCCAGAGGTGCGCGAGCGAGACGCCGAACGCGGGCGGCGGCGCGGACTCGCGGTCGGTGAGCGTGAACGGCGCGAACGACCCGGCGCGGACGAAGCCGGTGACCGAGACCACGCGACCGCCGACGTGCTCCTCGACGAGGCAGTAGTCGTCGCGCGAGTCGGCGACCGCCTCGGCGGCGGCCGCGGCGACGGCGCTCCGGTCCGGGGCGAGGGCGACGGCGCGCTCGCCGCCGCGGTCGGGCGCCTCGATCACGACGGGATAGCCGAGCTCGTCGGCGGCGGCGAGCACGTCCCGCAGCGTCCGGCAGACGCGCGAACGCGGCTGCGGCACGCCCGCCTCGGCGAGCCGTTCGCGCTGGCGGCGCTTCGAGGAGGCGAGCTGCGCGGCGTCCGGCGCGACCGGGTGCGGCAGTCCGAGCCGCCCGGCGACGCGCGCGGCGAGCGCGACGGCGTGGTCCGTGCCGGGCGCGATCAGCCCGTGGACGTCCTCCGCGCGGGCGAGCCGGTCGATCGCCGGCTCGTCCTCGATCGAGACGATCGCCCGCCGGTCGGCGAGCTGGAAGCCGGGCGCGGCCGGGTCGCGGTCGGCGGCGACGACGGCCAGGCCGCGCCGGCGCGCCGCCTCGAGCACGCCGAGCTGCGCGGGTCCCGCGCCGAGGACGAGCAGACGCTTCGCCTCCATCCCCGCATTGTCGCGACAGCGTCGGACCAGCCCCGGCCGGGAGGCGCTCCGGGCCGACTGTCCCGCCGGGACATGTCAGGTGTCTGACACCTGACATGTCCGTTGCGGACGGTCCCGGGCTAGGCCGCCTCCGCGAGCGCCGCCTCGGCGGCGGGCGCCTCCGCCCGCCGCACCGTGCGCGGGATCAGGGCCGCCGCGACCGCCGCTGCGAGCACGACGCCGCCGCCGACGTACACCGCGGTCGTCGTCCCGTGCACGAACGACTGCGCGCTGCGGTAGCCGCCGAGGTGCGCGAACACGGACGCGAGCGCGGCCACGCCGAAGACGCCGCCGAGCTCCCGGATCGCGTTCGTCGCGCCGGACGCCTTGCCCTGCTCCTGGGGCCGCACCGCGCCGAGGACGACGTTCGCGACCGGCGCGAAGAAGAGCGCCATCCCCGCGCCCGAGAGCATGAACGGCCCGACCAGCTCGGCGTACGGCGTCCCCGGCGACGTGACGGCCGCGATCCAGAGCAGGCCGGCGCCCTGGAGCGCGAGCCCGGCGGTCATCAGCCGCTCGCCGCCGATCCGGTCGGAGAGCGCGCCCGCGACCGGCGCCACGAACATCGGCATCGCCGTCCACGGCAGGATCCGCAGCCCGGCCGCGAGCGGCGAGAGCCCCTGCACGGTCTGGAAGAACTGCGCGAGCAGGAAGATCGACCCGAACATCCCGAAGAACATCAGCAGCGAGGCGACGTTCGCGAGCGTGAAGGTGCGGCCGCGGAAGAAGCGCAGCGGCAGCATCGGCGCCGGCGCGCGCCGCTCCCAGGCGACGAACGCGGCGACGAGCAGCGCGCCCGCGACGAGCGGGGCGACGATGCCCGCGCTCGTCCAGCCGTGCGCGTTGCCGCGCACGAGCCCCCAGACGATCCCGAGCAGCCCGGCGCTCGCCAGCGCGAGCCCGCGCAGGTCGAGGCCGGAGTCGTCGCCGCGCGACTCGTCCAGCCGCCGCCACGCGAGCGGCGCGAGCGCGAGCCCGATCGGGACGTTGAGCCAGAAGATCCAGTGCCACGAGACGCCGTCGACGACGGCGCCGCCGACGAGCGGGCCGAGCGCGACGGCGAGCCCGCCGACGCCGCCCCAGATCCCGAGCGCGAGCCCGCGCCGCTCGGCAGGGACGCCGGCGGAGAGGATGGTCAGCGTCAGCGGGGCGACGATCGCGCCGCCGACGCCCTGCGCCGCCCGCGCGGCGTCGAGCATCGTCGCGCTCGTCGCGAGCGCCGCGAAGGCGGACGCGCCGGTGAAGAGCAGGAGCCCGGCGACGAACAGGCGCCGCCGGCCGAAGCGGTCGCCGAGAGCGGCGCCGGTGAGGAGCAGCACCGCGAAGGTCAGCGTGTACGCGTTCACGGTCCACTCGAGCTGCGAGATCGACGCGTGCAGCTGGTGGCGGATCACCGGCAGCGCCGTCGTCACGACGAGGTTGTCGAGGCTGACCATGAAGAGCGCCACCGAGGTGACGGCCAGCGTCCAGATCGTCCTGCGCTTTTGATTGTGAGTCATCACTTCCTCCGTGGTGAAAAAAAGAGACGGGTCAGACGTTCTTGCCGCAGCCCTCGAGGAGCGTGGCCGCCCACGGCTCGCCGCCGTCCTGGACGTCCATCGCCGCGAGCACGTTCAGCAGCATCCCGGTCGAGAAGAAGCGCGAGAGGTGCTCGGGCCCGACCCCGGCGACGCGCTGGGCGTAGGCGACCAGGTCGCCGTAGCCGTTCCGGACGACGGCGCGGATCTCGTCGTCGTCGCACGCGGCGTAGGCCTGCATCTGCGCCTTCAGGCGCGTCCGGTTCGAGCGCAGCTCCTCGACGTAGGCGGCGCCCATGGCGTGCAGCGCCTCCTCGCCCCGCGTGCCCTCGGCCGCCCGCTGGAACATCTCGAGCGTCTCGCGGAAGCAGCGCGCGGTCGAGGCCTTGAACAGCTCCTTCTTCGTCCCGAAGAGCCGGAACAGGTACGGCTGCGAGATGCCGGCGGCGCGGGCGATGTCCTCGGTCGAGCTGCCCTCGTAGCCGTGCTCCGCGAACTCGGCCAGGGCGGCGTCGAGGACGTCGTCGCGGCGCTCGGCTGCGGAGAGACGGGTCGTGGGGTTCACGCCGCCGATAGTAAGTGATGACTCACAACTGTGTCAAGTCGGCCTCGCGCACCTTCCGCGGCGGCGCCGCGAGCACGCGCTCGTAGAGCCCGACGAGCTGCCCGGCGATCGCGTCGACGTCGTGCAGCGCCTCCGCGTAGGCGCGGGACGCCTCCCCCGTCCGCCGGCGCAGCGCCGCGTCCTCGACGAGCGGCCGCAGCGACTCCCGCAGCGTCTCCTTCGTCGTCCCCACGAGCGGCACCTTCACGCCGTACGCCTCCTCGGTGCGGCGCACCGCCTCGTCGTGGAGGAAGGTCACGACCGGCTTGCCGAGCGCGAGGCACTCGATCGCGAAGACGCCGTACCAGCCGGCGTTCAGCTGGTCGACGACGATGTCCGCGTCGCGGTACTGCTCGAACGCCTCGTCGTGGGTCAGCCCCTCGACGAGCTTCAGGTCGGCGTCGAGCCCCGCGCACGCCTCGATCACGACCTCCGTCCCCTTCCGCCGACGCGACGACGGCGCGTGCAGGATCACCGGCCGCTTGCGCGTCTCGTCCGGGATCGCCGGCTCGATCTTCGAGACCTCGATCCCGGGCAGGACGACGTCCGCGTGCGGCACCCAGCGGATCGCGTCGTAGCTGCCGACGATCTCCGCGTCCGCGCGCAGCCCGTAGGCGAGCTGCTCGCGCGTCTTCCGGCGGATGTCCGAGCCGAGGTAGTGGTAGATCCCGCGCTTGCCGAGCGCGTGCAGGAGCCGGAACTGCAGCGACGAGGGCACGAGCGTGACCGACGAGTAGAAGTGGAAGACGTCGTACTCGCGCGCGACCTCGGCGAACGCCCGCCACTGCCTCGCCTGGCGGCGCAGGAAGCCGGAGCCGAGGTCGAGCGAGCGGTCGGCCTCCGGATGGAGCTTGTAGCGGTTGAAGACGAGGAGGTCGGAGACGACGCCGCGGCGGCGGAGCGCGAGCGAGTTCGCCCACGGGATCCCGGCCGTGTTGACGGGGCAGTGGAGGACGCGCAGCGGCCGGTCGGGCATCAGCTCAGGTCGATGCGGTTCTCGGCCATCTTCCGCAGCATGACCTCGCGCTCGGCGTCGATCAGGGAGAGCATCGTCTCGCGCATCGTCGCCCCGTCGAAGACCCAGATCTCCGGGTGGACGAGCAGCTGCAGCCAGTCGAACGCGCCCGCGGCGAGCTCGGCGTGAGGGCAGCCGCTGCGCCAGTGCTGGTTCGAGTCGGAGCGGTAGCGCTCCGGGTGGAACCACGGCGCCTGCATGACGTTGACGACGCCGTCGACCGGCGCCGACATGTACTCCGGCTCGGGCGTGTGCCAGGCGACGACCGGGTCGAAGCGCTCGTCGAGCGTCGCGTCGGGATGGACGCCGTGGAGCCCGACGCGGTGCCCGAGCTCGCGCAGCCGCGCGAGCGTGCGCTCGCCGTCGCGGGAGTCGAGGTTGTAGAACTGGCTCCGCGTCATCAGGAAGTACGTCGCCGCGACCCCGCGCTCCGCCTCCAGCTCGGCCATCGCGAGCGCGGCGTCGAGCGACATGTCCACGTCGTGGCGGAGGAGGACGTCGCCCGGCTCGGGGTCGCGGTCGAAGAACGCGAAGCGGTAGCCGCCCGCCTGCGCCGCATCGAGCAGCTCGCGGTAGTGCGCGAGGTCGAAGGCGCAGCTCATTCCACGTCGACGTCGACGAGCGCGGCGGCGTCCTCGGAGCGCTGCAGCGCCTCCGGCCCGGTGTCGCCGAGCGCGACGACGTAGCCGCGGCGGTCGCCGTCCCGCTGCACCGGGCGGATGATCTCGCCGGGGACGATGTAGCTCGCCGCCTGCACGACCCCCGGCGCGGCGAGCACGCGCTCGAGGCTCGCCTCCGACGTCACGCGCCCGACGGGAAGCGGCCCCGGCTGCGCGGTGAAGAAGCGGATCGCGACCGGCTGGCGGAAGCGCGGCACGACGAGCTCGTCCGGGATCGGCTCGCCGAGCGCGAAGCGGAGCGCGACGTCGACGAGGTTCACGCCGGTCGCGTGGTGAACGAGGTCGGCCATCTGGCCGCCCGGGATCCGCGCCGCGACCTCGATCATCAGGATCCGGCCGTCCGGGTGCGCGATCAGCTGCGGGAAGCCGATGCCGTTGCGGAGGCCGAGCGCGAGCAGCGTGTCCGCGACCATCGCCTCGGCGCGCTCGGTGCCGTCGCCGTTCAGCGAGGCCGGGTAGGCGTGGATCCAGCCGACGGCGAAGCCGGCGCCCGGCGGCCGGTGCCGGTCGGAGAGGGTCAGGTGCGTGACGGCGCCGTCGCGGACGACCGCCATCGCGTTCATCTCCATGCCCTCGACGAACTCCTCGACGATCACCTCGCCGCCGCGCGAGAGCGCGAGCGACTCGGGGAACGCCTCGGCGAGCTGGTCGGCCGAGTCGAGCCGGAAGACGCCGCGCTGGCCGCCCGAGTCGGCGGGCTTGATCACGAGCGGGAAGCCGACCTCCTCCGCGGCCGCGCGCGCCTCCTCGACGGTGCGCGCCGAGCCGAAGCGCGGCTGCGGCACCCCGGCCGCGGCGAGCCGGCGCCGCATCTCGACCTTGTGCGTGAGGCCGACGGCGACGTCGACGCCGATCCCCGGCAGGCCGAGCTCCTCGGCGACCGCCGCGACGGCGACGACCGCGCGGTCGGAGGTGATCGTCAGCACGCCGTCCGGCGCCACCCTGCGGGCGAACTCGACCGCCTTCGGGATCTCGACGAAGTTCACGACCTCGGCGACGTCGGCGTCCTTCAGCGCGAGCGCGTCCGGGTTGCCGTCGCAGGCGGCGACGCGGTAGCCGAGCTCCTTCGCGCGCAGGATCGCCGCGCGCTGGTGCCGCCCGGCGCCGAGGAAGAGGACGGTCTTCATGCCGGGCCGATGCTAGCGACGGTGCGGCGGATCCCCTCCTCGAGCCCGACCTCCGGCCGCCAGCCGAGCGAGCGGAGGCGTTCCGTGTCGAGATCCTGGAGGACGGGCGCCGGCCCGGGCGGCGGATCCTCGAGCCGCAGCAGCGACTCGTCCGCGCCGGCGGCCGCGACGCAGAGGCGCGCCACCTCCTCGAGCGGGCGCAGGTCGTCGTCGCGGCCGACGTCCCACGAGCCGCGCTCGCGGCGCGCGACGAGCGTGGCGACCGCGCGCGCCGCGTCGGTCACGAAGCAGAACGACCTCGCCCAGCCGCGGTAGACGACGACCGGCTCGCCGGCCCGCGCCTGCGCGAGCATCCCCGGGATCGTGCCGCGCCGCTGGCCGGGCCCGTACGGGAAGTGGAACCGGAGCATCGTCGCGTCGCCGGCCGCGTCCTCGCTGGCGCGCTTCGAGTCGGCGTACGGCGTGTCGTCGGCGTAGACCGAGGTCGAGGAGCCGTGGAAGAGCGGGATCCCGCGCGCCGCGCACGCCGCCGCGACCAGGGCGGTGATCGGCGCGTTCTGGACGAGCCGGTCGTCGCCGGGCATCACCGCCGCGAGGTGGACGACCGCCTCCGGCTCGTGCTCGGCGACGAGCCGCTCGAAGACGCCCGGCTCGGCGAGGTCGCCGTCCGCCCGGCCGAGCGCGATCGCCTCCCGCCCGTCCGCGGCGAGCGCGTCGCAGACGTGCGCGCCGATGAAGCCGCGCCCGCCCGTCACGAGAACCTTCACGCGACTGCGGGCTTGCGTGCGCGGTACCAGGCGATCGTCCGCTCGAGCCCCTCGTCGAGCTCGACGCGCGCGTCGAAGCCGAGCAGCTCGCGCGCCTTCTCCACGTTCGGGATCCGCAGCTCGACGTCGACGTAGTCGAGCGGTGCGAAGCGGATCTCGCCGGAGCAGCCGGTCAGGCGCTTCACGCGCTGGGCGAGGTCGAAGATCGTCACCGCCGAGCGCGGGTTGCCGACGTTGAAGCTCTGCCCGATCGCCGCCGGCAGCTCGAGCGAGAGCATGACCGCCTCGACCATGTCGTCGACGAAGCACCAGGCGCGGATCTGCGAGCCGTCGCCGCGGACGATCAGGTCCTCGCCCGCGAGCGCCGCCTCGATGAACGCGCGGATCGCGCCGCCGCCGATCTGGCCGGGGCCGTAGACGTTGAAGGGCCGCACGGTGACCGTCGGGACGCCGAGCTCGTCGTGGTAGGCGTGCGCCATGTGCTCGCCCGCGAGCTTCGAGACCGCGTACGTCCAGCGCGCCTCGCCGACCGAGCCGATCGTCGTGACCTGGCCCTCGCGGACGTTGAAGGCGTGGGTGCCGAAGACCTCGCTCGTCGAGAAGTCGACGAGCCGCTGGAGCGTGTCCTGGGTCGCGACGGCGGCCTCGAGCACGTTGTAGGTGCCGATCATGTTCACGCGCATCGTCCGCACCGGGCTCTCGAGGACGGTGCTGACGCCGGCGATCGCCGCGCAGTGGACGATGTGCGTCGCGCCGCGCGCGAGCTCGACGATCGCGTCCGCGTCGAGGACGTCGACCTGGTGCAGCGTGAAGTTCGGGTGGTCGCCGAGCTCGGTGCCGGAGAGCGCGTCGCGGTGCAGGTTGTCGACCGCGACGACCTCGTTCTCCTCGACGAGCCGGCGCGCGAGCGTCGTCGCGATGAAGCCGGCGCCGCCGGTGACGAAGATGCGTTTCCCCTGCAGAGGCACGGTCGCGAGTCTAGCTTTGCGAAATGCACGGCGAGCTCGAGGCCTGGCTGGCGGCGGCGTCCGGCGGCGACGAGGAGTTCGTGGAGCGCGCGTTCCGGCTGCTCGTCCGCCGCGCCCCCGAGCCGGACGTGCTGGCCCGCGAGGCGGCGCGGCTCGCCTCCGGCGAGCTGTCGCGCTCGGCGCTCCTCCGCGACCTCGCCGGGAGCGAGGAGTTCGCGGCCGTCGCGCTCCTCGACGACGCCGTCGCGCACGCCCGCTTCGGGCCGGCGCGCCCGCGCCTGCTCGCAGCGCCGGCGTGGAGCGACGAGCGCGCGGTCGAGATCCCGTGGTGCCTGGCGCGCTACGCCGGCGAGCGGCGCGTCCTCGACGTCGGCTACGCGTTCGCCGAGCCCGCCTGGCTCGCCGGCCTGCTCGCGCTCGGGGCGGCGGAGCTGACCGGCGTCGACCTCGCCGCGCAGGCCGTCCCCGGCCTGCGCTCGGTCGTCGCCGACGTCCGCGACCTCCCCTTCCGCGACGGCGCCTTCGAGCTCGCCTACCTCGTCTCGACGCTCGAGCACGTCGGCCGCGACAACGAGGTCTACGCGGTCGACGCGCCGCGCGAGGAGGAGGGCGACGCGGCGGCGCTCCGCGAGCTGCGGCGCGTGCTCGCGAGCGACGGACGGCTGCTCGTCAGCGTCCCGACGGGCGTCGCCGACGACCAGGGCTGGCAGATCCAGCGGCCGCCCGAGGAGTGGGTCGAGCGCTTCGAGGCGGCCGGGTTCCTCGTCTACGAGGACGAGCTGTACGTGCGGGGCGAGGACGGCTGGCGGAGCGCGACGCCGGACGAGGCGCGAGAGGCGCGCTACGGCGGCGGCCCCGGCGCGGGCGCCGTCCTGGTCGCGGAGCTGCGGCCGCGGCGCGTCGGCGAGCGGCTGCGGCTGGCCGTGCGGGACGTCCGTCACAGCGACGAGCCGCGCCGCAGCACGCTCTCCTGATCACGCCGGCTCGGGCACGGAGGGGCCAGGGGCCGGCGGAGCCTCGCCGTTCCGGAGCAGGATCCCGGCGAAGAGGAGTCCGGTCGCGGTCAGTCCGGCCGCGACGAGGAGGAACAGGGTCGTCACCGCCACGCGCTCGATCAGCTGCCCGGCGACGACGAAGCCGAGCGGCCCGGCGAGCGTCGCGATCGCCATCACCGCGGACATCACCTTCGGGCGGAGCGCGACGGGCGTCCGCACGGTCAGGATCCCGACGATCGGCGCGTTCGTCAGCGGCAGGAAGAAGCCGAAGGCCGCGATCAGGACGACCGCCGCCGGCCACGGCACCGACGCGACGAGCCCGAAGATCGGCAGCGGCATCGCGACGATCGCGAGCGCCGCCAGGCGCGGCAGCGAGAGCTTCTGCGTCAGCTGCTGCGCCGCGAGCGCGCCGAGCAGGGCGCCGACGCCGAACGCGCCGAAGAGGAAGCCGAGCGCGTGCGCGTTCCGGTCGTAGCTCACGAGCGCGAGCCCCTGGATGCCGATCGTCAGCCCCTGCGCGACGAAGTTGAGGACGCAGGCGGCGACGAGCAGCGGCCCGAGCAGCGGGTCGCGGACGAGGAAGCGGAGCCCGGCGAGGACGCCGCGCGACTCGGCCGTCTGCTCCACGCGCGTGCCGACGCGGACGGCGAGCAGGACGGTGAGGAACGAGACGAGGTACGTGCAGGCGTCGACGACGAGGACGGTCGCGGGCGTCGTCGCCGCGATCAGGACGCCGGCGAGCACCGGGCCGCCGATCTGCGTCAGCTGGTTCGCGCCCGAGGTGATCGCGTTGACGCCGGCGACCGCGCGCTCGTCCTCGCCCGCGACCTCCGGGATGATCAGCCGCGACGACGTGAAGTAGGGCGCCGAGAACGAGCCGACGGCGAAGGTCGCAGCGAGCACGGCCGCGAAGCTCAGGTGGTGCGTCCAGTAGAGGACGGGCACGACCGTCATCAGCGGCGCGCGGCACGCGTCGGCGAGCAGCATCGTCCGCTTCGCGCCGAGGCGGGCGACGAGCGTGCCGGCCGGGATGCCGAAGATCGCCATCGGCGCCATCTCGGCCGCGAGCACCCAGCCCATCTTCGCGAGCGAGCCCGTGGTCACCGCGACGAACCAGGGGAGCGCGACGTAGGTCATCGCCGAGCCGGTGAACGAGACGAGCTCGGCGCCGATCAGGCCGAGCAGGGAGCGGTCGCGCCAGATGCTCACGGTGCGATAATAAAACGTCCGTACGGTTTTTGTCAAGCTAGACTGGGCGCGTGCCGAAGCGCAGCCAGGAGCACCTCGACGCCCGCCGCGAGCAGATCCTCGAGGGCGCCCGTCGCTGCTTCGCCGAGCACGGCTACACCGGCGCGACGGTCGCCCGGCTCGAGGAGGCGACCGGCCTCTCGCGCGGCGCGATCTTCAACTACTTCGAGGGCAAGCAGGCGCTCTTCGTCGCGGTCGCCGTCCGCGTCAACGAGCGCTTCCAGCGGATCTTCGTCGAGGAGGGGCTCGAGCCCGCCGTCCGCGCCATGGCGGCCGAGGATCCCGCGTGGCTCGGCGCGCTGATCGAGACGCAGTCGAAGCTCCGGCACGACCCGGAATTCGTGCGCCGGCTCGAGGCGGCGTACGAGCAGGCGCCGAAGACGACCGAGTGGATCGCCGCGCAGCAGGAGTCGGGCGCGATCCGGCGCGACGTCCCCGCCGCCGACGTGGCGCGCTTCGTCGGCATGGTGCTGAACGGCCTCGCCCTGCGCGTCGCGTCCGAGGAGGAGACCGACGTCGACGCGCTGCTCGTCCTCCTTCACGACGCACTCACGCCGCGGGAGTAGCATCGCGCCCGACATGGGCGATGCCCGCATCCGGCCGGCGCGCGATGACCTGCGTCCGTGACCTCTCGCACTACCGCGAGCTGCTCGGCGCGGCGCGCGCGGCCGGCTACGACTGGGCGAGCTTCGACCGGCACCCGCGACCCGGCGACCTGTACCTCCGCCACGACGTGCGCGTCTCGCTCGAGGCGGCGCTCGAGCTGGCGCGCGTGGAGCACGAGCTCGGCGTCCGGGCGACGTACCTGCTGATGACCGAGAGCGCCTTCTACAACCTCGACTCGCACGTCGGCCACTACGCGCAGCGGCAGCTGCGGCAGTGGGGCCACGCGGTCGGACTCCTCGCCGTCCACCCGCGCGCGGAGCTCGACCGTCGCTTCGACCCGGTGATGGCGTGGCACAACCCGGAGCCCGCGTACGAGCGCGAGCCGGTCTTCGGGGCCGTCAACGTGGCCGAGCCGCCGTACGGCGACGCGCTGCTGAGCGACCGGGGCGGCTGCCCGCACGGGACGCTCGCGGCGCGCGAGAGCGACTGGGTGCAGCTGCTCGTCCATCCGGAGCTCTGGGTGTACGGCAGCCTGCCGGCGCTGCTCGCCGCGACCGGCGAGCACTGGTTCCAGTACGTCGAGCAGGACGGGCTGGAGCTGTGAGCGCGTGACCACGATCCTCGTCACCGCCGCGGGCGCGCCGGGCGCGGCCCGGCTGCTGCGCGCGCTGCGCGACAACGGCGAGCGCGAGGTGAGGCTCGTCGGCGTCGACATGGCGGAGCGCTCGATCGGCCGGCACGTCTGCGACGCGTTCCACGTCGTCCCGCCGGGCGGCGAGGGCGGCTACGCCGACGCGCTGCTCGAGCTGGTCGAGCGCGAGCGGGTGGACGTCGTCCTGCCCCAGTCGTCGTTCGACCTGCCCCATCTGAGCGAGCGCCGCGGCGAGTTCCCGGTGCCGGTGCTCGTCTCGGGGCCGGAGACCGTCCGCCGCTCGAACGACAAGGCGGAGACCTACGAGCTGCTGCACCGGATCGGGGTGCGCGCGCCGGAGTTCAGGCGCGTGACGGGCGCGCCGGGCGTGGAGGCGGCGGCGCGCGAGCTCGGCTATCCGGACCGCCCCGTCTGCTTCAAGCCGGTGTTCTCGTCGGGGTCGCGCGGCTTCCGCGTCCTCGACCCGACCGTCGACCGCGCGCACCAGCTGCTCTACGAGCGGCCGGGCGCGGTCGCGATGCGGCTCGAGGAGGCGCTCGAGCTGCTCCCGGACGACGGCGTCGACCTGCTCGTGATGGAGCTCGCGACCGGCGGCGAGCGGACGATCGACGGGATCGGCGACGGCCGCCGCGTCGTGCTCGGCCACCCGAAGACGCGCGAGGCGATGCGGGCCGGGCTCGCGATGTACTTCGAGACGCTCGACGCCCCCGACCTGGACGCGACCGCGGAGCGGATCGTCGAGGCCCTCGAGATCGAGTGGTTCTTCAACATCCAGCTCGTCGGTGAGCACGTGATCGAGGTGAACCCGCGGATCTCGACGATCGTCTACCAGGAGGACCTGAATCTCCCCTGGCTCGCGGTCAAGCGCGCGCTCGGCGAGATCTCCGACGAGGCGCTCGCCTCGCTGCGGGCGCGCGTCCGGCCGGGCCGAACCGCGCTTCGTTTCTTCGATCAGGTGGAATTCGACACCTGATGGACTGGCGAGACCTACAGGAGACGCTCGAGGCCGCGTGCGAGCGCCCCGGGGAGGGCGAGACCGCCGAGCGCGCCGTCCGCGCCGCGGAGCTCGTGGCCGCGACCGCGGGCGAGCCGCCGGACGACCTCTCGGAGGACGAGCGCGAGTGGGCGGAGACGCACGGCGTCCCGGCCGAGGAGCTCGTCGAGCTCGCGTGCCGCTCGATGAAGTGCGTGGCCGCGCTCTCGGACGACTGGCACGAGCGGCTGAACGACCTGCGCTACCGGCTCGGCGACGTCGCCGCGGCTTGAGCGAGCAGCAGTTCGAGAGCGAGGAGCTGCTGCGCGAGGCGCTCGCGGAGGTCGCCGAGGCGGATCTCGGCGACTACGTCGAGGAGCCGTGGGGCTCGACCGCGCTCGCCGCGGCCGAGCAGGTCGCGAGCGACGGCGCCTCGCCCGAGCTGCGGGCGCTCGCGGCGGCCGCGGTCGAGCGGGTGGCGGCGCGGTCGGAGCTGCTCGAGCGGGTGGTCGAGGACGACGCCGCCTGGGCTGCCCGGCTCGCGGATCTCCGCCACCGCCTCGACTGACGCGGCCACTACCGTTCCGGCGGATGAGACTCGGCCTGGAGCTGCGCCGGCTCGCGCGCCACTCGGCGATCTACGGCCTCGGCGGCCTCGTCTCGCGGATCCTCGCGACGCTCCTGCTGCCGCTCTACACGAACTACCTCACGCCGAGGGAGTACGGCCGCGTCGAGATCGTCACCGCGTCGACGGCGGTCTTCGCGATCGTCCTCCAGATGGGGATCGCGACGGCGTTCTTCCGCTTCTACTTCGACGAGAAGGAGCCGGCGCGGAAGCTGACCGTCGTCCGGACGTCGTTCTGGTTCACGATGGCGACGTCGACGTTCGGCCTCGTCCTCGGGCTCGTGTTCGCGGCGCAGTTCTCGCACTGGCTCGGGCTCGGGCACGACCCGGCGCTCGTCCGCGCCGGCGCCGTCGGACTCTGGGCGCAGACGAACTACAACCAGCTGACGGCGCTCTTCCGCGTGGAGCAGCGGTCGGCGCAGTACGCGGTCGCGAGCGTCGTCAACGTGCTCGTCACCGTGACGGCGATGGTCGTCTTCGTCGCCGCCTTCCACTGGGGCCCGATCGGCCTCGTCGTCGGCAACTTCACCGGGACGCTCGTCGTCTACCTCGCCCTGCTCGGCTATCGCCGCGAGCAGCTCGGGCTCGAGTTCGACCGCGCGCTCTTCCGCGGCATGCAGAAGTTCGGGATGCCGCTCGTCCCGTCCGCGCTCGCCCTCTGGGCGATCAACTGGATCGATCGCGAATTCGTCGTCTGGTACAGCGGCCGGGCCGCCGTCGGCATCTACTCGATCGCCGTCAAGGTCGCCTCGATCATCACGTTCGTGATGGTCGCGTTCCGGACGGCGTGGCCGGCGTTCGCGTACTCGATCGACGACGACGCGGAGGCGCGGCGGACGTACTCCTACGTCCTCACGTACCTGCTCGCGGCGGTCTCGTGGGTCGCGCTCGCCCTCGGCGCGCTCGCGCCCTGGCTCGTGCGGCTGCTGACCTCGAAGCCGGGCTACCTGCGCGCCGAGAAGGGCGTCGCGCTGCTCGCGTTCGCGTTCGCGCTCTACGCGGGCTACACGGTGCTCGCAATCGGGAGCGGCAGAGCACGCCGGACGCAGCTCAACTGGGTCGTCACCGGCACCGGCGCGGCGGCGAACATCGGTCTGAACTTCTGGCTCGTGCCCGCGTACGGGTTCGTCGGCGCGGCGGTCTCGACGGCGGTCGCGTACACGGTGCTGTTCGTCGGGATGACGCTGTACGCGCAGTCGGTCTACCGCGTGCCGTACCAGTGGCGGCGGGTCGTGACAGCGGTCGCGGCCGGAGTCGGGCTGACGGTCGCGGCGCGGACGCCGCACCTCCCGTTCGCGCCGTCCCTCCTGCTCGTGCTCGCGTACCCGCTCGTGCTGGCCGCGCTCGGCTTCTACCTGCCGGCGGAGCGGCGGCGGCTGCGGCGGCTCGTGCCGAGCCTGCGCTAGCGGAGGGCGGCGAGCGCGGCGACGTCTTCCGCACTCGGCTCCCAGGCGCCGGCGGCGACGTTCGCGCGCACCTGCTCGGGCTTGGTCGCGCCGGCGATCACCGACGCGACCGCGGGCATCGCCAGCAGGCCGCCGACCGCGACGTCGAGCAGGGAGACGCCGCGCTCGTCCGCGTAGCGCTGCAGCGCCTCGGCGCGGTCCCAGCGCTCCTCCGGGATCTCGCGCCCGGCGAGGCGGCCCTCGGTCGCCTCGACACCGCGCGTGTACTTGCCGGTCAGGAGCCCGCTCGCGAGCGGGAAGTACGGCAGCTGGCCGATCCCGAGCCGTTCGCAGGCCGGGAGCACGTCGTCCTCGATCCCGCGCTCGACGAGCGAGTAGTGGTTCTGCGCGGAGACGAAGCGGGCGAGCCCGCGCTCGCGCGCGATCCGGTCGGCCTCGTCGATCTGCTCCGCCGAGAAGTTCGACGAGCCGATCCAGCGCACCTTGCCCTCGCGGACGAGCTCGTCGAGGACGCCGAGCGTCTCCTCGATCGGCGTCGACGGGTCGGGCTCGTGCATCTGCAGGACGTCGATCGTGTCGGTCTGCAGCCGGCGGAGCGAGCCCTCGACCGCCCAGCGGACGTACTCGGGCCGGCCGCGCGACTCCTCGGGCCGCTCGTCCATCGGCTTGCCGAACTTCGTCGCGATCAGGACCTGGTCGCGGCGACCTGCGAGCGCGCGCCCGATGAAGTCCTCGCTGCGGCCCTGCGAGTAGATGTCCGCCGTGTCGATCAGCGTGACGCCCGCGTCGAGGGCGGCGTCGACGACCGCGCGCGATTGCTCGTAGTCGCAGCGGCCGCCGAAGTTGTTCGTGCCGAGCCCGACGACCGACACCTCGGGCCCGCCCTCTCCCAGTGAGCGTGTGCGCATGGAGGCTGACGCTACCCGCCGGAGGCGGGACGCCGCGCCACATGCCCGCGGGCGCGTCCGCATCACGACCTCGCCGCGCTGGTTCACGAACTCGTGCTCGCCGACGATCGTCCCGCGGCGCGGGTTCGTCTCCGACGGCCACGCCTCGACGACGCGGCTGCGCGCCGTGAGCACGTCGCCGGGCCGCACCGGCGCGAGCCAGCGGAGCTCCTCGACGCCCGGGGAGCCCATGCTCGCGCTGTCGAGCAGCTGCGACCGGACGAACACCCCCATGTAGAGCGCGGCCGTGTGCCAGCCGCTCGCGATCAGCCCGCCGAACGGCCCGGCCGCGGCAGCCTCGGGATCGGTGTGGAACGGCTGCGGGTCGAACTCGCGCGCGAAGCGGACGACGTCCTCCTCCGTGACCTCGACCGTGCCGTGCTCCGCCTCGGAGCCGACCGGGAAGTCCTCCCAGTACCTCATCGCCGCGACTCTGCCACTTCGGGACGTGTCCCGGTGTCAGACACCGTCACGGAAGAGCAGCCCGCCATTTGCAGGTGAAACACGCGGCCGGACCGTCCTCTGCGGACATGTCCCGGTGTCAGACACCCGAACGAAAGCGTCACGGAAGCGTCACGAGCCGAGGCCGTCGGGAAGCGGCCGCGAGTGGACGACGACGAGCGTCTTCGTCGGCCGCGTGAGCGCGACGTAGAGCTCGCGCAGCCCCTGCTCCCCGTCCTCGGCGATCGCCGCCGGCTCGACCACGACGACGTGGTCGAACTCGAGCCCTTTCGCCTGGCGCGGCGTGAGCAGCGGCACGGCGAGCTCGTCGAAGGCGTGGTCGGCGGGCGTCTCCGAGGCGAGGGCGCGCGGGACGATCACCGCCAGCAGTCCCTCCCGTTCCGCGAGCGCGGCCGCCTCGCGCATCGCGGCCGCGAGCGTCTCGCCCGCCGGTGCCCGCACGAGCCTCGGCGGCTCGCCGCCCTTGCGGTAGGCGAGCGGCGGCTCGACGTCCGGCGCGATCCGCTCGAGCAGCGGCAGCGCCAGCTCCATGATCTCCGCCGGCACGCGATACGCGTGCCTCAGCTCCTCGACCGAGATCTCGACGTCCTCGGGCAGGTAGGGCTCGAGCTCCTGCCAGCGCCGGTAGACGACGGGGCCGGTCGCCTGGGCGACGTCGCCGAGGATCGTCAGCGAGCCGTCGACCGCGCGGCGCGAGATCGCGAGCAGCTGCATCGGCGAGAGATCCTGCGCCTCGTCCACGATCACGTGCCCGTACGCGCGCGGCGCCCCGTCGAGCAGGACGCGCGCCTCGTCGAGGAGCGGCAGGTCGTGGTCGCTCCAGCGGAGGTCGGCGGCGCGGCGCGGCCGGTCGCGGAGCAGCAGCTTCTGTTCGCCCGGCTCGAGGATCCCGTCCGCCGCCTCGGCGAGCGCCGCGGGCGAGGTGAGCAGCCGCGCGACGAGCTTCTCCGCCCGCGGCAGCGGCAGCACCGCGTCCAGCCACCGCTGCAGGAAGCCGCCCTTGCGGAGTCCGCGCTCGAGGTCGTCGAAGCTGCGGTAGGCGCCCGGGCCGAGCCGCTCGCCGTAGCGCTCGTAGAAGCGGCGCAGCACCGCCATCCGGAAGCGGTCGCGGGAGCGGACGAGCGGCTCCCCGGACGCGAGCGCCTCCTCGAGGTACTCGGCGACCTCCCGCTGCCGCACCCGCACGAACTCGCCGTCCACGTACATGACGAGCTCCTCGGGCGCCGGCTGCACCGCGAGCTCGATCGCGCGCGCGACCACCTCGCGCAGCCGCGTGTCCGCTTTCACCCGCGCGACGTCGGGCGCCTCCTCGCGACCGGTCTCGATCCCGTCGAGCAGCTCGGAGACCGCCCGCTGCTCGACCGCCTCCTCGCCGAGCGCGGGGAGGACGTGCGAGACGTAGTCCATGAAGGTCGGGTTCGGGCCGACGACGAGCACGCGGCGGAGCCGCTCCCGGTGCGTGTAGAGGAGCCAGGAGGCGCGATGGAGGCCGACCGCCGTCTTGCCGGTGCCGGGCCCGCCCTGGACGACGAGCGCGCCCTCCGGCTCGGCCGTGATCAGCCGGTACTGGTCGGACTGGATCGTCGCGACGATGTCGCGCATCCGCGCCTCGCGCCGCCGCTCCAGCTCCTCGAGCAGGAAGTCGGAGACCGCGGCGCCCTCGAGCGCGGTCCCGTCGAGCGACTCGTCGGAGATGTCCACGAGCCGCCGGCCCTCGCTGCGGAAGCGTCGACGCTGGGTGACGCCGTGCGGCTGCGCGGGCGTCGCCGTGTAGAACGGGCGCGCCGCCGGCGCCTGCCAGTTGACGACGACCGGATCCTGCTCGTCGTCGGTCACCCAGCGGCGGCCGACGTAGAGCGGCCTCGGCGTCGCGTCCAGCGTCAGCCGGCCGAAGACGAGCCCGCGCTCGGCGTCCTCGAACGTCCGCAGCCGCCGCTTCGCCCACGCCTCCATGTTCAGCGCGGCGTCCTCGGTGGCCATCGCGCCCTGGACGCGCTCGAGCGTCGACCGCATCCGGTCGAGGCATTCGTACGCGTTGTCGACGTAGGCCTGCTCGGCCGCGAGCTCGGGGTGCGTCACGGGCCTTCGAGCCTAGCGGACGCCTCGCAGGCTACGAGACCCGGAAATCGACCCAGAAGAGCCGCTCGACCTGCGTCGGCGCGAAGGGTCGGACGTACCCCAGGCGGAGCGTGAACGTGCCCGCCCGGACGGTGCGGAAGCGCCAGATCTCGGTGCCGGGCACGCCGACGAGCCCCGAGGTCGACGCGACGTAGCGGTGCGACAGCAGCGTCAGGACCCGGCGGTCGAGCGGCTGCAGCAGCCGCCAGCGGAAGCCCGTGCTCCGGTTCGACGACAGCGTGACCACGACCGGCGTCGCCGGCCGGATCCGGACGCCGCGGCCGTTGTCGGCGGCGTCGAGCTGCACCGGGGCGCCGGCGAGCGCCGCGGCGGCGAGGAACGGGGCGACCAGCACGGGTCGAGCCTCGCGCCGGCGCGGCGCCTCCCATCGGTGACGACCCGGATTCGCCGTAGGATCGCCGCATGAAGCTCGGCCTCAACCTCGGCTACGCGCCGCCGGGCACCAATCCGGCCGAGCTCGCGCCGCTCGCGCAGGAGGCGGAGCGGCTCGGCTACGACTCGGTCTGGGCGGCCGAGGCCTGGGGCACGGACGCGGTCACGGTGCTCGCCTGGATCGCGGCGCTCACGAGCCGGATCAAGGTCGGCTCGGCGATCATGCAGATCCCGGGCCGTTCCCCGGCGAACACGGCGATGACGGCGGCGACGCTCGACCTGATGTCCGGCGGGCGCTTCCTGCTCGGACTCGGCACGTCCGGCCCGCAGGTGGTCGAGGGCTGGCACGGCGACGCATGGGGGAAGCCGCTCGTGAAGACCCGCGAGTACGTGGAGATCGTGCGCACGGCGCTCCGCCGCGAGACGCTCGAGCACCACGGCGAGCACTACCGGATCCCGTACGACGGCCCCGGCGCGACCGGGCTCGGGAAGCCGCTGAAGATGATGCTGCGCCCGCTGCGGGCGGAGATCCCGATCTACCTCGCCGCGATCGGCCCGAAGAACGTCGCGCTCGCGTTCGAGATCGCGGACGGCTGGCTGCCGATCTTCGTCGCGCCGGAGCGCTTCGCCGGTGCGTTCGGCTCGAGCCTCGCGGGCAGGCGCGACGGCTTCGAGATCGCCGCGACCGCGAGCGTCCTCGTCGGCGACGACGTCCAGGCGCTCCGCGACTCGCTCAAGCCGCACCTCGCCCTCTACGTCGGCGGCATGGGCGCGAAGGGGAAGAACTTCTACAACTCGCTCGTCGCCCGCTACGGCTGGGAGGCCGAGGCGGAGAGGATCCAGGACCTCTACCTGGGCGGCCATCAGCGCGAGGCGATCGCGGCGGTGCCGGACGAGCTCGTGGACGCGGTCGCGCTGGTGGGCCCGAAGGAGCGGATCGCGGAGCGCCTGGAGGCGTGGCGCGAGACGCCGGTGACGACGCTGATCGTCGGCTCGCCGCAGCCCGAGGCGCTGCGGACGATGGCGGAGCTGCTGCTCTAGAAAGACCCCCGAAAATGCCTAGTCCCCGTGAACCCGAGGGCCCACAGGGACTTGGCAAACGGGACTCTGTCAGGTCCGCGACTGCTTGTCAAGCGGCCTCTTCGAGCACCGGCTCGCCCTCGACGCGCTCGGCCGCGGGCCGGGGCGACGGAGCCCGGACGAGCGCGAGCGAGACGGCGATCGCGACCACCAGCATCGCCGCGAGCGCGACGAGCCCCTCGCGGAAGCCGTGGTCGAGCGCCGGGCCGGCCGCGACCGAGACCGCGTGCGCGTGCGCGTAGCCGCGGGTCGCGGTGGCCGCGATCGTGCTCGCCGCGGCGAGGCCGATCGCGCCGCCGATCTGGCGGCTCGTGTTGATCAGCCCCGACGCGACGCCCGCGTCGGCGCGGTCGACGCCCGCGAGGCTCGCGATCGTCACCGGCACGAACGAGAAGCCCATGCCCGCGCCGCCGAGCACGAACGCCGGGAAGAGGTCGCGGAAGTAGTCGCCGTGCACCGGCAGCCGCGTCAGGAGCGCGACCGAGACGGCCGAGAACGCGAGTCCGGCGGTGAGCGTCGCCCGGACGCCGACGCGTCCGACGAGCGCCTGCGCGACGTTCGAGGCGACGACGACGGTGGCCGCGAAGGCGACGAACGCGACGCCGCTCCGCATCGCCGAGTAGTGGAGCACCTCCTGCAGGTACAGCGTCAGCAGGAAGAACTCGGAGAACGCGACCGCGCCGACGATCGCGATCGTCACGTTCGCCGCGGTGAGCGTCCGCAGCCGGAAGATCCGGAGCGGGAGCAGCGGCGACGCCGACCGCAGCTCGACGGCGACGAACGCGGCGACGAGCGCAGCCGCGGCGAGCAGCAGGCCGATCGTGGGGCTCGAGCCCCAGCCGTCGGTGGTGGCGCGGGTCATCGCGTAGACGAGCAGCATCAGCGCGCCGGTGATCGTGGCCGCGCCCGCGAGGTCGAAGTGCCGGTTCGGCAGCTCCGCCCTGCTCTCGCGGAGCAGGACCGGCGCGAGCGCGATCGCGGCGACGCCGACCGGGACGTTGACGAAGAAGATCCACGACCAGCTCAGGTACGAGGTCAGGACGCCGCCGAGCAGCACGCCCGCGGCGGCGCCGCTCCCGGAGGCGGCGCCGTAGATGCCGAGCGCGAGGTTGCGGTCGCGGCCCTCGGCGAAGATCGTCATCAGCAGCGAGAGCGCCGCGGGCGCGAGCAGTGCGCCGCCGAGCCCCTGCACGGCGCGGAACGCGATCAGCGAGCCGGCCGACCACGCGAGCCCGCAGAGGAGCGAGCTCAGCGCGAAGAGCGCGAGCCCCGCGACGAACAGGCGCCGGCGGCCGAGCAGGTCGGCGAGCCGGCCGCCGAGCAGCAGCGTCCCGCCGAAGAGGATCGCGTAGGCGGTGATCACCCACTGCAGGCTCGTCTGCGAGAAGCCGAGGTCGGACTTGATCGACGGCAGCGCGACGTTCACGATCGCCACGTCGAGGATCACCATGAACTGGGCGGTGACGATGAGCGCCAGCGCGCTCCAGCGTCTCCGTCCGAGCTGAATCGTAGAGCCCATCCCGTCGTTCCCCCAATCGTTGGTCATCTCAACTATATAGCTGACGAACGCTTGGTCGCGCTACGCTATTCCCGTATGAACCCGCCCGCCACGGCAGCCGCCGCCCGCCTCCCCGAGGAGCTCGTCGCCTCGAGCACGTTCCTGCTGAAGCGGCTCGGCTTCGCGGCGAAGCAGACCGCGATGGCCGCCTACGACGAGGCCGGGATCAGCCCGTACCAGTTCGCCGTCCTCGTCCTGCTCGACGAGGAGGGCGTGCACGAGACGCAGGCGTCGATCGCGGATGCGCTCGGCTACGACCGGGGCACGCTGGTCGGCCTGCTGGACGAGCTCGAGCAGCAGGGGCTGGTCGAGCGGCAGCGCGACCCGGAGGACCGCCGCCGCCACATCGTCCGGCTCACCGCCGACGGCCGGCGCAAGCTGACGAAGCTCCGCAAGCTCGCGACGCAGCTCGAGGACGACTTCCTCGCCCCGCTCGACGAGCCTGACCGCGCGACGTTGCACGCGCTGCTGCTGCAGCTCGCGGAGCGGCACGAGCCCGGCTGCGCCGGCCCGCGCTAGCGGCGGCGGACGAGCGACCTGTCTGTCCCGGCCATGTCCCGGGACCAGGTCCGGGGACATGGCCGTTCGGGACACGGGGCGGCTCCCCGAGCCGGTTTGCGGACCGCGCGGCGCTACGGACACGTCCGCCCGGGACATGTCCCGGGACCAGGTCCGGGGACATGGCCGTTCGGGACCGGCGGGCGCCGCCTACGCGATCACGCGGTACACCTGGAAGACCTCGGCGTACTCGCGGTTCACGTTGATGCCGTGCGTCCGCGCCAGGTTGCGGACGTACTCGGCGTTCGCGTAGCGGCGGTGCTGCTGCGACGCGTACTTCTCGAGCGCGGCCACCTTGCGCTCGATGTGGCGCTCCGCGAGCGGCGAGTACCACTGGTACGCGAAGTCGAAGTTGTTCCAGGGGATCTCGTAGCCGAGGATCGTCGTGCGCTTGAACGCGCGCAGGCCCTCCTGGGCGATCGTCTGGTGATCCTGGTGGATGTCGTGCAGGCTCGGCTGGAAGACGGCGTCCGGCGGCCACTCCTCCCAGAGCGCGACGAGCAGCTCGAGGATGTCCTGCCGCCGCTCCGGGAACGTGCGGACGTCGAAGTCGTGGACGGTCAGCTGCTCCGGCGGGATCCCGAGCTCGGCCGTCGCCTCGCGCACCTCGCGCGCGAGCGTGTCCGGCGGGTAGCCCTCCGGCAGCGACCGCGTCGCGATCGAGAACGCGACGTAGCGCACCTCGCAGCCCGCCTCGACGAGGCGCGCCATCGTGCCGCCGCAGCCGAACTCGCCGTCGTCGGTGTGCGGCGCCAGGACCAGGGCTCTCTTCCAATCGCCGATCACACCGGCACCGGTTCCTTCTTCTCCGCGACCGGCGCCGGCTCCTGCGCGCGCCGCGGCCGCGGCGCGGCGAGGGCGACGAGCGCGAGCAGCCCCCACGTCGTCGGGTCCTCGAAGAAGTCGTTGTAGAAGAGCGAGTGCATGAGGATCGCCGCGAGCGCGAGCCCGGCCGAGAGCGACACCCGGCCGGCGAAGCCGCGGTCGATCCGACGGAACGCGGCGACGAGCATCGCGACCGCGAGCCAGACGAAGAGCAGCTCGCCGACCGCGCCCTGCTCCGCCGCGATCGTCACCGGCGTGTCGTGCGAGGCGGCGATCTTCGGCGCCTTCGTCTTCAGGTGCAGCCGCCGCGCGTACGCGTGCTTGAAGCCGCCGACGCCGACCCCGAGCGCCGGGTGCGCGACCGCGATCCGGATCCCGTTCGCGACCAGGCTCTCGCGCCCGCTCGAGGCGCTGTTCAGCCCGGCGCTCGTGTGGTGGACGAGCGCGTGCCGCACCTTCGGCTCCGAGACGGCGATCCCGGCGAGCACGGCCGCGGCGGCGACCACCGCGATCAGCGCCTTCCAGCGCCACGCGGCGGCGGCGACGCCGACGACGCCGACGAGGAGCGCCGCGAAGCTCGACTGCGAGAACGAGATCAGCAGCCCGAGCCACGCGACCACGGCGAAGACGAACGCGCCGAGCGCCGCCCGCGCCGACCGGCCGCGCACGATCAGCACCACCGTCGGGATCAGCGCGACGACGAGGAACCGCCCGTACACGGACGGATCCCAGAAGACCGAGTTGACGCGGAAGAAGGCCGCGTACGCGTTGCCGGTGATCACCTTCGGGTTCTGGAAGATGTCGCGGGTCTCGTACTGGTAGAAGCCGACCGCCGCGAACACGAGCGCCATCGCCGCCAGCTCGCCGTAGAGCAGCCGCAGCCGCACCGCGCTCCACGGCAGCCGCGCGATCGAGAGCGCGACGACCGCGAACGGGACGTAGAACGCGAGCACCTCGATCGCGCCGTCGTGGACGTCGTTCGACCACGCGAGCGAGCAGCCGACCCACGCGACGAAGAGCGCGAGCGGCCGCGTGACCAGCCCGAGCTCGCGCGAGCGCGGGTCGCCGCGTACGAGCTCCCACGCGAGCAGCGTCGCCGCGCCGAGCGCGATCGCGTAGAGCGGCACGAGCAGCTGATGGCCGAGCAGGCCGACCCGCAGCGGCACGACGGCGAGCGTCCCGAAGGCGACGAGCCACGGCTCGAGCCGGAAGAGGAACGCGAGCAGCGGCCCCAGCACGACCGCGCCGCCGCAGACCGCGGCGAGCTCCACCGGCTTCGCCGGCGCGAGCGACACGATCAGCAGGATCGTCCCGAAGGCGGTGAAGCCGAGCCCCGCGATCCGGTTGCCGCGGCCGCGGGCCGAGAGGAGCACGGCGAGCCCGATGCAGGCGACCGGCCCGGCGATCCGCGCGAGATCCGTCACTTCGCGGCGCCCACGACCAGGGTCGAGCGGTACGTGTACGCGCCCTCGCCGACCGCGAGCGTGTACGTGCCCGGCTTCGCCGGGGCGTGCAGCCGCAGCACCGGGCCGCTCGCGACCCCGTGCTTGCCGTCCAGCTTCCACCAGTACGTCTTCGCGTCCGTGTCGACGCCGACCCCGAAGCGCACGCCGGCCCGCTTCAGCTCGATCCGGTCGCGGACGAGCTGGATGTAGCGGACGCGGATCGTCAGCGGCCGCCTGCGGTTCGCGGGCGTGAGGTTCCCGGCGCGGTCGACGCCGCCGACGTACAGCGTGTACGTCCCCGCCTTCATCGGCTTGCCGTCGACGATCCCGGGCCAGGCGATCTTCCCGGTCGGGGTGTGCCGGCGGCCGAAGAGGATCCGCCGCCCGTCCAGGTAGACGGCCGGCCGCGCCGGCGAGTTGAACCGGTACGAGATCTTGATCGAGTCGCCGACGCTGTCGTGGTCGGGCGAGATCGTGTCGCGGCTCGACTCGACCGCGAGCACCTTCGGCGGGTGCGTGTCGAGCGTGATCGGGTTCGGGAGCAGGATCGTCCGGTGCTCGCGCGCGAGGTGGATCTCCGGCCGGTAGACCCCGTCGGGCGCGCGGCGGCCGAGATCCGTCCTCCCGCGCCACGTCCAGGAGACCGGGCCGCGCGGCACGTACTCGCCGCTCGCGAGCGTCGCGACGACGTCGCCGCCCGCGTCGCGGATCGTCAGCGTGACGTCGTCGCCGCGGCGGAGCTTGACGCTGATCCTCGCCTTCCCGCGCGCGCAGCCGCAGGTCGGCGAGATCACCTTCGACACGTGGGTGCCGAAGACGGGGCTCCTGACGAGCTTCAGCCGCTCCGTGATGACGAACGCGGCCGCGGTCGCGATGAGCAGGCCGAGGAGAACCGTCGTCGAGAGAACCCGCTGCAAAGCAGCGCGATTGTACGCGCCGTCTAGTCCGCGGCCGAGGAGAGGACGCGTCCCGGCGGGCGGCTGCGGACGGCGACCCCGGCGGCGACGGTCAACAGCACGAACAGGGCCGAGGCGACGATCCAGGCGCTCCCGTCCGGCAGCACGAGCTTCATCCCGGAGGCGAAGAGGACGTCCGAGAGGAGCAGCCGCAGCGCCCGGTCGCCGACCTTGACGGTCAGCTGGCTGCCGAGGAGGACGCCCGGGATCGAGCCGATCAGCAGCCAGCCGAGCGCGTGCAGGTCGACGTTGCCGGCGACGAGATGGCCGACGCCCGCGACCCAGAGCAGCCCGGCCGCGTGGAGGATGTCCGTGCCGACGACCTTGTGCGCCCGCAGCGGGAAGACGACGAGCAGCGTCAGCCCGAAGAAGACGCCGCTGCCGACGGAGGTCAGGCCGACGACGAAGCCGCCGAGGACGCCGATCGCGACCGCGGCGATCCGGTCGCGCCGCCGCATCGAGAACGCGCCCGGGCCGATGTCGCGGACGCGCAGCACGCTCTTCAGCAGCATCCCCGAGGCGCCGAGCAGGAGCGCCGCGCCGAGCACCATCCCCTCGGTCGACTGGAGGCCGTCGCCGTAGCGGTGCTCGAGCCACGTCGAGACGGCGACGCCGGCGAGCGAGGCGGGCGCGCTGCCGACGAGCATCCAGCCGGAGAGCTGCGCCTGCGTCGTCCCGAGCCGGTGGTGCCGCAGCCCGCCGACGGTCTTGAAGACGGCGCCGTGGAGAACGTCCGTGCCGATCGCGGTCACCGGGTCGAACCCGAAGATGAAGACGAGCGCGGGCGTCATCAGCGACCCGCCGCCCATCCCCGTCATGCCGACGAGGATCCCGACCGCGAGGCCCGCGATGACGAACTGCCAGGTCACAACAGTCCGCGCTCGCGCAGCAGCTCGAGCACGCGCTCGGCCGCCTGCTCGACGGAGAGCGCGGCCATGTCGAGGCGGAGCTCCGGCTCCTCCGGCGGCTCGTAGACGGAGCCGATCCCGGTCAGGTTCTCGAGCTCGCCCGCCTGCGCCTTCGCGTAGAGGCCCTTCGTGTCGCGCGCGGCCGCCTCCTCGGCGGGCAGGTCGACGAAGACCTCGAGGTACTCGCCGTCGCCGAAGAGCGAACGCGTCGTCTCGCGGTCGGCCCGGAACGGCGAGACGAACGCGGCGATCACGACGAGCCCCGCGTCGGTCATCAGCCGGGCGACCTCGCCGGCGCGGCGGTTGTTCTCCGCCCGGTCGGCGTCGGTGAAGCCGAGGTCCTTGGAGAGCCCGCGCCGCATGTTCGTCCCGTCGAGCACGTAGGTGTGCCGGCCGAGCGCGTGCAGCCGCCGCTCGACGAGGTCGGCGATCGAGGACTTGCCGGCGCCCGGAAGGCCGGTCAGCCAGACGACGAACGGCTGCTGGGCGAGCGCCCGCGCCCGCGCGTCGCGGTCGACCTCGTGCTCCTGCCACGTGACGTTCGCCGAGCGGCGGAGCGCGAACTGGAGCAGGCCCGCGCCGACCGTGTGGTTGGTGATCCGGTCGATGAGGATGAAGCCGCCGGTGTCGCGGTTCTCGACGTACGGGTCGAAGGCGATCGGCTCGCCGAGCTCGAGCTGGACGACGCCGATCTCGTTCAGCTCCAGCTTGTCGGCGGCGATCCGGTCGAGCGTGTCCACGTTCAGCTTGTGCTTGACCGGCGCGACGGTCGCCGGGAGCGTCTTCGTCCCAACCCGCATCAGGTAGGTGCGGCCGCGCAGCAGCGGCTCCTCGGCCATCCAGACGACGGTCGCCTCGAACTGGTCGCCGACCTGCGCCGGCGAGTCGACGGGCGCGATCACGTCGCCGCGGCTGACGTCGATCTCGTCGGCGAGCGTCAGCGTCACCGCCTGCCCGGCGACCGCCTGCTCGAGCTCGCCCTCGAACGCGACGACGCTCGCGACCGTGGTCTCCTGGCCGCGCGGCTGGACGACGACCCGGTCGCCCGGCGAGACGGCGCCGCCCGCGATCGTGCCGGCGAAGCCGCGGAAGTCGGACGACGGCCGGTTGACCCACTGCACCGGCAGCCGGAACGGCGCGTCCTGCATCCGCTCCTGGTCGACCTCGACCGCCTCCAGGTAGCCCATCAGCGTCGGCCCGTCGTACCAGGGCATCGCCTCCGAGCGCTCGGTGACGTTGTCGCCGCGGAGCGCCGACATCGGGATCACGGTCACGTCCTCGAGCCCGAGCGCGGCCGCGAACTCGCGGTACTCGCGCTCGACCTCGCGGAAGCGCTCCTCCGAGAAGTCGACGACGTCCATCTTGTTCATCGCCACCGCGACGTGGCGGATGCCGAGCAGCCAGACGAGATAGCTGTGCCGGCGCGTCTGCGTGAGCACGCCCTTGCGCGCGTCGAGCAGGATCACGGCGCAGTCGGCGGTGGACGCGCCCGTGACCATGTTCCGCGTGTACTGCTCGTGGCCGGGCGTGTCGGCGACGATGTACTTGCGCGTGTCCGTCGAGAAGTAGCGGTACGCGACGTCGATCGTGATCCCCTGCTCGCGCTCGGCGGCGAGGCCGTCCAGGAGGAGCGCGAAGTCGAGCTCCTCGCCCTGGGTGCCGACGCGCTTCGAGTCGGCCTCGAGCGCGGCGAGCTGGTCCTCGAACAGGAGCTGCGACTCCCAGAGCAGGCGCCCGATCAGCGTCGACTTGCCGTCGTCGACCGAGCCGCAGGTGATGAAGCGGAGCAGCGACTTGTGGTGGTGCTGCTCGAGGTAGGCGAGGATGTCCTCGCTGATCAGGTCGGTCTGGCTCACTAGAAGTAGCCCTCGACCTTCTTCTTCTCCATCGAGGCGGCGGCGTCGAAGTCGATCAGCCGGCCCTGCCGCTCGGAGGTCTTCGCGAGCAGCATCTCCTGGATGATCTTCGGCAGCGTGTCGGCGTCGGACTCGATCGCGCCGGAGAGCGGGTAGCAGCCGAGCGTCCGGAAGCGGACGCGCCTGCGCTGCGGCTCCTCGCCCGGCTCGAGCCGCATCCGCTCGTCGTCGACCATGATCCACGTCCCGTCGCGCCAGACGACCGGCCGCTCGGCGGCGAAGTAGAGCGGCACGATCGGGATCTGCTCGAGGTAGATGTAGAGCCAGACGTCGAGCTCGGTCCAGTTCGAGAGCGGGAAGACGCGCATCGACTCGCCGCGGCGGTGGCGCGCGTTGTAGAGCCGCCACAGCTCCGGCCGCTGGTTCTTCGGGTCCCAGCGGTGCTGCGCCGAGCGGAACGAGAAGATCCGCTCCTTCGCGCGCGACTTCTCCTCGTCGCGGCGCGCGCCGCCGAAGGCCGCGTCGAAGCCGTACTTGTCGAGCGCCTGCTTCAGCCCCTCCGTCTTCATCACGTCCGTGTGGACGGCCGAGCCGGAGTCGAACGGGTTGATCCCGCGGGCGAGCCCCTCCTCGTTCACGTGCACGAGCAGGTTCAGGCCGTGCTCGGCCTGCATCCGCTCGCGGAAGCGGTACATGTCCTGGAACTTCCAGGTCGTGTCGACGTGGAGGAACGGGAACGGCGGCGGCGCCGGATGGAAGGCCTTCCGCGCCAGGTGCAGCATCACCGAACTGTCCTTGCCGATCGAGTAGAGCATGACCGGGTTCTCGGCCTCGGCGACGACCTCGCGCATGATGTCGATCGCCTCCGCCTCGAGGCGCTGCAGGTGGGTGAGCGCTACACGCATCCGAGCTCCTCGAGCTTCTCTAGCACGAGCCGCGCCGACTCGGCGGGCGGGTGCTCGCTCGTCTCGATCCGGAGCTCCGGGCTCGCCGGTTCCTCGTACGGGTCGGAGATGCCGGTGAACTCGGGGATCTCGCCCGCGCGCGCCTTCGCGTACAGGCCCTTCACGTCGCGGCGCTCGCACTCCTCGACCGGGGTCGCGACGTGGATCTCGACGAACGGCCCGAACTCCTCGACGAGCGCCCGCGCCCGGCGGCGCGTCTCCTCGTACGGCGAGATCGCGGAGACGACCACCGCGGCGCCGTGCCGGGTCAGCCGCGACGCGACCCAGCCGATCCGCTCGATGTTCGTGTCGCGGTCCTCCTTCGAGAAGCCGAGCCCCTTCGTCAGGTGCGTGCGGACGACGTCGCCGTCCAGCCACTCGACCAGGAGGCCGCGCCGCTCCAGCTCGGGCGCCACCAGCTCGGCGATCGTCGTCTTGCCGGCCCCGGAGAGGCCGGTGAACCAGAGCGTGAAGCCCTTACGCATCCGGCCTGCCGTGGATCCCGCACTCGATCTTGTCGGAGTCGGCCCAGCGGCCGGCCCGCTCGTCCTGCTCGCGGCTGACCGGGCGCGTGCACGGGATGCAGCCGATCGACGGGTAGCCGGCGTCGTGGAGCGGGTTGTAGGGGATCTCGTTCACGTGGATGTAGGCGTCGACGCGCTTCGCGTTCCAGTCGACGAGCGGGTGCACCTTCCAGACGTCGTAGCGGTCGCTCCACTCGACGCGGGCGGCGTCCTTGCGGGTCAGGCTCTGCTCGCGGCGGATGCCCGAGATCCAGGCGTCGTACTCGCGGAGGACGCGCTCGAGCGGCTCGACCTTGCGGACGTGGCAGCAGCGGTCCGGGTCGCGCTCCCAGAGGTTCGGGCCCTCGACCTTGTGCTGCTCGGCGACGGTCATCACCTCCGGGCGGATCAGCTCGAGCCCGTAGCGCTCGACGAGCCGCTCGCGGGTCTCGTACGTCTCGGCGAAGAAGAGGCCGGTGTCGAGCTCGATCACCGGGATGTCGAGGCCGAGCTCCGAGACCATGTGGACGAGCACCGACGACTGCTTCTGCCAGGAGCAGGTCAGGCACAGCTTGTCGCCGAAGGTCTCGTAGGCCCAGAGGAGCACCTCCTCGGCCGTCATCGCCTCGACGTCAGGAAGCCGGAGCGCTGAGACGTCCCGCTCCGGCGACGGCCAAGCCGTCGCCTGCGCTCCTGACGCGCCTCCGTCGAGCCTACGGCGCTGCGGACTCACGGAGCAGCACCTCCTTCAGCGTGTCGCCGCGGAGCCCGAGGCGGAGCGTCTCGAGCGGGATGACCTCGTCGGGCGGGATGTTGCCGAGGTTGACCTCGGGCCCGAAGTGCTTGACGAACCACGCCTGCGACGCCTTCGTCGGCGCCTCCCAGACGAGGTCGCGGAAGTCGATCGAGTGCGCGATCTCGTCGACGAGCCCGGTGCGCATCTCGCCGGAGGGCCGGAAGAGGCCGGCGGTGCCGCTCTCGCGCGACTCGGTGATCACCTTCCACGCGCCCGCCTGCAGCTCGTCCTTGATCCACTCGACCCACTCGTACGGCGCGAACACGACCTCCGAGTCCTTCGAGCCGACCTCGGAGAGGACGGTGAAGTCGCGGGCGAAGTCGGCGATCAGCTCGAGCTTCCGCTCGCGCGGGATCTCGATCGTGCCGTCGGAGATCTCGACGTGGTCGAGGCCGAGGCTCTGCAGCCAGCGCTTGTACTCGTCGAGCTTGTCGCGCGTGTAGACGACCTCGAAGAAGGTGCCGCCGAGGACGACGCGCTTGCCGCGCAGGACGTCGAGCTTGTGGCGGAGGTTGCCGGTGACGTACGCCGTCCCCCAGCCGAGCTTGACGATGTCGATGTGGTCGCCGGCGGTCTCGAGCACGTCCTCCCAGGCGCGCGGGCCGAGGCCCTTGTCGAGGACGTGGGTGAGCCCGCCGTCCCGCTGGATGCCGAGATCGAACCCGTGATCAGAGGCGTTCATAGAGCTCCTCCAGCTTCTTCATGGCCGAGGCCTGAACGTCGTGGTAGAGGGAGTTGCCGTGGGCGTCGATCCCGACGGTGAGCGGGCCGAAGTCCTTGACGCGGAACTTCCAGAGGCACTCGGGCATCAGCTCCTCCCAGGCGACCTCCTCGATCTCCTCGATCTGCGTCGTCTCGAGCGCGGCGGCGCCGCCGACGATCGCGAAGTAGACCATCCCGTGCTCGCGCATCGGCTCGATCGCGTCGTCCGGGAAGCCGCCCTTGCCGCAGATCGCGCGGACGCCGTACTGCGCGCCGAGCGGCTCGGTGAAGCGGACCATCCGCGCCGAGGTGGTGGTGCCGATGCAGACCTTCTCGTAGCGGCCGTCCTCGAGCTTGCGGACGCCCGGCGCCGTGTGGAGCAGGAAGGCGCCGCGGAGGTCCATCGGCGGCTCGACGCCCTGGTCGAAGATCCGGATCTGCGTCCGGTCGCGGATGCCGATGATGTGGCCCTGGACGACGACCTCGTCGCCGGCGCGGAGCTTCAGGATCTCGTTCTCGTCGGTGATCGGGAACGTCACTTCGTGCCTGGCCATGGCTAAGCCTCCCGGTCGAAGTCGACGGTGCCTTCGGCGGCGACGTGGGCGGTCGCGCGCCGGGCGGCCCAGCACTGGTAGTTGACGGCGACCGGGTTCAGCGTCATGTGCGTGTCCGCGTGCTCGATGTGGCAGTTGAGGACGGTGACGTCGCCGCCGAGCCCCATCGGCCCGATCCCGGTCTCGTTCAGCAGCCCGTACAGCTCCTCTTCGAGCTGCGCGACGTGCGGGTCGGGGTTGCGGGTGCCGATCGGCCGCGCGATCGCCTCCTTCGCGAGGTACATGGCGTAGTCGGCGGAGCCGCCGATGCCGACGCCGACGATCCCGGGCGGGCACGGCTTGCCGCCGGCGCCGACGATGCTCTCAAGGACGAACTTCTTGATCCCGGTGACGCCGTCGGCGGGGACGCACATCTTCAGGAAGCTCATGTTCTCGGAGCCGGAGCCCTTCGGCACGCACTTGACGTCCATGCCGTCCCAGTCGGGGACGAACTCCCAGTGGACGATCGGGAGGCGGTGACCGATGTTCGGGCCGGTGTTCTCGCGGGTGATCGTGTGGACGGCGTTCGAGCGGAGCGGATGCTCGACCGTGGCGCGCGCGGTGCCGTCGCGGAGCGCCTGGTAGATCCGCGCCGGGTGGAGCGGGAAGTGCTCGCCGACCCGGCAGGTGTAGACGGCGATGCCGGTGTCCTGGCAGACGAGGTTCTTCTCCGAGTCGGCGACCTCGACGTTGCGGAGGATCGTCGAGAGGACGCGCTGCCCCGGGACGGACGTCTCGCGGCTCGCGGCGTCCGCGAGCGCGTCGCGGAGGTCCTGCGGGATGTCCTTGAGCGCCCACACGTAGAGGTGGGCGGCGGCGTCCTCCACGGCGTGCTGGAGGTCAGTGTCGAGCAGCTGCGGCACGTCCGGCTCTCCTTCCGAAGACAACGCATTCCAGGAGCGAGTTCCCCATCATCCGGTTGCGGCCGTGCGTGCCCCCGGCGATCTCGCCGCACGCGTAGAGGCCGTCGAGCGTCGTCTCGCCGTCGCGGTCGATGACGAGCCCGCCGTTCTGGTAGTGGAGGACGGGGTAGGTGAGGATCTTCTCGGTCAGGGGGTCGATTCCCCCGGCCCGGTAGCGGCGGAGCATGTACGGGAGCGACAGCTCGGCGTCGTGC
>DASSNM010000058.1:0-6696 GCA_035688025.1 Gaiellaceae bacterium | reverse complement strand
CAGCTCGTCGTGGAGCCGCCGGGCGGCCTGCAGCTCGCGCCAGGCACGGGTCGCGGCACGCGTGTCGAGCTGCGCGAAGGTGTCGAGCACGTCGCGCTGGTACGCGGGGCGCGCGAGGCGGCGCTGCTCGAACTGGCCGCTCATCGCGATCAGCGCCTCGGCGGCGGCCGCGACGTCCTCGCGGGCGGCGGCGCGGCCCCAGGCGTACGCGCGGGTGCGGCCGTCGGCGAAGACGCGGCGCGCGGCGAGAAGCGCGTCCTCGTCCTCCGGCCGCAGCTCGGCGAGCTCGTCCAGCTCGTCCGGGAGGTCGAGCTCGGCCTCGACGTACGCCTCCTCCCCGGCCGGGCCGACGAACGAGTCGTCGCCCTTCGTCCCGAGCAGCAACCCGACGGCCTGGGCGAGGATCGTCTTGCCGGCGCCGGTCTCGCCGGTGATCGCGTTCAGCCCGGGCGCGAGCTCGAGCTCCGCCTCGCGGATCAGGACGAGGTTCTCGATGCGCAGCCGTCGCAGCATGCGAGCGATGGTAGACCCGGCGTCCGACGCCGCCCATTGTCCCGACTGGACATGTTCCGGGGACAGACCCCGTCACGCCTTCGTCACGCCGCGGTCACGAGACCGTCGCGGAATCGGAGACGCCCCGGATGAACAGCGGGACGACGCCGAGCCGCGTCGATCTCTCGTCACACAGCCGCGACGCTTCCGACACGGGGTCTGGCCCGGGTCTGACCCGGGCCTGGCCCGGGTCTGACCCGGGTCGTCAAGGGTGGGAGGTGAACGTCTCGCGGTAGCGGCCGAAGAACGTCGTCTCCGGCAGCGTCGCGAGCAGGCTGCGCTGGCTGCCGAGGCGGATCGCCAGGCTCGCCTCCGGGAGCAGCTCGCCGCTGCGGTGGCCGTCGACGAGCACCGCCGCGCCCACGTCGGGCGTGACGTTCCGCACCGTCACCTCCGCCCCGCGCGGGACGACGAGCGGCCGCGCGTGCAGCGAGTGCGGCGCGATGAACGTGATCGCCATCGCGTCGAGGCCGCGGACGAGCACCGGGCCGCCGTTCGAGAGGTTGTACGCGGTCGAGCCGGACGGGGTCGAGCAGATCATCCCGTCGCAGGGGACGACGCCGAGATCCTCCCCGGCGACCGCCCACGCGAGCTCGACCATGCGTCCGAGCGTCGAGCTCGTCGCGACGACGTCGTTCACCGCGACGAACGTCTCGCCGTCCAGGCGCGCCTCCACGGTCGGCTGCTCGAGCACGCGGTACTCGCCGGCGAACACGCGCCGCAGGTCGTCCTCCAGGCGCTCCGGCTCGATCGACGCGAGGAAGCCGACCCGACCGAAGTTGACGCCGAGCACCGGCACCTCCGTTCCGAGCAGCCGCGCGAGCGTGCGCAGGATCGTGCCGTCGCCGCCGAGCGCGACCGCGAGCCGCGCCTCGGCCGGCTCCGCGACGACCGCGACTCCCGCCGCCTCGGCGACCGCGCGCACGCGCTCCTCCGCCTCGTGGACGTCGAGCCGGCCGTGGCCGACGATCGCGACCGAGTCAACCGGCTGCGAGGGCTGCGTCGAGTCGCTCATCGAAGTCGTCGGGCAGGGTCGGTCGGTCGGACTGTGCGAGGTGGAGCACGAGCTCCCGGTTCCCCTTCGGCCCCGGGAGCCCCGAGTCTACGACGCCGAGCACGCTCGCCCCCCATCCGAGCGCCGCCTCGGCGACCTCGTTCACGACGCGGCGGCGCACCTCCGGGTCGCGCACGACGCCGCCCTTGCCCACGTCGGCGCGGCCCGCCTCGAACTGCGGCTTGACGAGGACGACCGCCTGCCATCCGGGCGCGGCGAGCCGCAGGGCCGCCGGCAGCGCGACCCGCACCGAGATGAAGGACACGTCGCAGACGACGAGCTGCGGCGGGAAGGGCAGCTCCTCGAGCGTGCGCGCGTTCGTCCGCTCGAGCACGGTCACCCGCGGCTCGGCGCGCAGGCGCGGGTGCAGCTGCCCGTAGCCGACGTCGAGCGCGACCACGCGGCGCGCACCCCGCTGCAGGAGGACGTCCGTGAAGCCGCCCGTCGACGCGCCGACGTCGAGGCAGTCGAGCCCGGCCGGGTCGACGCCGAGCGCGTCGAGTCCGTGCGCGAGCTTCTCGCCGCCGCGCGAGACGTACGCGGGCCCGCGCTCCACCGCGAGCTCCGCAGCCTCGTCGACCTGCTGGCCGGGCTTGTCGTAGCCGGGGACGAGGCCGGCCATGACGAGCGCCTGCGCCTGCGCGCGCGAGTCCGCGAGCCCACGCTCCACGAGCAGGACGTCGAGCCGCTTCTTCACACGTCGACGCCCCACTCGCCCGACCAGCGCTCGCCCGGCTCCAGGCGGATCACGCCCTCCCCGGTCCGGAACGCCTGCGGCGGGCATGTCATCGGCTCGACCGCCAGCCCTCGGCGCGCCACGTCCGGCAGGTCGCCGGTGAAGAGCTGCACCCACGGCCACGCCTCGTCCGCCCACACCTCGACCTCGCCGGCCCGGATCCGCCACCCGCCCGGCCGGTGCCGCGTCTCGTCCAGCTTGCGCGCGCCGATCGGGTCGCCGTCCAGCGCGAGCGCGTCCACGCTGTCCGCGGCGGCCACGTACGGATGGTGTCCGCAGCCGAACGGCGCCGGCCGGTCGCCGACGTTCTCCGCCTCCGTCCGCACGCGCAGGCCGCGCTCCTCGAGCCGGTAGTCGACCCGCAGCCGGAGCGCGAACGGGTAGCCGGGCTGCGGATGGAGCACGTGCTCGAGGACGACGCGCCCCTCCTCCCGCTCGACCGCCCGCCACGACACCCAGCGCACGAGCCCGTGGATCGCGGAGCCGGTCGCGACCTCGGTGACCGGCAGCTGCAGCTCCTCGCCCTCCCAGGCGTAGCGGCCCTCCGCGATCCGGTTCGGCCACGGCGCGAGCACCTGGCCGCGGGCCGACGCGCACGGCTCGTCCTCCCGGTAGCCGAGCAGGACGCCGTCCCACTCGCGGATGCCGCCGCCGACCTCGACCACGACGACGCGCCGGCCGCCCGCGCGCAGCTCGAACTGCTCGCCGCTGGGCGGGATCACGCCGTGCGGACGGCGAGCCCGTCGACGATCCCGCGCAGGACGCTCGTGTCCGCCGCGACCGCCTCGAGCCGCTCCCGCGCCCGCTCGGCCGCCGCGTCGGCGAGCCGGCGCGCGCCGTCGCGACCCTCGGTCTCGACGTAGCCGTCGTCGTCGAGGATGTCGTCGACGATCTGGAACAGGAGCCCGAGCTCGTCCGCGAACGCGCGCCACTCGCGCTGCTCGGCCGCCGGCACGCCCGCCGCCCAGAGCGCGAGCGTCACCGACGCGGTGAAGAGGCAGCCGGTCTTCAGCCGGTGCACCGCCTCGAGATCCGCGTCCGCGACCATCGTGTCGAGGTACTGGCCCCCGATCATCCCGAGCGTCGCCTCGGCCAGCTCCCGCGACACCTCGGTCGTCGGGTACGAGGCAGCGAGTCGGAACGCCTCCGCCTGCAGCGCGTCGCCCGCCAGCACGCCGACGCCCTCGCCGAACTGCTTCCAGGTCGAGGGATGGCCGCGCCGCTCCTCGTCGTCGTCCATCGCGGGCAGGTCGTCGTGGACGAGCGAGAAGGTGTGGATCAGCTCGAGTGCGAGCGCCGCGGGCATGACCTGCTCGAGCGGCGCGCAGAGCGCCTCGCCGACCGCGAGCGCGATCACCGGCCGGATCCGCTTGCCGCCGACCGCGAGCGAGTACCGCACCGACTCCGCCTGACCGTGCAGCTGCGGCCACAGCTCGAGCTCCTCGAGCCGCTCGTCGACGAGCTGCTTCAGCTCGTCAGGACTGTGCATCCGCCTCCGCCGCGCGCTTGGCGCGGTCGAGCTCCTCCTCCACCGACTTCGCGAGCTCGGACAGCTCGCCGAGGAGCTCGAGCGCCCGCTCCGGCGAGCCGCCCTCGCCGGCCGCCAGCTGCTCCAGCTCGCCGCGCGCCGCCTCGAGCCGCGCCAGCAGCTCCTCCGCCCTGCTCAGCGAATCTTCCGTCGAGCTCATTCGTCCACCTCCCGCACGACCCTACCGAGGATTCCGTTCACGAGCCTGCCCGCGTCGTCGGACGCGTACCGCTTCGCGAGCGTGACCGCCTCGTCGAGGACGACCTCGACCGGCACCTCGCCCGCGTCGAGCTCGGCGAGCGCGACCCGGAGGACGTTCCGCTCGACCGCGCCGAGCCGGTCCGCCGTCCAGTCGTCCGTCGCCGCCGTGATCCGCGCGTCGAGCTCCTCGGCGCGCGCCGCCACCGACTCGGCGAGCCGCACCGACCACTCGTCCGGCTCGCCCTCGTAGAGCGACCCGAGCGGCTGCCCGGTCACGTCCCACTGGAAGAGCATGAAGACGGCCGCCCGCCGCGCCTCGCGCCGCGAGATCTGCCCGGGACGCGCCATCAGCGGTCGAGCTCCTCGACCGAGACGTCCACCGCGTCCACCACGAGCCCGCACATGCCCGCGAGCGCCTCGCCGACGCGCGCCTGCACCGCGCGCGCCACCTCGGGCAGCGTCCGCCCGTACGCGACCGCGAGCTCGAGGTCGGCGCGCACGTGGCCGGCCTGGATCTCGAGCCCGAGCCGCCGCCGGCCCTTGCGCAGCCGTGCGCCCTCCACCGACTCGACCGCGTGACCGACGAGCTGCGCGAGCGCCGTCTCGGTGACGGTGACCGAGCCGGCTGCCTCGTCGACGAGGGTCCGGCTCACTCGACGGCTCCGCTCAGCGCGGGCAGGCGCGACCCGGCCTCGTCGATGAACGAGGTCGAGTAGTCGCCGCTCCGGAACTCCTCGCTGCCGAGGATCTGGTACGCGGCGTCGCGCGTCGTCGGCACGCCGACGATCTCCAGCTCCCGCAGCGCCCGCCGCGCGCGGTCGATCGCCTGCGCGCGCGTCTCGTCGCGGATCACGACCTTCGCGATCAGCGAGTCGTAGTACGGCGAGATCGTGACGCCGTCCTCGACGAACGTGTCCGTCCGCACGCCGGGGCCGAGCGGCGGCCGGAAGCGCTCGATCCGTCCGGGCGCCGGCGCGAAGCCGCGCGACGGATCCTCGGCGTTGATCCGGATCTCGATCGCGTGCCCCTCGCGCGGCGCGCGCCCGGTCAGCGGCAGCGGCTCCCCGGCGGCGACGCGCACCTGCAGCCGGACGAGGTCGAGGCCGGTCACCGCCTCGGTCACCGGGTGCTCGACCTGGAGGCGCGTGTTCAGCTCGATGAACGAGAACGAGCCGTCCGGGCCGACCAGGAACTCGAAGGTGCCCGCGTTCCGGTACGAGATGTGGCGGCACGCCCGCTCGGCCGCGGACTCCATCGCCTCGCGCAGCTCGGCGTCGAGCGCAGGCGACGGCGTCTCCTCGATCAGCTTCTGGTGGCGCCGCTGGATCGAGCACTCGCGCTCGCCGCAGGTCAGGACGCCGCCGTGGTTGTCGCACATGACCTGGATCTCGACGTGGCGCGCCGGCGTGATCGCCTTCTCGACGTAGAGCGTCCCGTCGCCGAACGCGGCGTGCGCCTCCGCGGACGCGCGGTCGTACGCGTCGTGCAGCTCGCCGGGGCCGTGGACGAGCCGCATCCCGCGCCCGCCGCCGC
Organism: Gaiellaceae bacterium; assembly: GCA_035688025.1. Lineage (GTDB taxonomy): Bacteria > Actinomycetota > Thermoleophilia > Gaiellales > Gaiellaceae > Palsa-739. Next base: position 1,092 of record DASSNM010000058.1, on the reverse strand, counting down.
CCGCCGCCGCCTTCAGCAGCACCGGGAAGCCGAGCTCCTCCGCGGCGGCGCGCGCCTCGGCGAGGCTCGCCGCGCCCTCGGTCCCCGGCACGAGCGGCACGCCGGCGGCGCGCATCTCCGCCTTCGCGAGCGCCTTGTCGCCCATCCGCTCCATCACGTGCGCCGACGGCCCGATGAAGACGAGGTCGTTCGCCTCGCACATGCGCACGAACTCGGCGTTCTCCGAGAGGAAGCCGTAGCCGGGGTGCACCGCCTCGCAGCCGGTCGTCGTCGCGGCGGCGACGATCGACGGGATGTTCAGGTAGCTCTCCCCGACCGCCGGCGGGCCGATCCGGACGGCGCGGTCGGCGAGCCGGACGTGGAGCGCGTCGGCGTCCGCGGTCGAGTAGACGGCGACCGCCTCGACCCCGAGCTCGTGGAGCGCCCGGATCACGCGCACGGCGATCTCGCCGCGGTTCGCTACGAGGACGCGCCCGAACACGGCTACCCCGCTCGGGGCGGCGCCGAGACCGGCTCGAGGTCGAACAGCGGCTGCCCGTACTCGACCGGCTCCGCGTTCTCGACGTGGATCGCGCGGACGACCGCGTCCAGCTCCGCCTTCACCTCGTTCATCAGCTTCATCGCCTCGAGGATGCAGAGCGTCTGCCCGGCCGCGACGACGTCCCCCACCTCGACGAACGACGGCGCGCCCGGCTGCGGCGAGCGGTAGAAGTTGCCGACCATCGGCGACTCGACGCGGACGAGGCCGTTCGCGGGCGGCACGGCCGGGCCCGCCTCGGCGGGCTCGGGGACGGCGAGCGGCGCGGCGGACGCGGTCGCGACGGGCGTGTCCGGCGTCGCGCGCACCGAGACGCGCATGCCCTCCTCCTCGACCGTCACCTCGCCGATCCCGGACTCCTGCACGATCCGGACGAGCTCGCGGATCCGGTCGGCGCGCACCTGGTCGACGCCCGAGAACTCGTCGTCGCGCCGGCCGCGGCCGCGGATCCCGCGCAGCAGCCGCTCCGCGTCCTCGCCGAAGAGGCCGAGCAGGAGCAGCTCCTCCTCGCTCGAGGCGAGCCCCTCCGCCTGCTCGCGCAGCTCGTCGAGCGG
>DASSNM010000054.1:0-2793 GCA_035688025.1 Gaiellaceae bacterium | reverse complement strand
GCTAGCCTGTCCGCGTGACCCTCCGGAAGGTCCTCGAGTGGGTCGTGACCCTCGCTGCCGCGGCGGCCGTCGTGCTCGCCTGCGAGGCCGAGGTCGCGCAGCCCTTCCGCGTCCCCACCTCCTCGATGGAGCCGACGCTCGCGTGCGCGCGCAACGCCGCCGACGCGGGCTGCACCGCGAGCTTCAACGACCGCGTCCTCGTCGCGAAGATCGTCTACCGCTTCCGCGACCCGCGCCGCGGCGAGATCGTCGTCTTCCACGCGCCGCCGGCCGCGAAGCGCGTCTGCCGCGAGGGCGGCACCTACCTCAAGCGCGTGATCGGGCTCCCGGGCGACGTCGTCTCGGAGCACGACGGCGTCGTCTACGTCGACGGCCGGAAGCTGTCCGAGCCGTACGTGGCCGCGAAGGATCGCGACCGCCTGACCCGCTCCTGGCGCCGGCTCGGCGCGAACGAGTACTTCGTCATGGGCGACAACCGCGCCGGCTCCTGCGACTCCCGCACCTGGGGCCCGGTGCAGCGGTCGGCGTTCGTCGGCCCGGTCGTCGCGACCTACTGGCCGCCGACGCGCTGGGGCACGCCCTAGGCCGCGCTACCGTGGGGCCATGACCACGTTCGACCTGCGCTCGATCCGGCTGCGGGGCGGCGACCAGCACCGCGCCGAGGTCGAGGTGAAGCTGGAGCCGCTCGTGCTCGGCGGGCAGCCGTACGAGCCGCGGCCGGATCCGACCCCGGCCGAGCTGACCGTGACGCGCGCCTCGAGCGGCGCCGTCTTCGAGCTCGCCTTCCGCGTCTCGCTGCACGGCCCCTGCTTCCGCTGCCTCGCCGACGCCGAGCTGCCGCTCTCGCTGCACCTGCGCGAGTACCAGGCGACGAGCCCGGGCGACGACGAGGAGCTGCGGACGGAGTACCTGGCCGACGACACGCTCGACCTCTCCGCCTGGGCGCGCGACGCGGTCGCGCTCGCGCTTCCGGACAAGATCCTCTGCGGGCCCGACTGCGCCGGCCTCTGCCCCGTCTGCGGCAAGGATCTGAACCTGGAGCCGCACGAGCACGAGGAGAGCGCGAGCGACCCGCGCTGGGCGGCCCTGCAGAGCCTCCGCGGCGACGACGTCTAGCGGTCGATCGCGGACATGTCCGCGTAGCGGTCGCCGGCCGCCTCCCCGAGCGAGTCGATCTCCGCGATCTCCTCCGCGGTCAGCTCGACCTCGGTCGCGGCCGCGTTCTGCTCGAGGTACGTCCGCCGCTTCGTGCCGGGGATCGGGACGACGTCGTCGCCGCGCGAGAGCACCCACGCGAGCGCGAGCTGCGCCGCCGTCACGCCCTTCGCCTCGGCGAGCTCGCGCAGGCGCTCGGCGAGCCTCCGGTTGCGGTCGAGGTTCTCGCCGCTGAAGCGCGGATGGCCGCGCCGGAAGTCGTCCTCGGCGAGGTCGTCCGGCCCCGCGAAGCGGCCGGCGAGGAAGCCGCGGCCGAGCGGGGAGTAGGCGACGAGGCCGATCCCGAGCTCGCGCAGGGTGTCGAGGAGCTCGCCCTCGATCTCGCGCGAGAACGGCGAGTACTCGAGCTGGAGGGCGGTGATCGGGTGGACGGCGTGCGCGCGTCGGATCGTCTCGGCCGACGCCTCCGAGAGGCCGAGATGCCGCACCTTGCCCGCGGCGACGAGCTCGGCCATCGCTCCGACCGTCTCCTCGATCGGCACCGTCCTGTCGACGCGGTGCTGGTAGTAGAGGTCGACGCGGTCGGTGCCGAGCCGGCGCAGCGAGCGTTCGCAGGCCGCGCGCACGTACTCGGGGCTGCCGTCGACGCGGCGCTGCTCGACGTCGCCCCAGAACTTCGTCGCGACCGTGAACTCGTCGCGCCGGCCGGCGATCGCCCGTCCGACGAGCTCCTCGTTCGCGCCGCGGCCGTACAGCTCGGCGGTGTCGAGGAAGGTGACGCCGAGCTCGAGCGCGCGGTGGATCGTCGCGACCGACTCCTGCTCGTCCGTCTCGCCGTAGAAGGCCGACATGCCCATGCAGCCGAGCCCGACGGCGGAGACGGCGAGTCCCTGTCCGAGCGTTCTCGTCTCCATCGGCCCGACGCTACCCGTTCGCGCCGTCGCGCCGCGGCAGCGAGAACGGCGTCGTGGTCGTCAGGGCGACGAAGCCGAGGCGCTCGAGGATGGGGCGGCTCGTCGGCAGCGCGTCGACGTACAGGTAGCGGTAGCCGCGCTCGCGCGCCAGCTCCGCGCGCCGGGCGACGGTCGCGCGGTAGAGGCCGCGGCCGCGATGCCCGGGCAGCGTGACGCCGCCGAACAGCCCGGCGAAGTCGGCGTCCCGCGGCAGGTCGACCCGGCCGCCGGAGACGGCGGCGCCGCGCTCGAGGACGACGGTTGCGAGCATCGACGGCTCCGGCTCGTCGAGCGCCCGCAGCAGCTCGCGCCGCGCGCCCGGGGCGTCGCGCCCGAACACGAGCGCCGCGAGCTCGCAGAACGCGTCCACGAGCTCGGGCGTGTCGGCGACCGCGACCTCCTCCTCCGGCGACGCCACGGCGGCGGCGTCCGCGCAGAGCAGCGTCTCCTCGTCGCCCGGCTCGAACCCGGACGCGCGGAGCGTGGCGGCGAGCTCGGGCGGGTCGTGGCCGTACAGCTTCCACTCGACGTGCCCGGGAAGCGCGCGCAACCGGCCGACGGTGCGCTCGGGATCGGCGGGAGGCCAGAGCACGGCGCTCCAGCCGTCGCCGGCGAAGATGCCGTCCTCGTCGACGACGTTCCGGCGCATCTGCTCGTCGAAGAGCGCGAGGATCGCGGCTCGGTC
>DASSNM010000040.1:0-13647 GCA_035688025.1 Gaiellaceae bacterium | reverse complement strand
CGGCCGTCGCTCGCGGCCGGCTCGGGGGCGAACGTGCCTGCGGGGTCGGGGCCGGCCTGCGCGGCGCGGATCATCAGCGCCGCCTCGACGACGGCGAGCAGCCCGTAGAGGAGGGTGAAGCCGGCGAGGGTCAGCCCGACCGACCAGGCGCCGACGCTCGGCGAGACCGCGTCCTTCGTCAGCAGCAGCCCTTGCACGATCCACGGCTGCCGGCCGATCTCGGTGAAGAGCCAGCCGGCGAGGTTCGCGACGAGCGGCAGCGCGATCGCCCAGACGGCGACGCGCAGGAAGCGGCTCGAGCGCTCCAGCCGTCCCGGCGTCCGTGCCAGCCAGAGCCCCGCCGCGCCGATCAGGACGGCGAGGAAGCCGAGGCCGGCCATGATCCGGAAGCCCCAGTACGTGACGCCGACGATCGGCTTGTAGTTCGCCGCGCCGTACCGTGCGGCGTACTGCTTCTGGATGTCGTCGATCCCCTCGACGCGGCCGTTCCACGAGTTGTCGGCGAGGATCGAGAGCCCGTGCGGGATCGCGATCGAGACGAGGCTCTTCGACGGGTACTTCTGCCACGGGCCGATGTCGAAGAGCGAGAAGCGCGCCCCGCTCTGGCTCGTGTAGAGCGCTTCGGCGGCGGCCATCTTCATCGGCTGCTGGCGGGTCATCAGCTGCCCCTGCTCGTGGCCGACGAGGACGGTGGCCACGCTCGCGACCAGGGTCGCCCAGAGCGCGACCGTCGCGGCGGGCCGGAAGACCGCGGCGTCGCCGCCGCGGCGCAGGTGCCAGGCGGCGACGCCGAGGACGAGCATCGCGGCGGTGAGGACGGCCGCCGCGATCGTGTGCCCGAACGCGCGGATCAGCGTCGAGTTGGTCAGGATCTGCGCGATCGAGGTCAGCTCGGCGCGGTCGGTGGCCGGGTTCAGCTTGTAGCCGACCGGGTGCTGCATCCACGAGTTCGCGGCGAGGATGAAGTAGGCGGAGGCGGTCGTCCCGATCGCGACCAGCCAGATCGTCGCCAGATGCGCCTTCGGCCTGAGGCGGTCCCAGCCGAAGATCCAGAGCCCGAGGAAGGTCGACTCGAGGAAGAAGGCGGCGAGCCCCTCGATCGCGAGCGGCGCGCCGAAGATGTCGCCGACGTAGCGCGAGTACGCCGACCAGTTCATCCCGAACTGGAACTCCTGGACGATGCCGGTGACGACGCCGAGCGCGAAGTTGATCAGGAAGAGCTTCCCGAAGAAGCGCGTCAGGCGAAGCCAGCGCTCGTCCTGCGTCCGGTACCACGCGGTCTGGAAGCCGACGAGGAACCAGGCCGTGCCGATCGTGACCGGCACGAAGAGGAAGTGGTACAGGGTGGTGACCGCGAACTGCCAGCGGGCGAGGTCGAGTGCCACGGCGCAAGGCTGCCGGGGCGGCGCGGCGCGAGCATCGGCGGCGCCCCGCGGCGCCGTGCGGGGTTCTACGGATTGCGGCGGGACCTGTCTCTTCGAGCCACGTCCGGTATCTGATACCGGACGTGGCCGTTCGGGACACGTAGGCTCGCGCGCGTGACGGCGCTGCTGATCGCGCTCGCGCTCGCCTTCGCGTGGAGCATGGGCGCGCACTACACGGGCGCGGTGATGGGGATGCCGCACGCGCTCGGCGCGATCCGCGCCTGGCCGGCGCTCGTGCTGATGGCCCCGCTCACGCTCCTCGGCGCGGCCTTCCTCAGCCACCACGTCGAGCGGCGCGTCGGCTCCGGGCTGACCGACGCCCGGCTCTCGGTCGCGGCGCAGGTGGTCGTGATCGGGGTCGCGTTCGCGCTGACGACGCTCGTCAACCGGCTGCGGATCCCGACCTCGACGATCCAGATCCTCGTCTTCGCCGTCGTCGGGGTCGCGCTCGCGGTCGGCGCCGGCGTCCGCTGGAGCGAGATCGGCAAGCTCGCCGTCGTCTGGGTCTGCGCACCGGTCGCGGCGTTCGCGCTCGGCGCGGCGCTCACGCGCGGGCTCGACCGGCTCGCGCTCGGCTCCGCGATCGGCGCCGCCCTCGTCGCGATGGGCGCGGCGGCCGCGGTCGCGATGGGCGCGAACGACGTCTCGAACGCGAGCGGCGCACTCGTCGGCACGGGCACGTTCGGCCCGCTCGCGGCGGGCGCGGTCGGCGGCGCCGGGCTCGCGCTCGGCGTGCTCACGTGGGGGAGGCCGCTGCTGCGCCGCGTCGCCTTCGAGATCGTCGCGGTCGACCGGGCGATGGCGACCGCGGCGCAGCTCGTCCAGGCGGCCGTCGTCCTCGCCGCGGTCGCGTTCGGCTTCTTCACCTCGATGAACCAGGCGCTCGTCGGCGCGATGGCCGGCGCCGGGATCGCCCGCGGACGCCACACCGTGCACCGGCCGACGCTGCTCGCGATCCTGCGCGGCTGGCTCGTCGGGCCGGCGGCCGCGCTCGCGCTCGGCTGGCTGCTCGGGCTCGCCGCGCGCTGAGCGCTACATCGGCTCCTTGACGCCTCGCCGCAGCAGCCACACATTCGCGGGCCACGCGGTCGCGAAGCCGAGGATCATCCCGACCTGCATCACGAGCCAGTGGCCGCTCGTGTCGACCGCCGGCGGCGAGCTGAAGAGGACGTAGCGGGCGAGCGCCATCCAGCCGAAGAGACCGACCTCGAAGGCGACGATCGAGAGCGTGTCCGCCTGCACCGCCCGCCGCAAGCTGCCGATCGTCGCGTACTGGAACAGGATCCCGAGCGTCCAGGCGAGCGCGAAGTCGAGCCCGAGCTCCCAGCCGAACGCGTCGACGCCGACCGCGAACAGGATCCACTCGCCGCCGATGTCGCCGAGCGTGCAGCCGGCGCCGCAGTGTGAGACGGCGTGCGCGACCGGCGCGCGGCGGCCGCGCAGGTAGAGCCAGAGCCACGCGGGGCCGAGGTAGAGCGCGGTCACCGGATGGACGACGCTCATGACCGAGGGCTCGCGGCGGCGCACCTCGAGCACGACGATCGCGAGCGCGCTGGCGAAGCCGAGCCCGAGCGCGACCCAGCCGAGAACCGACAGCCAGCCCACGCCTCGCGCGTTGCCGCAGGCTGCGGCCGGGAAACTAGAACAGCCCGACCGTGCGCCCGTCGGGCGCGATGTCGATGTCGAACGCGGCCGGGTGCTTGCCGAGGCCGGGCATCGTCTGCATCTCGCCGCAGAGGGCGACGAGCCAGCCCGCCCCGGTGTACGGGCGGACGTCGCGGATCGGGACGGTGAAGCCGGTGGGCGCGTTCTTCAGCTTCGGGTCGTGCGAGAGCGAGAGGTGCGTCTTCGCCATGCAGATCGGCAGCCCGCCGAGACCCTGGGCCTCGTAGCGCTCGATCGCCTTCTTCGCCGCCGGCAGCAGCTCGATCCCGTCGGCGCCGTAGACGCCGGTCGCGATCGCCTCGATCTTCGCCGCGATCGGCGCGTCGAGCGGGTAGATCGGCTCGAACGCCGACCCGTTCGCCGTCGCCTCGCCGACCGTCTCGGCGAGCGCGGTCGCTCCGGCGCCGCCGCGCTCGAAGCCCTCGTTGATCTCGGCCGCCCAGGCGCCGCGCTCGAGCGCGAGCCCGCGGACGCGGTCGAGCTTCTTCCGCTCGTCGCCGGGGAACGCGTTCACGGCGACGACAGCGTTCAGGCCGAACCGCCGCGCGATCGCGAGGTGGCGCTCGAGGTTGTCGACGCCGCGCTCGAGGTCGCCGTCGCCGTGGTACTCGAGCGCGCGCAGGCTGGCGACGAGGACGATCGCGCTCGGCTGGAGGCCGCCGACGCGGCAGACGATGTCGAGGAACTTCTCCATCCCGAGGTCGGAGGCGAAGCCGCCCTCGGTGATGACGGTGTCGCCGAGCTTGAGGCCGATTCGCGCGGCGGAGAGGGAGCTGTTGCCGTGGGCGATGTTCGCGAACGGCCCCGCGTGGACGAAGGCCGGCTCGCCCTCGAGCGTCTGGACGAGGTTCGGCTTGATCGCCTCCTTGAGGAGCACGGTCATCGCGCCGGCGGCGTGCAGCTGCTCGGCGGTGACGGGCTCGCCGTCGTAGGTCTGGCCGACGGTGATCGCGCCGAGGCGCGTGCGCAGGTCGTCGAGGTCGCGCGCCATCGCGAGGATCGCCATCACCTCGGAGGCGGCGGTGATGTCGAACCCGGTCTCGCGCGGGAGCCCGTTCGCCTTGCCGCCGAGACCGGTGATCGCCTTGCGCAGCGAGCGGTCGTTCATGTCGAGGCAGCGCCGCCAGGTGATCGAGAGCGGGTCGATCCCGAGCTCGTTGCCCTGGAGCACGTGCGCGTCGAGCATCGCGGCGAGCAGGTTGTTCGCGGCGCCGATCGCGTGCAGGTCGCCGGTGAAGTGGAGGTTCAGGTCCTCCATCGGCACGACCTGGGCGTAGCCGCCGCCGGCCGCGCCGCCCTTGATCCCGAAGACCGGCCCGAGCGACGGCTCGCGCAGGCAGAGGACGGGGTTCTCGCCGAGCAGGCCGAGCCCTTCGGCGAGCGAGATCGCCGTCGTCGTCTTCCCCTCGCCCGCGGGCGTCGGGGTGATCGCGGTGACCGCGACGAGCTTCCCGTCCGGCTTGTCGGCGAGACGGTCGAGGACGGCGTGCGAGACCTTGGCCTTGTAGCGGCCGTACGGCTCGAGCTCGTCCTCCTCGATTCCCGCGCGCTCCGCGATCTCGACGATCGGGCGCAGCGCGGCAGCTTGTGCGATCTCCAGGCTCGACTCCATGCGACGAGCGTGCCCCGCCCGCCGGCGCAATGCCTCGGGCCCGCCACGGAATCCGGTTGCGGTTTTCACGAAGCCGCGAGGAAGGCGTCACGGTTGCCCGCGTAGCGTCCCGCGCATGGCGAACAAGGCGGCGACACCGTGGGGACCGGCGGAGCTCGTCGAGGAGCTGACCCTGCCGCAGACCGCGGCCGGGAAGAAGTTCGCGTCGCGCGTGCAGCTGCTCGAGACGGCGAAGGGGGAGCGGCTCGTCCGCTTCGCCTACTCGACGGACGGCACGAGCCGGCGCGGGCCGGTGACGCTCCGGGAGCGGGACATTGCACGGCTGAAGGCCGCGCTCGCGGAGCGACCGCAGCTCGCGGAGACGCTCGGTCTCTAGGGCGCGGGGAGCTCCGGCTCCCTGCGCCTCAGCCCTCGGCCGGTACCGGCGCGCCGGTCGCCCAGAGCAGGAGCAGGAAGTACGGCAGCGACGCGACCGTCGTCGGAATCCCCCAGTAGCGGCACGGGACGACCGAGCCGTCCCGGCAGCGGACGAGCTTGCGCCCCTGCATCTTCTTCCGCGCCATCAGCTTCTCGTAGATCCCGCGCGAGGCGTCGTCGGCGCCGAGCTCGCCCGCGCGGAAGCGGACGATCTGGCCCCGCGTGTAGCCGGTCAGCTCGCAGACGAACGTGTTCGCGGCGACGTACTGGCCGTGCTCGTCCGCGAGCAGGACGGCGACCTGGGCGTTGTTCGCGCCCTCGCCGAGCAGGGTTCCGTGGAGGACGGCGTCGAGATCGGGCTTGGCCATCGGACTCCGTTCCGACCCTAGCAGGGCGCCTACGCGAGAGCGACTGCCCGTTTCCGGGCTGTCTCGACGAGCGACGCGAGGATCAGCGCGCCGTCGTCGGAGCCGAGCAGCGGGTCGACCGAGTGCTCCGGGTGCGGCATCAGGCCCATCACGTTGCCTCCCTCGTTGCAGACGCCGGCGATGTCGTCGACCGAGCCGTTCGGGTTGTCGAGATAGCGGAGCACGACCTGCGCCGGGTCGAGGCCGGGCGGCGGCTGGTAGCGGCCGTCGCCGTGCTTGACCGGGATCGAGATCCGCTGGCCCGCGGTGCAGCGCGAGGTGAACGGCAGGTCGTCGCGCTCGACGCGGAGCGGGACGTCGCGGCAGACGAAGCGGAGCGACTCGTTCCGCGTCAGCACGCCCGGCAGGAGGCCCGCCTCGCAGAGGATCTGGAAGCCGTTGCAGATCCCGAGCACGAGCCCGCCCGCCGCCGCGAACTCGAGCGTCGCCGCGGTCGCGGGCGAGAAGCGCGCGATCGCGCCGCAGCGCAGGTAGTCGCCGTACGAGAAGCCGCCCGGGAGGACGACCGCGTCCAGGTCGGGAAGCTCCTGCTGCTCGTGCCAGACCGGCACCGCCTCCGCGTCGAGCGCGGCGAGCGCCCAGAGCGCGTCCCGGTCGTCCTGGGAGCCGGGGTACGTGACCACGCCGATCCGCGGCTGCGGGCTAGCCAACGACGATCTCCCAGGACTCCATCAGCGGGTTCGCGAGCAGCTGCTCGCACATCTTCTCGACCTGCGAGCGCGCCTCGGCGGCGTCGGCCGCCTCCACCTCGAGGTCGATCACCTTGCCGACCCGCGCGCCGCCGACCGCGAAGCCGAGGTGCTCGAGCGCCGACTCGACCGCCTCGCCCTGCGGGTCGAGGATCCCGGCCTTCGGCCTGACCAGGACGGTCGCCTTCACCCGAGCACCACCGTCGGGTCGTCGAGGTAGCGGTCGAACGGGATCGTCGTCAGCCGCTCGAACGCCTCGACGTACTTCGCGCGCGTCGCCTGCACGACCTCGTCGGGCAGCTCCGGGCCGGGGTAGGTCTTGTCCCAGCCGGTCGTCTCGCAGTAGTCGCGGACGTACTGCTTGTCGAACGAGTCCTGGCCGCGGCCCGCCTCGTAGGAGTCGCCCGGCCAGAAGCGCGACGAGTCCGGGGTGAGCGCCTCGTCGCCGAGGACGAGGTTCCCCTCGGGGTCGAGGCCGAGCTCGAACTTCGTGTCGGCGATGATGATCCCGGCCCGCAGGGCGTGCTCGGCGGCGGTCGTGTAGAGCCGGATCGAGACCTCCTCGACCTGGCGGAAGAGCTCCTCGCCGACGAGCTCGGCCGCCTGCTCGCGCGTGATGTTCTCGTCGTGGCCGGTCTGCGCCTTCGTCGCCGGGGTGAAGATCGGCTGCGGCAGCTGCTGCGACTCCTGCAGGCCCTCCGCGAGCCGGTGCCCGCAGACCTCGCCGGTCGCCTTGTAGTCCTTCCAGCCGGAGCCGGTGATGTAGCCGCGGACGACGCACTCGATCGGCAGCATCTCGAGCTTGCGGCACTCCATCGAGCGGCCGTCGTCGCGGATCGCGAGCATGTGGTTCGGGACGATCGCGTCGAGCAGCGTGAACCAGTAGCCCGAGAGGCCGGTGAGGACCCGGCCCTTGTCCGGGATCTCGGTCGGCAGGACGACGTCGAAGGTCGAGATCCGGTCGGAGGCGACGAGCAGGAGCGTCTCGTCGTCGAGCTCGTAGATCTCGCGGACCTTGCCGGAGGCGACGTGGCGGGCTTCAGACATGGGCGGGCTCCTTCGTGGGCTGGGCGAGGGCGTGCAGGCGGGCGAACACGGTGTCGACGTGGGCGGTGTACGCGCCGAGGTCGAAGACGCGGTCGAGGTCGAGGCGCGCCGCGATCTCCTCGTCGCCGCGACAGAGCTCGCGGAAGTCGAGCTCCTCGTCCCACGCGCGCATCGCGTTGCGCTGGACGAGCCGGTAGGCGTCGTCGCGCGGGAGGCCGGACTCGACGAGCGCGAGCAGGACGCGCTGCGAGAAGAACAGGGAGTGGCTCGCCTCGAGGTTGCGGCGCATCCGCTCCTCCCTGACGACGAGCCCCTCGACGAGCCAGGCGAAGCGGTCGAGCATGTAGTCGAGCGCGAGGAACGCGTCGGGGAAGACGACGCGCTCGGCGGAGGAGTGCGAGATGTCGCGCTCGTGCCAGAGGGCGACGTTCTCGAGCCCGACCAGCGCGTGCGAGCGGACGACGCGCGCGAGCCCGCAGATGCGCTCGGCGACGACCGGGTTCCGCTTGTGCGGCATCGCGGACGAGCCCTTCTGGCCCTTGCCGAACGGCTCCTGCACCTCGGCGACCTCGGTGCGGGCGAGGTGCCGGATCTCGAGCGCGAACGCGTCGAGCGAGGAGGCGACGACCGCGAGCGCGGCGAGCAGCTCGGCGTGGCGGTCGCGCTGGAGGATCTGGGTCGAGGTCGGCGCCGGCTCGAGCCCGAGCCGCTCGCAGGCGATCCGCTCGAGCTCCGGGTCGGTCGCCGCGTAGGTGCCGACGGCGCCGGAGAGCTTGCCGACGCGCATCCCCTCGAGCGCGCGGGCGACCCGCTCGCGGCCGCGCGCGAGCTCGAACGCCCAGCCGGCGAGCTTGAGCCCGAACGTCGTCGGCTCGGCGTGGACGCCGTGCGTGCGCCCCATCTGCAGCGTGCCGCGGTGCTCCTCGGCGCGCGCGACGACGACGGCGAAGGCGCGGTCGATCCCCGCGAGGATCAGCTCGCCCGCCTGGCGGATCTGCAGCGAGAGCGCCGTGTCGACGACGTCCGACGAGGTGAGCCCGTAGTGGAACCAGCGTCCCTCCTCGCCCAGCCGCTCGGCGACCGCGTCGACGAAGGCGGCGGTGTCGTGGTGCAGCGTCGCCTCGATCTCGGCGACGCGCTCGGGCGTCGGCGCGGCCGCGTTCGCGAGCAGCGCCTCGGCGGCGTCGCGCGGCACGACTCCCAGCTCCGCCCAGGCCGCCGTCGCGGCGAGCTCGACCTCGAGCCAGGTCGCGAGCTTGCCCTCGTCCGACCAGATCCTGGCCATGGCCGGACGGGAGTAGCGGGCGATCACGCTCGGCAGTCTAGAGGGCGCCGAGGTCGGCGGAGGTTCCGTCAGGTTCCCCCGGGAGGGTGACTGCCGCTTCGCGGAAGTCTCGCTACTCTGCCGCGCGTAATCCTCATTGAAAGTTGTAGGAACCTGACTTTGAAGAGATTCCCGCTCGTTCTCGTCGCCGCGGCCCTCGCGCTCGTCTTCGCCGCCCAGGCCCCGGCCCAGCCGACCACGGAGAGCATCGCGATCCGCCCGTACTCGTGGGTGAAGACGCTGCTCCGCACGCACACGCGCAACCCGAAGCCGATCCACGAGCTGCGCACGACGCGAACCTCGATGTCGCTCTACGAGCACACGACCAAGCAGTGGGTGCTGCGCCGCCAGGGCTGCGCCGCCGGACGCGACAACCTGAACGGGATCGTCATCCTCGACTTCGGGAAGCTCGCCTACAACGGTCACACCTACGGGACGATCCTCTTCTCCGGCCGCTTCGCCGGGAACCGGCGGATCACGAAGGCGATGCTCGCCTACGCGGTCGGCTACCACCGCTGCCTGCCGGAGGGCTCGCTGGCGCGGATCTCGCTCGCGCGCGGCACGAGCAACTACGACCCGGCCGTCCCGAGCGCGTACAAGGCGGGTCGCAAGTGGGCGCGCGAGGTGAGCACGCTCGCGCACATGCTCTATTTCCGCAACATGGACGGGCACGTGTGGTCGGCGGCCGCGGACGACGCCGAGCCCGCCTGGGATCCGGCCTTCCGCAGGACCCGCGACTTCTTCCTCGGCTACCGGCACACGAACGTCGGCCGGCCGCTCTACAACTACGGCTCGCTCGACGGCGGCGTCGGCTCGCACTGGAACGCGCGGCAGGCGTTCTTCGTCGCCGGCGGCATGAAGTACGCGCGGGCGATCCCGGAGATCTACAACCCGGCGATGGCCGAGCAGTGGGCGGAGCTCGCGCACATCGCCGTCCAGCGCTTCCACCGGCCGGTGCGCTTCGCCGGCGTGATGACCCAGATCTCGCCGGGCTGCCGCTGCAGCCTGCGGCCTGCAGTGGCCCGGCGCGTCCTGCTGCGGGAGCTCGGCAAGCGCTCGGTCAAGCGCCGCTCCTGGGTTCCCGGCGTCTTCCTGAACATCCGCTCGGCGTTCTAGGCGCCGGGCGGCGCGCCTACGCGCCGAGGATGCGGAGCGCGAGCGCGGCGGCGTTCTTCGCGTTGTCGACGCCGACCGCGGCGACCGGGACGCCCGGCGGCATCTGCGCGATCGCGAGCAGCGCGTCGAGGCCGTCGAGGACGCTGAGGCTCGAGCGGAGCGGGACGCCGATCACGGGCAGGTCGGTGTGCGCGGCGACCGCTCCCGGCAGCGCCGCCGAGAGGCCGGCGCCGCAGATCAGGACGCGGATCCCGCGCTCGCGGGCGCTGCGGGCGTACTCCGCGACCGCGTCCGGCGTCCGGTGCGCCGAGCGCACCTCGAACTCGTAGCCGACGCCGGCGTCGTCGAGCGCGGCGGTGCAGCCCTGCATCCGCTCGCGGTCGGACTCCGAGCCGACGAGGATGCCGACCTTCAGGTCAGGCATCGGCGGCGATGTCGGTGCGGCGGCGCATGCCGGCGAAATCTATGCGGTCCACGGCCGCGTACGCGGCGGTTCGCGCGTCGGCCACCGAGTCGCCGAGCCCGACGACGTTCAGGACGCGGCCGCCGTTCGTCACCAGCCGGCCGTCGCGGAGCGCCGTGCCCGCGTGGAAGACGAGCGCGCCGCCCGCCTCCGCCTCCTCGATCCCGGCGATCGGGGTGCCGCTGTCGCCGCGCTCGGGATAGTCGCCGCCGGCGAGGACGACGGTGACCGCGGCCCGCGACGACACGCGCAGCTCGGCGCCGGGCTCGCCCGCGAGCAGCGGCAGCAGGTCGCTCTCGAGCCGCGGCAGCAGCGACTGCGTCTCGGGGTCGCCGAAGCGGCAGTTGAACTCGATCACGCGCAGCCCGTCCGCGGTCCGCATCAGGCCCGCGTAGAGGAGGCCGTGGAACGGGCAGCCGCGTCGCGCGAGCTCGCGCAGCACCGGCCGGTGCACCTCCTCGACGATCTGCTCCGCCTCGTCGTCGCGGACGTCCGGCAGCGGCGAGAACGAGCCCATGCCGCCGGTGTTCGGGCCGGTGTCGCCGTCGCCGACGCGCTTGTAGTCGCGGGCGGGCGGGAACGCGACCGCGTGCTCGCCGGCGGCGAGCGCGAACACCGACAGCTCGGGGCCCTCGAGCAGCTCCTCGACGTGGAACGGCTGGCCGAGCGCCTCCGCCGCCCGCAGCCCCGCGTCGAGCTCCGCCTGCGTCCGGCAGACCCAGACGCCCTTGCCGGCGGCGAGCCCGTCCGCCTTGACGACGCACGGCGGGCGCGCGATCGGCAGCGTCCGCGCGGTCGGAACGCCCGCCGCCTCGAGCACGTCCTTCGCGAACGCCTTCGAGCCCTCGATCCGCGCCGCGTCCGCGCTCGGCCCGAAGACGGCGACGCCGCGGCTCCGCAGCTCGTCCGCGAGCCCCGCGACGAGCGGCGCCTCCGGCCCGACGACGACGAGGTCGATGTCCAGCTCGCGGGCGAGCGGCACGATCGCGCCCGGGTCGTCGGGACGCACCGGATGGCAGCTCGCGAGCGCCGCGATCCCCGGGTTGCCGGGCGCGGCGTGGAGCTCCTCGAGCGAGTCGCTGCGTGCGATCGCCCACGCGAGCGCATGCTCCCGTCCCCCCGAGCCGACGACGAGCACCTTCACGCGGGGAGCCTACGCGGTTTGAAGTCCGGCGAGGGCGCGCAGGAACGGGGCATGCGCGATCCCGGCCTCGACCGCCACGACTGGGAGAGCGAGTTCCGCTCGCTCGAGGACCAGCTCGCCGAGAACCCGGCGGAGACCCTGCCGGAGCTCGACTCGCTCGTCGCCCGGATGCTCGAGGAGGCGGGTTACGAGCTGACCGACCCGGTCGTCCGCGAAGGCGACGAGCGCGAGGTCGTCGCCGAGTACCTCGCCGCGCACGAGCTCACGGAGGCGTCCGAGCGCGACGCGAACGAGCTCTCGCCGGGCGACGTCGCGGCGGCGATCAACGGCTTCCGCGCCGTCTTCGACCACCTGGTCGCGGAGCGCTCCAGCGCCGACGCCGGCATCGACGCGGCCGAGCGCCAGTAGTCCGGATACCCTGGGCCGATGGCCCGGCAGCTCGCGATCCTCGTCGCGTTCGCGTGCCTCGGCGCGGGTCTGCAGGGACGGATCGGCGGCCGCGCCCGCCTGCTCGTCTGGCACGGGTTCTTCTGGCTCGTCGCGCCCGCGCTCGTCGCGCACATCTTCCTGACGGTGCGCGTCGACCGCGCGCTCGTGCTCGCGATGGCGGCGGCCGCGATCGGCGCCTGGGCGACCGCCGGCGCCGCGTACCTCTACGCGCGGCTCGTCGCCGACGACCGGGACGAGCGCGGCGCGCTCGCGCTCGGCGGCGGCTTCGGCAACACCGGCTTCCTCGGGATCCCGCTCGCGCAGCTCGCGCTCGGCCCCGGCGCGCTCGCGGCCGCAGTCCTCTACGACCGGCTCGCGTACCTCGTCCCGGCGTCGTCGGTGACGGTCGCGGTCGCACGCACGCACGGCCAGCGGGCGCCCGCCCTCGCACGCGGTGGCCGGGCCCGGGCGCTGCTCCTGAACCCGCCGCTGCTCGCGGCGGCGGCGGCCGCGGCGCTCCGGGCGTCGGGCGTCTCGGTGCCGGGACTCGGGCACGCGGGGGCGGCGGCCGCGACGCTGATCGGGCCGTGCGGCTTCCTGCTGCTCGGGCTCTCGATCCCGCTCGAGCGGTTCGAGCACGGGGCGGAGGAGCTGCGCCGCGCGGCCGGGGCGCTCCTCGTCAAGTTCGCGGGCGGGCCGCTGCTGCTCCTCGCCGCCGCGGCGGCGCTCGGCGCGCACCCGCCGGCCGCGTTCTACCTCGGCGCGGGAATGCCCTCCGCCTTCAACCTGCTCACGATCGCGCGCGTCTACGAGCTCCGGCCGCGGCTGATGCGCTTGCTCGTCGTCGGCTCGACCGTCCCCGCGCTCGCGGGGGCCGCCCTCGTCGCGCTCGTGCTGCGCTGATGGACGCGCCTCCGTACTCGGCCGCGCCGGTCGAGGTCGTCCGGCTGCCGGGCGGCGCGAGCGAGCGCGACCGGGTCGCGGTCGAGGAGCCGCTCGAGATCCGGATCGGCGGCCGTCCGGTCGCGGTGACGATGCGGACGCCCGGCCACGATGAGGAGCTCGGGCTCGGCTTCTGCCTCTCGGAGGGGCTGCGGCCGGTCTCGGCGCGGCTGCCGGACGACCTCGCGGCGAACGCGGTCGACGTGGACGCGCCCGGCTTCGACCCGGAGCGGCTGCGGCGGAGCTTCTACACGAGCTCCTCGTGCGGCGTCTGCGGCAAGGGCGCGCTCGAGGCGGTCGCCGTCGAGGCGCCGCGCGTCGAGTCGCGGCTGACCGTGCAGCTCGCGCTCGTCGCGTCGCTGCCGGACCGGCTGCGCGCCGCGCAGGCCGCGTTCGAGGCGACCGGCGGCCTGCACGCGACCGGACTCTTCTCGACCGCGGGCGAGCTGCTCTGCGTGCGCGAGGACGTCGGCCGGCACAACGCGCTCGACAAGGTCGTCGGCTGGGCGTTCGGAGCGGGCCGGCTGCCGCTCGCGGAGTCGCTGCTCTGCGTCAGCGGGCGGCTCTCGTTCGAGCTCGTGCAGAAGGCGGCGGTCGCCGGCTGCCCGATCCTCGTCGCGGTCGGGGCGCCGTCGAGCTCGCGCGCGACCGCGGGATCACGCTCTGCGGCTTCGTGCGCGGCGGGTCGGCGAACGTCTACACCGAGCCGTGGCGGATCCTCCCGGACTGACCGGCGTCCTGCTCGTCGGCGGGGCGAGCACACGCTTCGGCTCGCCGAAGGCGGACGCCGTCTTCGACGGGGAGACGTTGCGCGACCGCGCGTGGCGCGTGCTCGGCGAGGCGTGCGACGAACGCGTCCTCGTCGGGCCCGGCGACGATCCAGGCACCGGGCCGGTCGCGGCGATCACGGCGGGACTTCGCCGGTCGACGCACGAAATGGTGGTCGT
>DASSNM010000029.1:0-13506 GCA_035688025.1 Gaiellaceae bacterium | reverse complement strand
CGCGCAGACCGCGAAGCAGGTGATCCTGCAGCGGATCCGCGAGGAGGAGCGGCGGATGATGTACGACGAGTACATCGACCGCGTCACCGAGGTCGTGACCGGGATCGTCCAGCAGGCGGGCGACCGCAACAACGTGCTCGTCGACCTCGGCAAGGTCGAGGCGCTGCTGCCGCGCTCGGAGCAGGTCGACGGCGAGCGCTACGAGCAGGGCTCCCGCATCAAGGCGGTGATCACCGAGGTGCGCTCGGGGACGAAGGGCCCGCAGGTGATCCTCTCCCGCCGCGACCCGGAGCTGATCAAGACGCTGTTCGAGCTGGAGGTGCCGGAGATCGCCGACGGCCTCGTCGAGATCCGCGGCGTCGCCCGCGAGCCGGGCTACCGCTCGAAGATCGCGGTCGAGTCGCACGCCCAGGGCGTCGACCCGGTGGGCGCGTGCGTCGGCCCGCGCGGCTCCCGCGTGCGCATGGTCGTGTCCGAGCTGCGCGGCGAGAAGATCGACATCATCCCGTGGAACCCGGAGCCGGCGCGGTTCGTCGCGAAGGCGCTCTCGCCGGCCCGCGTCCGCGAGGTCTACCTCGACGACGAGGCGCGCGAGGCGACCGTCGTCGTCCCGGACGACCAGCTCGCACTCGCGATCGGCAAGGAGGGCATGAACGCCCGTCTCGCCGCGCGGCTGACCGGCTGGAAGATCGACATCCAGTCGGACACCGAGTTCGCGCAGGCGGAGGCCGCCGCGGCCTTCGGCGGCGGCGAGGGCGAGGGCGCGGAGGACTTCTCCGGCCGCTGCGCGGCGGTGCTCGCGAACGGCAAGCGCTGCCCGAACGCCGCGCTCCCGGGCTCCCGCTTCTGCGGCGTCCCGGCCCACCAGGCGCTCGAGGGGACCGGCTCGGACCACGTCGCCCCGCAGCAGTCGGCCGACGAGGAGACGGCCGACGAGCTCGCCGACGCGGCGGGCGTGACGCCGGAGGCCGAGGAGCAGCTGCCCGACTCGACGCCGCCGGTGACCGAGCCCGCGGAGACCGATCCGGAGGAGCCGGCGGTGTCGCCGGAGGCCGGGACGGCCGAGCCGGAGCAGCGGCCCGAGGGCATCCCGGTCGAGGCGGCCGGGGAGGACGAGTCGTAGCCGGAACGGATCCCGTGCGGCGCTGCGCCGGCTGCGGCCGGCGCGCGCCGCAGCGGGAGCTGCTCCGCTTCGCCGCCCGCGACGGCCGGCTCGTGCCGGGGCGGACGGCGCCCGGACGCGGCGCGTACACGTGCCCGCGGCTCGAGTGCTTCGAGCGCGCGGCCGCCGCGCGCGGCTTCGCGCACGCCCTCCGGCAGGCGGTGGAAATCGATCCGGCGCTCGCGCGCCTCTACACTGAGGGGGCTCATGGCCAACGGAGGCAATAGACCGAACCGGCCGCTCCGCCCGCGCGGCGGCGGCCCCGGCAACCGCCGGCGCCGCGTCGTGATCGACAACCAGGCGGCGCGCCCGAACGCGCGCGACCAGCGCCAGGCGCGCGGCGGCCAGGACGGCCAGCGTCGCGAGGGCCGGCAGCAGCCGCCCGCGCAGCCGACCGGTCCCGTCTCCGTCGAGTCGGGCGTGAGCGTCCGCGACCTCTCGCAGGCGCTCGGCGTCCCGATGCCGAACATCATCAAGATCCTGATGGGCCTCGGCCAGATGCGGACGGCGACGCAGTCGCTGACCGACGAGGAGGTCGAGCTGATCGCGGCCGAGCTGGGCCGCGAGGTGACGGTGAAGCACGCGGCCGACGAGGAGGAGGAGCCGGAGAGCTTCGACGACCCGGAGGAGGCGCTGCGGCCGCGGCCGCCGGTGGTCACGATCATGGGTCACGTCGACCACGGCAAGACGACGCTCCTCGATGCGATCCGCCAGGCGCGGGTCGTCGAGACGGAGGCGGGCGGGATCACGCAGCACATCGGCGCCTACCAGGTCGACGTCGACGGCCGCAAGATCACCTTCCTCGACACCCCGGGCCACGAGGCGTTCACGGCGATGCGCGCCCGCGGCGCGAAGGTGACGGACATCGCGGTGCTCGTCGTCGCCGCCGACGACGGCGTCATGCCGCAGACGAAGGAGTCGATCTCGCACGCGCGCGCGGCCGAGGTGCCGATCGTCGTCGCGGTGAACAAGATCGACCTGGCCGACGCGAACATCGACCGGGTCAAGGCGGAGCTGGCGCAGGAGAACCTGCAGCCGGAGGACTGGGGCGGCTCGACGCAGTTCGCCGAGGTGTCCGCGAAGACGCAGCAGAACCTCGACGACCTGCTGGAGCGGATCCTGCTCGTCGCCGACGCGGAGCTCGACCTGCGCGCGAACCCGGCGGTCGAGGCGTCGGGCCCGATCGTCGAGTCGCGTCTCGACGTGGGGCGCGGGCCGGTGGCGACGATGCTCGTCCACCGAGGCACGCTCAAGGTCGGCGACGCGATCGTCGCCGGCGACGCGCACGGCCGCGTCAAGGCGCTCTTCAACTACAAGGGCGAGAAGCAGGACTCGGCGGGCCCGGGCGACCCGGTGGAGATCCTCGGCTTCGACAAGCCGCCGGCGGCCGGCGAGTTGGCGCGCGTGGTCGAGAACGACCGGCAGGCGCGCGAGCTGGCGAACCGCCGCGCGGAGCGCCTCCGCCGCGAGCAGCGGGCGACGGCGCGTCCGAGCGGCGTCTCGCTCGAGGGCCTGTTCGAGCAGCTCCAGGCGGGCGAGGTCTCCGACCTGAACCTGATCGTGCGCGGCGACGTGGTCGGCTCGGTCGAGGCGGTCGTCTCGGAGCTGTCGAAGTTCGAGCACTCGGAGGTGCGGCTCAACGTCATCGCCTCCGGCGTCGGCGCGATCACGCAGAACGACATCATGCTCGCGTCGGCGTCCGACGCCCTGATCGTCGGCTTCAACGTCCGCCCGAATGCGGAGGCGCGCGAGCTGGCGTCCCGCGAGGGCGTCGAGATCCGCACGTACGACGTCATCTACAAGCTGACCGAGGACATCGAGCAGGCGCTCGTCGGCAAGCTCGCGGCGGTCACGACGGAGGAGACGATCGGCGAGGCCGAGGTGCGGGCGCTGTTCCGGGTCTCGCGGCTGGGCACGATCGCCGGCTGCATGGTCACGAACGGCGTCGTGCGGCGGAACGGCAGCGTCCGGGTCGTCCGCGACGGCACCGTGATCTACACGACGACGATCGCGCAGCTCCGCCGCTTCAAGGACGACGTCCGCGAGGTCGCCGAAGGCTTCGAGTGCGGCATCCTGCTCGACGGCTTCAACGACGTGAAGGAGGGCGACGTGCTCGAGATCTTCGAGACGCGCGAGATCGAGCGCACCTCCCTCGACGAGCCCGCCGGCTAGCCGGCGGCGGCGCGCAGCAGCTCTGCGAGCTCGGCGTGGCCGTTCGCCTCGGCGACCGCGAGCGGCGTCGTGCGGTCGTCCTCTGCGATCGAGGGGTCGGCGCCGTGCTCGAGCAGGACGCGCGCCACCTCGGGCGCGTTCGCGAACGCGCAGGTGCCGAGCGGCGTGACCCGCGCGAAGCTCGCGCGCGCGACTGCGTCCGGGTCGGCGCCGGCCTCGAGCAGGGCGCGGGCGGCCGCGGCGTTGTGCGAGAACGCGGCGAGATGGAGGGGCGTGAAGCCGTCGGGGCTCCAGGCGTCGGGAGCGGGGAGGCCGCTCGCCTCGCCGGCGATCAGCCTGTCCCAGGGATCGCTCGGCGGGCCGCTCTCGAGGATGGCGTCGAAGACCGGTCCCCGCCCTCGGTACGCCGCGTACACGAGCGGGGAGATCCCGGTCTCGTCGCGAGCGCTCGCAGCCGCCGGATCCGCGGCGAGCAGCTCGCGGACGGCGGCGGCGTCGCGCGCGTCGATCAGCTCGAAGATGGTGGCCATCGCTGTTCCTCCTCTCGACAGATGGCGAATCCTTAGTTAGGCTAACCAACTATGTCAAGTGAACGGCGCGAGGCGGCCGACCGGATCCATTCGGCGTCGATCCACCTGCTGCGCCGGGTGCACCAGGTCGATGCGGAGGCGATGGGGATCTCGGCCGCGCGCGCGTCGGCGCTGTCGGTGCTCGTCTTCGCAGGGGCGCGGTCGTTGACGGAGCTGGCGCAGGCCGAGCGGGTGACGGTCGCGACGATGAGCAAGCTGGTGTCCGCGCTGGAGCGGGAGGGCTTCGTGCGCCGGTATCCGGACGTGAACGACGCGCGGGCGATCCGGCTCGAGGCGACCGCGAAGGCGCGACGGATCCTGGAGCGGGGACGGGCGCGGCGGCTGGATCTGCTGGAGACGCTTCTGGCCGGTGCGAGCCCGTCCGAGGTCGAGGCGGTGCGCACGGCGGCAGAGGTCGTCGAGCGGGCGCTCGCCTCGGCTTGAATCCGGAGATGGCGAGCGGCTGGATCGGCGTCCTCACCTGCGAGCTGCACTTCCCCGAGGCGCATTCGCTGAAGGAGAAGCGGCATTTCGTCCGCTCGGCGAAAGCGCAGCTGCAGAACCGTGTCGGGGCGTCCGTCGCAGAGGTCGACCACCACGATCTCTGGCAGCGGGCCCAGCTGACGGCGGCGTGCGTGGCGCGGGAGCATCGGGACGCGGAGCGTCTGCTCGACGAGGCGGAACGCTGGCTGCGCGGCCAGGAGTGGGAGGTGGTCGTCGTCGAGCGTCTGCTGGTCGATCCCGAGGATTGAGCCTCACCGGCCGCCTGTGGACGAGTCGACACGGAGCCGCGAAGGACACGGCACCGGTCGGCCGATATCGTCGGTTCCGAGGGCGGAGGGACCTGCGACCCCACCCTGGGCGGGGGTGACGGGTGATGCGGGACATGTCTCGACAAGCCGAGGCCAGGGCGGACAGGGCCCGGCGCGGCGCTCGCAGCCGCTTGAATGGGGGCATGAGCGAACGGATGCGCCGCGTCAACGAGTCGGTCCGACAGGTGCTGGCCGAGACGCTCCCGGAGCTGAAGGATCCGCGGATCGGGCTCGTCACCGTCACCGGCGTCGACACGACGCCGGACCTCCGGCACGCGACCGTCTACGTCAGCGTCCTCGGCTCGGCGCGGAAGCAGAAGGCCTCGCTGCTGGGACTCGAGGCGGCCCACGGAATGCTCCAGTCCCGCCTCGCCGGCCAGCTGAGAATGAAGCGAACCCCTCAACTGACCTTCGAGTACGATCCCACGGTCGAGCGCGGCGTGCGCATGACCAGGCTGATCGACGAGCTCGCCCCTGACGACGATGAACGAGACGACGGCTGACCTGAAGGCGATCGCCGACGCGCTCCGAGCCCACGAGCGCTTCCTCGTCGTCACCCACGAGAGCCCCGACGGAGACGCGCTCGGATCGCTGCTCGCGACGACGATCGCGCTCGCCTCGCTCGGCAAGGACGCCGTCATGTACCTGGCCGGCGACACGCCGCTCCCACGCGAGTACGAGTTCATGGCGTTCGAGCAGCTCCGGCGCACGGCGCCGGACGACGCGGCCCAACGGGTCCTCGTCGCCGTCGACTGCGCGAAGGCCGAGCGGATCGCCGGCGACCCGGGGATCGCAGCCGCGTCGCCGCTCGTCCTCAACATCGACCACCACCACGACAACACGCGCTTCGGCGACGTGAACCTGATCGTCGCCGACGCGTCCTCGACCGGCGAGGTGCTGCGGGACGTCTTCGCGGAGCTCGGCGTCGAGCTCACGCCTCAGCTCGCCGAGCCGCTCTACATCGCGCTCGTCACCGACACCGGTCGCTTCCAGTACGCGAACACCACGCCGAAGTCGCTCCGCCTCGCAGCCGAGCTCGTCGACGCCGGGGCCGACTTCCACGCCGTCTTCCAGCGCGTCTACGAGTCGGTGGAGTTCGCGAAGCTGAAGCTCCTCGCACGGGCGCTCGCCCACGCCGAGGTGCTCGAAGGCGGCCGCATCGTCGTCTCGCACCTCGAGCGCGCCGACTTCGAGGACGTCGGCGCACCCGAGCCGTACTCGGAAGGGATCATCGACTACCTTCGCGCCGTCGAGGGAGCGGAGCTCGCCGTGCTGATCCGGGAGCAGACGAGCGACGCGGCGAAGGCGAGGAAGGGCTCGCTGCGCGCGAGCATCGACGAGCTGGACGTCTCCGCGATCGCGCGCCGCTTCGACGGCGGCGGGCACCGGCAGGCGGCCGGTTTCTCGAGCGACCTCACCGTCCCCGAGATCACCGAGATCGTCCGGCAGGGATTCCTCGAGCAACGTGCCACCGCGCGCGCTTGAGCCGGCCGGCGTCGCGCTCGTCGACAAGCCCGTCGGGCCGTCCTCGTTCGCGATCGTCGCGCAGATCCGCCGCGTGACCGGCGCCCGAACCGGGCACGCCGGCACCCTGGATCCCTTCGCCAGCGGGCTGCTCCTGCTGTTGTCCGGGTGGGCAACTAAACTGACTCCGTGGCTCGTCGGCCTGGACAAGCGCTACCTGACGGACGTCGATCTCTCGGCCCGGACCTCGACCGGCGACCCGGAGGGAGAGATCGTGGAGCGCTCGCGGCCCCCCGCCGCCGAGGAGCTCGAGCAACGGGTCGCAGCCCTCCGCGGCGAGATCGAGCTGCCGATCCCCGCGGCCTCGGCCGTCAAGATCGGTGGCGAGCGCGCCTACCGCCTGGCCCGGCGCGGCGTCGCGGTGGAGATGCCCCTGCGGCGCTCGACGGTGCACGCGCTCGACGTCATCGCGTATACGGACGGTCTCGTCACGCTCGACCTGCGGGTCAGTTCGGGCACCTATGTCCGCTCGATCGCGGACGCCCTCGGCGGACACTGCGCGTCGCTCCGTCGAACGGAGGTCGGCCCGTTCGCCGTCGCCGACGCCGTCGCCCCCGAGGCGTTCACCCCGGCGCGGCTGCTGGCCGAGGCGGACGTCCTCGCCCGCGTCGGCGCGGCGCGAGAGGCAGCGGCGCGGTGAACGTCGCGCGGGAGCCGGCCGAGCTGCCGGACGCCCGGCGGGCGGTCGCGATCGGCAGCTTCGACGGCCTGCACCGCGGGCATCGGCGTGTCGTGGAGGCGGCGCAGGCCGCGGGGCTGCGGGGCGGCGTGGTCACGTTCGACCCGCATCCGCGGAGCGTGCTCGGGGACGGCGTCGAGCTCCTCTCGACGACGGAGCGGCGTCTCGAGCTGCTGGCGGAGGCGGGCGTGGAGGACGTGCTCCTGCTCCGCTTCGACGAGCAGCTGGCGGGACTCGAGCCGGAGGAGTTCGCGGAGCGAGTCCTGCGGGCGGCGGGCGTCGAGGTGGTCGCGGCGGGAGAAGGCTTCCGCTTCGGCCGCGGCCGGGCGGGCGACCTCGCCCTCCTCGAGGAGCTCGGCTTCGACGTCAGGAGGGTGCCGCTGGTGGAGAACGTCTCCTCCAGCCACATCCGCGCGCTGCTGCACGACGGCGACCTGCGCGCTGCCGCGCAGCTGCTCGGGCGAGCGCCGGAGGTGGAGGGAATCGTCGTCCGGGGCGACGGGCGCGGTCGGCTGCTCGGGTTCCCGACCGCGAACCTCGACGTGCCCGCCGACCTGCTCGTCCCGCCGGACGGCGTCTACGCGGGCGAGGCGCTCGGCCGGCGCGCGGCGATCTCGATCGGGACGAATCCCCACTACGGCGGGGCCGAGCGGCGCGTCGAGGCGCACCTGCTCGACTTCGACGGCGACCTGTACGACAGTCGTCTCGTCGTGCGCTTCTGGGAGCCGCTGCGCGGCCAGGCCCCCTTCGCGTCCGAGGCGGAGCTCGTCGCGGCGATCGCCGCCGACGTCGAGCGGACACGCGGCGCCGAATCCCCCGTTTGAGCCGCGCAAGGTTCCGGCTCGGCCGGCGTCTTCTCCTGCATGGTCGAAATCGCACGCAACATTCCCCTCGGGGTCTTCGAGACGGTGCGGTGCCTCGACTGCGGCTCGGTGTACTCCAAGCCCGCCGGC
The DNA here is from genome assembly GCA_035688025.1 of Gaiellaceae bacterium. Lineage (GTDB taxonomy): Bacteria > Actinomycetota > Thermoleophilia > Gaiellales > Gaiellaceae > Palsa-739. Next base: position 5,635 of record DASSNM010000029.1, on the reverse strand, counting down.
GGCGGGACGGTGCGCGAGAACCCCGGTTGCCCGGATTGCGCCTACGTCGGCTGGATCCCGGTCAGCCTGCCGCCCGTGCGGCGAGAGCAGCACCGTCACGTCGGGGGTCAGCGGCGGCTCCTGTTCGCCCGATGAAGCTGGCGCCCCCGAAATAGTGGTGCAGCGCCGGCCACCGGCGCACGTCACGTCCAGCGGCCTCCAGCGCGGCGAGCCCGTCCTCGTCGGCTCCCGGCTCGGCGTTCACCACGGTGCCGGCCGGGTGGACGCGCGGCCGGCGCACCGCGGCCCCGGGCTCGAGCCCCTCGTCGAGCACGCTCGCCGCGACCGTCACGAGCGCGGTCCGCAGCCTCGTCCCGCCGGCGGAGCCGATCGCGAGCACGGGCCGCTCCCGCTCGAGGACGACGGTGGGCGCCATCATGCTCGCCATCCGCGCGCCCGGCTCGAGCGGACCGGCGACGAGCAGGTCGACCTCGCCGAGCATGCTGTTCAGGTGCAGATCGAGGCCCGGCAGGTAGTCGCCGGAGCCGAGGCCGAGACTCGAGGTCAGGACACACGCGCTGCCCGCTGCGTCGACCGTGACGAGGTTCGTCGTGTGGGTCTCCGGTCCGGTCCCGCCGTCGAGCGCCGCGACGAGCGCCACGACCCGCGCCGCGGGCGAAAGGCCACGCAGCCGCGGGAGCCGCATGAGCGTCTCCGGGACGCCGGAGATCCCTGACCGCGAGAGCACCCGGCGGCCGAGCCAGGAGACCTCCGCCGGGTCGGCCCAGCGCGCCTCGTACGCGTCGAGGTCGGCCCGCGTGAGCAAGCCGCCGCGCTCGTCCGAGAGCGAGAGCAGCGCCTCGCCGATCGTCCCGCGGTAGGCGCCCTCGGCGCCCTCGGCGGCAAGCGACTCGAGCGCCGCCGCGAGCCCGGGCTGGTCGAGCCGCTCCCCGGGACGCAGCAACGACCCGCCCGGGGCGTAGATCCGCGCGCCGGCGTCGAGCGTCAGCACCGGCGCGAGCATCTCCAGGCACGCGACGTGCGCCGGCGGCATCGGCACGCCCTCGCGCGCGAGCCGGAGCGCCGGCTCGACCAGCCGCGCCCACGGCAGCCGCCCGTGCTCGCGCCAGAGCGCCCCGAGCCCGGCGGGCAGCCCGGGCACGGCGCAGGACGCCGGCCCGACGGCGTAGTGCACGAGCTCCTCGCCGAACGGCACGTCCAGCTCGAGCAGCTCCGCGTCCCGCGGTTCGGCGCCGAGGCCCGGGACGGCGCAGAAGCAGTCGAGGTTGCGGACGGCGCCGCTCGCCGCGTCGTAGTGGATCGCGTGCGCGCCGCCGAGCAGGCCCGTCATCACCGTCTCCGCGACGCACGAGGCGAGCGACGCGGCCACCGCGGCGTCCGCCGCCGTGCCGCCGTCCTCGAGGATCTCGACTCCCGCCGCGGCCGTCGCGGGATGGCCGGCCGCGCAGCCCGCCGGCAGGCTCACGCGCCGGCGCGGGGGAGAGCGAGCCAGCCGACGCGCGCCACGCCCGGCCGCGGGAAGTCGAGGCGGTGCGCCATGAGGACGCCGCCCGCGAACCCGTAGACGCCGCCGCCCAGCGCGTCGACCGGGTAGGGCGAGAGCCGGATCCGGTCGCCCGTCACCGGGTCGACGCCGCTCTCCGAGACCCGCAGGCCGTCGCCGTGGCGCTCGACGACCGCCTCGTCGCCGTCGAGCTCGTAGCGTCCCGGCTCCGCCGCTGCCTCGTCGCCGCGCCCGGACGGCTCGGCGACGAGGCCGAGCGCGCGCACGACGCGCTGGATCAGCCCGTTGCCGCGCCAGCTGTTCGTCAGCACGACGAGCGCCGCCCGCTCCGCCGGGACGAGCAGGAGCAGCGACTGGAAGCCCGCGATCGAGCCGCTGTGCTCGAGCGCCTCCCGGCCGCCGGCGAGCCGGCGCCGCCAGACGCCCAGGCAGTAGGCGGCGCCGAGCGCCTCCGCCTGCGGCGCGACCGTCTGCTCGCGCTGCGCCGCGGACAACGGGCCCGGCCCGCAGAGCTGGTGCGCCGCGAACCGCAGCATGTCCGGCACCGTCGACCAGAGCCCGCCGCCCGGATAGCGCTCCTCCGGATAGGCGTCGTCCTCGACGCGACGGTGCCCGGTCTCGCCCTCCTGGACGTGTCCGAACGCGGCATCCGCAGGCCGCTCGAACCCGCTCGCGCGCATCCCGAGCGGCTCGAGCAGGCGCCCCCGCAGCACGTCGGCGTAGCGCATGCCGCAGGCGGCCGCGCAGCCGGCGCCGACGGCGCGGTAGCCCGCGTTCGAGTACGACCAGAGCCCCTGCGCGACCTCCGGCAGCGGCTCCGGCGACTCCGGCCGCCAGCCCGCCGTGTGCGAGAGGAGCTCGCGCGCCGAGGCGCCCCGGAACGCGGGCTCGTCGAGGTCGAGGCAGGTCGTGGCGAGCGACGCGGTGAGCCACTTCGTCAGCGACGCGACCCGGAACGGGGTCTCGACCCCGACCCCGCCGTCCGCGCACGACTCGACCCGGCCGTCGACGAGCAGGCCCGCGGCCGCCGCCGGAACGCCGCTCCGGCGGCGCGCCTCCTGCACGATCTCGGCCAGCCGGCCCCGCGGAATGCCGCTCCCCAGCACGGATTCCGCTACCCTACCCGCGACCCAGCCTCGGCTCCCGGTGCTTCCTTGGCGCCGCGGGGCGGACGCTCGGGCAACGACGAGAGAAGGAGACAGGGATGGCCCTCACCAAGGAAGCCAAGCAGGAGATCTTCAAGAAGCACGGCCGCAGCGACGCCGACACCGGCTCGCCGCAGGTGCAGATCGCGATGCTCACGCAGCGGATCAACGACCTGACGGAGCATCTGCGCACCCACAAGCACGACCACTACTCCCGCCGCGGGCTGCTGAAGCTCGTCGGCCGGCGCCGCCGCTTCCTGAACTACCTGCAGAAGCACGACCTCGAGGGCTATCGCGCTCTCATCAAGGAGCTCGGCCTGCGCCGCTAGCTCCCAGCCCACGGAGGGCGGTGGTTTGAGCGAGCCCCGGAAGCGCCGAGGAATCGCGCCGAGGCTGACTCAAACTCCCGCCCTCCGCCCTAAGCACGACGAGTGGAGGACAATCGAATGAGTATCGCGACCGAGCGCCGGGCTCGGGTCTCCGTCCAGGTCGGACAGCAGGAGATCAGCTTCGAGACCGGCAAGCTCGCGAAGCAGGCGGACGGCGCCGTCGTCGTCCGCAGTGGCGACACGATGGTGCTCGCCACCGCGCAGGGCCGCCAGGAGGCCCGCGAAGGGGCGGACTTCTTCCCGCTCACCGTCGACGTCGAGGAGCGGATGTACGCCGCCGGCAAGATCCCGGGCGGCTTCTTCAAGCGCGAGGGACGCCCCACCGAGCGGGCGATCCTGACCGCGCGCATGATCGACCGCCCGATCCGGCCGCTCTGGCCGAAGGGCTTCAAGAACGAGGTGCAGGTCATCTGCACCGTGCTCTCCGCGGACATGGTCACCGCGCACGACATCCTCTGCATCAATGGCGCCTCCGCGGCGCTGATGATCTCGCCGCTGCCCTTCCTCGGGCCGGTGGGCGCGGTGCGGATCGGGATGCTCGACGGCAACCTCGTCGTCAACCCGACCCTCGCCGAGGCGGAGCACGAGTCGACGCTCGACCTGATCGTCGTCGGCACGAAGGACGCGCTGACGATGATCGAGGCCGGCGCCGAGGAGATCCCGGACGAGACGATGCTCGAGGCGTTCGAGCTGGCGCACCGCGAGATCGTGAAGCTCTGCGAGGCGCAGGAGGATCTCCGCGCCCAGGCCGGCAAGCCGAAGTGGCTCGACCTCGACCTCTACGGCGAGCTCGAGCGCGACCGCGGCCACGCCGTCTGGGAGCGGATCCAGCAGGTCGGCGTCAAGGAGGCCGGCGCGTTCGTCGACGAGCTCGCGGCCGAGCTGTGCCCGGCGATCACGATGGAGTCGACCGACGACGACATGACCCGCCTGACCCAGGTCCGCTCCGCGCTCGCGATGCTGCTCGAGAAGCAGCGGTCGGCCGCGGTCGAGGGCCCGGTGCGCGAGCAGTTCGGCGACGAGCTGAGGGCGCTCACCGACGCCGAGCAGGACTCGAAGCAGCTCAAGTCGGCGAAGCGACAGCTCCTGTTCGACCGGATCGTCGAGGAGGTCGAGCTGCCGTTCCCGGTCGGCGCGGCCGCGACCGACCCGGAGACCGGCGAGGCGCTGCCGGCGCAGAAGGACTCGCTGACGAAGTCGTACGTGAAGAAGGCGTGCGAGGCGATCTACAAGGACATGGTGCGGCAGAAGATCGCCGTCGAGAAGCGGCGCCCGGACGGGCGCGGCACCGAGGAGATCCGGCCGATCGAGATCGAGGTCGGCGTCAACCCGCGCGCGCACGGCTCCGGCCTGTTCCAGCGCGGCCAGACGCAGATCCTCTCCTCGCTGACGCTCGGCACCGCGAAGGAGGGTCAGCGGATCGACGACCTCTCCCTCGAGGAGGAGCGCCGCTACATGCACCACTACAACTTCCCGCCCTACTCGGTCGGGGAGACCGGCTTCATGCGCGGCCCGAAGCGCCGCGACATCGGCCACGGCGCGCTCGCGCAGCGGGCGCTCGAGGCGGTGATCCCGTCGCCGGACGAGTTCCCGTACACGATCCGCATCGTCTCCGAGACGCTCGAGTCGAACGGCTCGTCGTCGATGGGCTCGGTCTGCGGGTCGACGCTCTCGCTGATGGACGCGGGCGTCCCGATCACGGCGCCGGTCTCCGGCATCGCGATGGGCCTCGTCAAGGAGGGCGACGACTACGTGATCCTGACCGACATCCAGGGCGCGGAGGACCACCTGGGCGACATGGACTTCAAGGTCGCCGGCTCGCCGAAGGGCATCACCGCGCTCCAGATGGACATCAAGATCACCGGCGTCACGCAGGAGATCATGCGGAACGCGCTCGAGCAGGCGAGCCGGGCCCGTGCCGAGATCCTCGAGAAGATGCTCGCGGTCATCCCCGAGTCGCGCGCCGAGATCGCCGGCCATGCGCCGCGCATCTCGACGATCAAGATCGACCAGGAGAAGATCGGGATGGTCATCGGCAAGGGCGGCGAGACGATCCGCGGCCTCGAGTCGGACTACGACGTCCAGATCGACATCGAGGAGGACGGCACGATCCTCATCTACGCGACCGACGGCGAGAAGGCCGACGCCGCGATCTCCGCGATCCAGGCGCTGACGAAGGAGCCGGAGGTGGGGGACACCTACACCGGCAAGATCGTCAAGACGACGCAGTTCGGCGCGTTCGTCGAGCTGAAGAAGGGCACCGACGGGCTGCTGCACGTCTCGAACGTCGGCCCCGGCCGCGTCGCGCACATCGAGGACGTGATGAGCCGCGGCGACGTCGTCGACGTGATCGTGCAGGAGGTCGACAAGGCCCGCGGGCGCATCGGCCTGAAGCTGATCGCGAAGCACGAGAACGGCAACCTCGTCCAGCCGGAGGAGCTGATCGAGCGGGCGACGGACGCCCCGCCGCGGCCTCCGGAGGAGGAGCGGCCTCGCCGCGGCGACGACCGCCGGCGCGGCGGCGGCGGCCGTGATCGCGGCCGCGGTCCCCGCCGCGAGGAGCACGGCGGCGGCGGCGACGAGGGCTAGTCCCTGCC
>DASSNM010000004.1:0-27687 GCA_035688025.1 Gaiellaceae bacterium | reverse complement strand
TCCACGCTCGCGTTCCCGTCGGCCTCCACGCTCGCGTTCCCGTCGGCCTCCACGCTCGCGTTCCCGTCGGCCTCCACGCTCGCGTTCCCGTCGGCCTCCACGCTCGCGTTGCCGTCGAGGAAGAGCGGCCTGTTCCACGTGCCGCCGAGGCAGACGATCCAGTCGCCCGCCTTCCGGCTCTTCAGCGCCTTGTCGAGCTGCGCCTGCGTGGTCACTTCGATCGCACTCATGCGACCTCCCTTGTGTCGAGAGCCACCGCGAGCCACGGCTCGTCGGTGAAGAACGTCAGGCCGTGCCGGTCAGCGATCGCGAAGCACGACTCGCACCGCGTCAGCGAGTCGAACTCGCCAGGATCGAGCGGACGCGCGAACGACGCCTGCCGCTTCGAGCACAGACACTCGCCCCGCCGACGCGACAGGCGGCCGAGCGTCACGTCCTCGGTCACGTGCAGATGCACGTTCCCCGCCGACGCGCCACGCGACCCCGGCCACAGCTGCGCCCGCGGCACGTGATACCGCAGCACAAGACGCGCCCTCACGCCGCCGACCTCGGGAACTCGCGGATCCGCAGATCGGCCGGCCACTCGTCGATGTCGCCGCCCTTCCGGTCGTTGAGATCGAGCGGCATCCGGATCAGGGGCTCGCCGGCGAAGCCGTAGGTGGGCTTCGCGCCGAGCTGCTTGACGAACACGGCCGGTCGGTGGCCCGGATGGCCGAGACACTCGGCGCACGCGTTGACGCCCATGAGCGGCGTCGTCGACGTGATCCTGCGTGGAGCGCGGAAGCCCACGCCGAGCGCGGCCACGGGTGCCCGGCCGGGCTCACGGATGCTTTCGTCGACGTCGGGATCCGCGACGCAACCGGGGCAGGCGGCCGCAGCGATGATCTCGCGAGCGTGCTCGAGGTGGAACGGCCGCGCGCCGGGCCCGCTCTCGCCGCCGATGATGACCCAGTCGATCTCGGTCAGGTCGAGCGGGCCAGCCCATTGCGGGAACTCGCCGCGCGGCCCCATGCGACGTGCGTCGGTCGGGAAGAGACTGCCGAGGAGCGGCTCGGCGCTGATGAACCGGACCGCGGCCGGGATCTCGCGCAGCACGTCGGCGCGCCACGTGAAGCGAGCGTTCTCGATCGAGACGCCGAGCCAGACGTTCGGGAGCGGCCACTCGGTGACCCACCGCGACGCGAGCACCCCGCGCTCGAAGAGCTGACGCGCGCGCTCCGGCCGCTTCGTCAGCACTTGGAACGTGTGCTGCGGCGCGCGCGCCATCGTCGTGAACACGTCGCGGATGTCCCCCTCGTCGACGTCGTCGTGGAAGAGGTCGGCGAGCGAACAGACGAAGACGCGGCGCGGCCTCCGCCAGGAGAGCGGCTGCTCAAGCCGGTCGCGGTGGAACTGAACGCCGGTCGTCGACGCGCCAGCGATCGCCACGAAGCGGCGGCCGGCCATCCGGAACGGCGGCGTGCGCTCGATGTAGCAGTTCGCGCAGCCCGGGCTGACCCGCGTGCAGCCGGTCACCGGGTTCCACGTCGCGTCCGTCCACTCGATCGCCGTCGAGTCAGACACCGTCGCCCCCGCAGAGATCGTGGACGTACCGGCAGGCCATCGCCGCGAGCTGGATCGCCTCCGCGCGCGCCGCCGGCGTGCGGCCCGTGTCCGCGCGCACGTGCTCCCACAGCTCGTCGAACTCCTCGCGGATGACCGAGTGGCCCTCGTGCGGCGAGTGCATCGGCGCGTGCCGACGCTGAGCGCTCCGCAGCTCGACCTCGACCTCGGCGAGGATGTTCGAGACGGTCGACGCGGTCACGTGCCTCGCGTCTCCTGAAGCTTCGCGCCGAGGATCATCGCCGCGGCGATCGCGCCGACGAACCGAGCACGGAGCACCGACAGCGAGTCGGCGTCAGCGACCGCGAACGCCGCCGGCGTCGCGTACTCCGCCACGTCCTCGAGCGACACGCCCGGGAACGTCCGGTCGAGCGCCGCCCGGATCCCCGTCGCGGTGACCTCGCCCGGCGCGTCGTGACCGACCCACGCCTGCTGCGCGAGCTCCGCCGCGAGCGTGTCCGCGAGCCTCACGCTGCCGCCCTCCCAGCGGCCAGGTCACCCTGAGCGACTACCTCACCACGTTCACGTCTGCCTCCCTCGTCGTTGTCACGACAGTAGGAGGAGGAAGGTCACGGGTCCGTCAGAACTGCGTGTCGTGTTTCCGATTTTCGACAGCTACACTCCCGGCGGTCTATGGGCCTCTTCTCTGGATTGACCGGCTTCGGCGGCCGCGACATGGCCGTGGACCTCGGCACCGCGAACACGCTCGTCTACGTCCGCGGCCGCGGCATCGTCCTCTCGGAGCCGAGCGTGGTCGCGATCGACCAGCGCTCGGGCGAGGTGCACGCCGTCGGCGTCGAGGCGAAGCGGATGCTCGGGCGCACGCCCGGGACGATCCAGGCGATCCGACCGCTCAAGGACGGCGTCATCGCCGACTTCGACGTCACCGAGCAGATGCTCCGGCACTTCATCCAGAAGGTGCACCAGCACCGGTTCGCGCACCCGCGCGTCGTCGTCTGCGTGCCCTCGGGCGTGACCGGCGTCGAGAAGCGCGCGGTCGAGGAGGCGACGCTCTCGGCGGGCGCGCGCCAGGCCTACCTGATCGAGGAGCCGATGGCGGCCGCGATCGGGGCCGGGCTGCCCGTCGCCGAGCCGACCGGGAACATGATCGTCGACATCGGCGGCGGCACCACCGAGGTCGCCGTGATCTCGCTGGGCGGGATCGTCGTCTCGCAGTCGCTGCGCGTCGGCGGCGACGAGATGGACGAGGCGATCATCAACCACATCAAGCGCGACTACAAGCTCCTGATCGGCCAGCAGACGGCCGAGGAGATCAAGCTCGAGATCGGCTCCGCCTGGGACATGAAGGAGGAGCTGCAGGCGGAGGTGCGCGGCCGCGACATGCTCACCGGCCTGCCGAAGACGGTGATCCTCACCTCCGAGGAGATCCGGCGCGCGCTCGACGAGCCGGTCACCCAGATCATCGAGGCGATCAAGTCGACGCTCGACAAGACGCCGCCCGAGCTCGCCGCGGACATCATGGATCGCGGCATCGTCCTCGCCGGCGGCGGATCGCTCCTCACCGGCCTGGACGAGCGGCTCCGCCACGAGACGCAGATGCCGGTGCACCTCGCGGAGAGCCCGCTGACCTGCGTCGCCGTCGGCTCCGGCCGCAGCCTCGAGGAGTTCGAGGCGATCCACCGCTCGAACCGCGCCCGCGCCTCGCGCCGCAACGGCCGCCGCTAACCCGCCGCGCGCGCCGCACCCGTCCGAACCGGTCATGTCCCGGGACCAGGTCCGGGGACATGTCTCCGCGGGACAGACGGCCGCATGGCGTGCGGGGTTGCGCGGGAGACGGCCGGGCGGCCATGTCCTCGGCGGCCATGTCCCGGGACCAGGTCCGGGGACATGGCGGTTCGGGACACGGCGGCGCTCTCATGAGAAGCGCCGCTTCTCGCGATACTCTGCCCGGGTGGCTCCCCCGAACCGCAGCGCGCGCGCGGCGGTGCTGGCGTCCTCGGTCCAGCGCTCCAAGTCGAATCCGTACCCGTCGAAGGCCCGTAGCGCTCTCGTTCGCCGCGTCGTCCTCGCCGTTCTCGTCCTCGGCGCGCTGACGCTGCTGACCGTCTCGTTCCGCTCGCCGACGAGCGGCGCGCTCCACGACGCGCAGGGCGTGCTCTCGTCCGGGCTGCGGCCGTTCCAGATCGCCGCCACGCGGGTCGCGCGGCCGTTCCGGGACGCGTACGACTACGTCGACGGGCTCACCTCGGCGAAGGCCGAGAACGCGAAGCTCCGCCGCGAGGTGTCGCAGCTCCGCGCACAGGCGCTCTCCCGGCAGGCGCTCGCGGCGAAGGCGGCGCGCTACGAGAAGCTCCTCCACTACGAGCAGGGCGCCACCTACCCGAAGGACTTCCGGCCGGTGAACGCGGCCGTGATCGGCTACCCGGGCGGGCCGTTCAGCGAGCAGATCACGATCGCCGCCGGCTCCGGGTCGGGCATCGCCGTCAACACGCCCGTCGTCGACGGCGACGGCCTGATCGGGCGGGTGACGAACGTCTCGCCGGACACCTCCGTCGTCACGCTCCTCACCGACTCGAACAGCTACGTCTCCGCCGTCGACCTGACCACCGGCGTCCGCGGGATCGTCCGCCGCGGGCAGAGCGGGACGCTGATCCTCGACTGGGTCGCGAAGCAGCAGCTCGTGAACAAGGGCGACGCGATCGTCACCGCCGGCACGCGCAGCAAGCAGTACCCGGACCTCTACCCGTACGGGATCCCGATCGGGACGGTCTCCTCGGTCGGCATCCAGGACACCGCCTCGTTCCTCCAGGTGCAGGTGAACCCGTACGCCGACCTGACGACGCTCGACTCGGTCGCGGCGCTCGTCGCGACGAAGCCCGCGCCGTGATCTGGCTCGACGGCGTCAAGGCCGCCGTGCTGCTCTTCGTGGCGGCGGTGATGCAGGTCGCGATCTTCGCGCAGCTGCACGTCCTCGGCGCCGTCCCGCAGCTGCTGCTCGTCACGCTCGTCGCCGTCTCGCTCCTGCGCGGCTCGGTCGCCGGCGCCGTCGGCGGCTTCTTCGCCGGGCTGCTCGTGGACAGCGGCACGCTCGGCGAGTTCGGGCTGACCGCGCTCGTGCTGACGCTCGCCGGCTACTGGATCGGCCGCTACGGCGAGACGACCGGCCGCGACCGCGCGCACGCGCCGTTCCTCTCCGTGGCGGTGATCAGCGTCCTCTACTCGTTCGGGATGCTCGTCGTCCACTTCGTCCTCGGCGAGAGCGCGCCGGCCGGCCCCGTCTTCCGCGGGCTGGCGCCGGGGATCGTCATGAACCTCGTCCTCACCGCGCCCGTGTACGCGCTCGTCCGCAGGCTGCTGCGCCCGGTCGAGCGCGACGAGCTCTCGACCGAGGTGCAGCTCCTTGGCTAGCACCACCACCGCGCGCCCGCCGGCGCGAGGACGCCGCCGCCGACCCGAGGCGGAGGAGGACGAGGCCCGCGAGTCCGTCGTCGAGCCGTACCGGCTGACGCCGAAGCTCGCCCGCCGGGTCGGCCTGCTCGGCGCGGTGATCCTCGTCGGCTTCGCCGCGCTCCTGCTCCGGCTCTGGGCGCTCCAGGTCCTGTCCGGGCCGCACTACGTCGCGCAGGCGCAGGCGAACCAGTTCCGGATCGTCCGGGTCCAGGCGCCCCGCGGGCCGATCCTCGACAGCAACGGCAGGGTGCTCGTCTCGAACGCGGCCGCGACCGCCGTCGAGCTTTGGCCGGCCAACCTGCCGAAGGTGTACAAGACCCGCTACCTCGAGCTGCGCGAGCTCGCCCGCGTCACCAGGGTGCCGCTCTACGAGATCGCCGCCAAGATCAAGCAGCGGCGCGAGGCGAACGACATGCTGACGCCGATCGTCGTCCTCGACCAGGCGCCGAAGGCGATGGTCACCTACCTCTACGAGCGCGCCTCCGACTTCCCCGGCGTCGTGATGGAGCGGACGTACGTGCGCCACTACCCGTACCACTCGCTCGCCGCGCAGCTCCTCGGCTACGTCGGCGAGGTCTCGTCCGACCAGCTGCGCACGCTCCAGAAGCAGGGCTACGCGCCGGGCGACGAGATCGGCCAGGCGGGGCTCGAGGCGCGCTACGACAGCTACCTGCGCGGCGTCGCCGGCGACGCGCGCGTCCGCGTCGACTCGCTCGGCCGACCGCGGTCGACTCGCGAGCTGGTGACGCCGACCCAGCCCGGGCACGCGCTCCGGCTGACGCTGAACCTCGGCCTGCAGAAGGCGGCCGAGAGCGCGCTCCGGTACGGCATCCAGCTCGCCCGGAACGATGGGCAGTGGGCGGCGAACGGCGGCGCGGTCGTCGCGATCGACCCGAAGGACGGCTCGATCCGGGCGCTCGCCTCCGAGCCGGGCTACGAGCCGTCCGTCTACACCGGCCACGTCGCCCAGAAGCGCCTCGACGCGCAGGGGCTGAGCGGGAAGACGGCGCTCGCGAAGAACTACCCGTCGCTCGACCGCGCGCTCGACGGCACGTATCCGCCCGGGTCGACGTTCAAGCCGCTGACCGCGATCGCGGCGATGCAGGAGCACATCCTCTCGCCGTACGCGTACCAGCCGTGCACCGGCAAGTACACGGCGCCGGAGGACAAGTCCCACCACGTCTTCCACAACTGGGACCCGAACGTGAACCAAGCGATGGACCTGCCGACCGCGCTCGCGTACTCGTGCGACACCTACTTCTACGGGCTCGGCAACGACTTCTTCCTCCTGCCGGCCGACCGCGGCCAGCCGCTGCAGAAGTGGGCGCGCGCGTTCGGGTTCGGCGCGCCGACCGGCGTCGACGTCGGGCCGGAGGCGAACGGGCTCGTGCCGACGATCTCGTGGCGCGAGCACACGTTCACGAGCACGACCGACCCGTGCTGCTGGCAGGTCGACCGGCTCTGGAAGCCGGGCGACTCGATCCAGCTCGCGATCGGCCAGGGCGACCTGCTCGTGACGCCGCTGCAGATGGCGCGCTTCTACGCCGCGCTCGCGAACGGCGGCAAGCTCGTCACGCCGCACCTGCTCGAGGACGTCGAGAACTCGAACAAGACGATCGTGCCGACGCCGCCCGTCCCGTCGCCGCAGCCGATCCCGGGGCTCGACCCGCAGGCGCTCCGGATCGTCCAGCAGGGGCTCTACGAGGGAACGCACGCGACCTTCGGCACCTCGTACGGCGTCTTCGGCCAGTTCCCGGTGCCGATCGCCGGCAAGACCGGCACGGCGGAGAAGGTCGTCAGCCTCCCGGGCTACACCGGCAAGCAGAACCAGTCGTGGTGGTGCGGCTATGGTCCGGTGACGCCGACGCCGAAGCTCGTCGTGTGCGCCGTGATCGAGAACGGCGGCCACGGCGGCACGGCGGCGGCACCCGCAGCGGCACGGGTGTTCGCGAAGTTCTTCAACGTCCACCTCAAGCAGACCGGGCCGATCCACTCTGACTAGGACGCCGCACTGATGCTCGAGTACGCCGGATCCCAGCGGGCGGGGCTGCGCGCGGGCCGCGAGGGCGTCGGCCTGCTCGCGGTCGTGCGCTCGCTCGACTGGCTGCTGCTCGCCGGCGTCGCCGCGCTCGTCGGCGTCGGGCTCTGGGGGATCGCCGGCGTGACGAAGTTCGACGTCCCCGGCGAGCCGCGCTACTACCTCGACAAGCAGATCCTCTACGCGGGCGCCGGCTCGGCCGTCCTGCTCGTCACCGCGCTGCTCGACCCGGATCTCTACCGGCGCTACTGGCGCGCCGTCTTCGGGACGACCGTCGGGCTGATCGCGGTCGTGTTCGTCGTCGGCCGCGCCGCCCGCGGCTCCACCCGCTGGATCAACGTCGGCTTCTTCACGTTCCAGCCGTCCGAGTTCGGGAAGCTCTTGTTCGTGCTCGCGCTCGCCGGCGTGCTCGCCGAGCGGCAGCGGCTCGTCTCGTCGTGGCGGACGACGCTGCGGGTGCTCGGGCTGGGCGTGATCCCGGTCGTGCTCGTGTTCGCGCAGCCCGACCTCGGCACCGCGCTCGTCTACCTCGCCGCGCTCGCCGCGATGCTGTTCGTCGCCGGCGCCCCGTGGCGGCACCTGGCGCTGCTCGGCGGCGCGGCCGCGACCCTCGCGGTCGTCGTCCTCTGGGCGGGCCCGGCGGTCGGGGTCGACTTCCTCAAGGGCTACCAGAAGCAGCGCCTGACCTGCTTCACGCATCCGACGACGTGTCCGGTCGACGCCCGCTACAACGTCGAGCAGTCGATCGCCGCCGTCGGCTCGGGCCAGATCAGCGGCCGCGGCCCGAACGGCGCGACGCAGACGCGGCTCGACTTCCTGCCCGAGCACCACACGGACTTCGTCTTCGCGTCGTTCAGCGAGCAGCGCGGCTTCGTCGGCGCCTCGCTCCTGCTCGCGCTCTACCTGCTCGTGCTCTGGCGAGCCCTGCGCGTGATCACGGTCGCGCGCGACCTCTTCTCGGCGGTCGTCGCGGGCGGGATCGTCGCGGCGTTCCTGTTCCAGATCTTCGTCAACGTCGGCATGACGATGGGGATCGCCCCGATCACGGGCATCCCGCTCCCGTTCGTCAGCGTCGGCGGCTCGTCCATGATCGCGAACCTCGCCGCGATGGGCGTCCTGCTCGCGATCCACGGGCGCGGTCGCGCCTCGCGCGGCCGCAGGCGCTGATGGCGTCGCTGCCGGTCCGGATCGGCGCGATCCGCGGCCTGCTGAAGGAGATCGAGGTCTCGGCCCGCGCCGAGACGAGCCTCGCGGTCGGCGGCGCGAAGGAGCTGGCGGCGGTGCTCCGCCGCGAGCTGCAGCACGGGGCGGCGCCCGGCGCGGTGCGGGCGGGAGACGCCCCGGAGGGCGCGGCCGTCCTCGTCTACGTGCTCGGGCGCGAGCCGGACGCCGACGACGAGGCCGCGCTCAAGCGGGCCCGTCGCGCCCGCGTGCCGGTCGTCGCCGTCGTCGCCGGGCCGGCCGCCGACGACCTCGCGATCCCGTACGTCCTCGCGACCGACGTCGTCCGTGTCGGCGGCGGGCAGGGCTTCCCGCTCGAGCGGATCGCGGAGGTCGTCGCCGCGCGCCTCGACGAGGAGGGCGCGCCGCTCGCGGCCCGGATCCCGCTGCTACGCCGCGCGGTCGGCGAGCGGCTGATCGCGTCGTTCGCCCGCAAGAACGGGCTGCTCGCCGCCGCGGTCTTCGTCCCCGGGGCCGACCTGCCGCTGCTGACCCTGAACCAGCTCCGGCTCGTGCTCCGGCTCGCCCAGGCGCACGGCGTCGACGCCGGCCGCGAGCGGCTGCCCGAGCTGGCCGCCACCCTGGGCGCGGGGATCGGCCTGCGCGCGGTCGCCGGCGAGCTCCTCGACCTGATTCCCGTAGCGGGGTGGGCTGTAAAGGGCGCCGTTGCGTATGCGGGCACGCGCGCGCTCGGCGAGGCCGCGCTCCGGCGGTTCGAACTCACCCCAGGCGGGAACGGCGGCGCTCCTCCTACGCGGCGGCCGGCCTGAGCTTCGCCCGCCGCGCCTTGATCGCCCGCAGACGCTGCGTCAGCCGCGCCCAGGCCCAGGGCTCGATCTCGCGGTAACGGGTCTCCGCCTGCCCCCGCGTCGCCTCGAGATACTCGAACCACGCGTCGGCCTCCTCGATCAGCAGGAGCTCTTCCGCCTCGCGATTACCCGTCACGCTGCACCTCCGGGGTCGTGAATGGGCGGATCGTAGGACCGGCGTCGGACGGCGTACCTCCGCCGGACGCGCTGCTACCCTGCGGCGGAAGGCACATGCCGAGGCTTTTCCATACCCACCAGCAGCACGACCGCCGCGCCAGCGCCCGTCACCGGATGCCGCAGGGCGTGGCCGTCGCGCGCTCCAGCGAAGGAGTTTCCACTTGCCGTGGTTTCGTAGAAGGAAGAACACCGACGAGGATGTCGCCGCCGCCCCCGAGACGGGGCGCGAGCCCGAGCCCGCACTGACCGAGCCGGCCGCCCCCGAAGCGGCCGCCACAACCGACCCGTCCAGGCCCGCGGCCAAGCGCCGCCGGGGCAGCCGCGGCGGGCGCGGCCGCAAGAAGACCGGCGCCGGCGCGGCCGCGACGGCCGACGCCGGCGAGGAGAAGGCCGAGCGGCCCGAGAAGAGCGGCCGGGCCGAGAAGGCCGAGCCGAAGAAGCCGCGCGAGCGGAAGCAGCTCTCGCAGCGCCAGGAGCGCCGCCGCGAACAGGGCCGCCGCCGGCGCGAGCCGCCGCGCCGCGCGCCGCTCCCGGCCGCGAAGCGCGAGCTGATCGTCTCCGTCGACGTCGGCGAGAAGCGTGTCGCCGTCCTCGAGGACGACAAGGTCGCGGAGGTCTACCTCGAGCGTCCGGAGCGGCGCTCGATCGCCGGCAACATCTACCTCGGCACCGTCGACAACGTGCTGCCCGGGATGGAGGCCGCGTTCGTCGAGATCGGCCTCGAGAAGAACGGCTTCCTCTACGTGGACGAGATCGTCGGCCCCGAGATCGAGAAGGGGCACGGCCGCAAGATCCAGGACCTGATCTCGCGCGGCCAGACGATCCTCGTCCAGGCGGTCAAGGACCCGATGAAGACGAAGGGCGCCCGCCTCACGACCCAGATCTCGCTGCCCGGCCGCTTCGTCGTCTTCGTCCCCCAGGGCGAGGGCCTCGGCGTCTCGCGGCGGCTCGAGGACGACGAGCGCAACCGGCTCAAGGACATCCTCAAGCGCCTCGCCGTCAAGGAGGGCGGAGTCATCGTCCGCACCGCGGCCGAGGGCGCGTCCGAGGAGGACATCGAGCGCGACCTCGTCTTCCTGCAGCGGCTCTGGAAGTCGATCGAGGCGAAGGCGAAGGACGCGAAGGCGCCCGAGCTGATCTACCAGGAGGCGGAGCTGCCGCTGCGCGTCACGCGCGACCTCTTCACCGGCGACTTCGAGAAGGCGTACGTCGACGACGACCGCACGCACAAGCGGATCGTCGGCTACCTGAAGAAGACCTCGCCGCACATGGTCGAGCGCGTCGTCCGCTACAAGGACTCGCCGCCGCTGATGGAGGCGTTCGGCGTCGACGCGGAGATCAAGTCGACGCTCAACCGCCGCGTCGACCTCCCGTCCGGCGGCTACCTCGTCTTCGACTACGCCGAGGCGTTCACCGTCATCGACGTCAACACCGGCCGCTTCGTCGGCGGGCGGGGCAAGAACTCGGGCGCGCGGCTCGAGGACACGATCACGAAGAACAACCTCGAGGCGGTGAAGGAGGTCGTGCGCCAGCTGCGGCTGCGCGACATCGGCGGGATCATCGTCATCGACTTCATCGACATGGCGAACCCGAAGAACCGGGCGACCGTCGAGGAGGCGCTCCGCACCGAGCTCGAGCGCGACCGCACGAAGACCTACGTCGTCGAGATCTCGCCGCTCGGCCTCGTCGAGATGACGCGCCAGAACGTCACCGACGGCCCGCGCGAGGTGATGACCCGCAAGTGCCCGACCTGCGGCGGCGACGGGATCGTCTACTCGGAGGCGTCGGCGGCGATCGACGTCGAGCGGCGGCTGCGCACGCTCGCGGCCGGGTCGCGGTCGCAGGCGTTCCGGGTCGAGCTGGCCGACACGATCGCGGCCGCGCTCGTCGGGCCCGGCGCGCGCCGGCTGCTCGAGCTGGAGTCGCTGACGAAGAAGAAGTTCTTCCTCGAGGGCAAGCCGCAGACGCACGCCGACCACTTCGTCGTGCTCGCCGAGGGCAAGCTCGCCGACCTGGCGCCGGCGGCGCCGGTCGAGGAGGGCGCGGAGGTCATGCTCCAGCTGGTCGAGGTCGACCGTCACGACGCGTCGGCCGCGGTCGGCAAGCTCGACGGCCTCGACGTCGTCGTCGCGGACGGCGCCGGTCTCGTCGGCAAGCGCCTGAAGGTGCGGGTCGAGCGGGTGCTCGACGGCACCGCGTACGGCGTCCTCAGCCGCAAGACGAAGGCCGTGCCCGAGCCGCTCACCGCCGAGGCGGAGGCCGAGAAGCCGACCCGCAAGCCGCCGGCGCGCAAGGCGGCGGCGGGCGAGGCGTCGTCCGAGGCCGTGGACGCGGACGACGGGGAGCTCGAAGCCGAGGCGGCCGAGACGGCCGAGACCGTGGTAGAGGCGCCGGAGGCGGAGGGCGAGGAGCCCGCCGAGGACGAGGCCGGCGACGCGGTCGACGGCGAGGCGCCGAAGCCGAAGAAGAAGACGCGCCGCGGCTCGCGCGGCGGCCGCAAGCGCAAGAAGCCGGCCACGGCCGCTGCGAGCGCGGAGGGCGAGGCCGCCGAGAGCGCCGACGCCGAGAGCGCCGACGCGGAGGCGGGCGAGCCCGAGCCGGCGAAGCAGGTCACGATCCACGTTCCCGGCGACGACCTCGGGCGCCCCGAGGAGGCCGAGCCGGGCGAGCAGCCCGTCGCGACCGGAGACCCGGAGCCCGCCGCGGCCGCGGCCGAGGACGAGGCCGAGGACGAGGCCGAGACCGGGGAGGACGCGCCGAAGCCGAAGAAGAAGACCCGCCGCGGCTCGCGCGGCGGCCGGCGGCGCAAGAAGCCCGCCGCTGCCTCCGCGAACGGCGGCGAGCCCGAGGCGGAGGAGCCGGAGGCGGAGCAGGAGTCCGAGACGGACGCCGAGCCGGAGCCCGAGCCCGAACCGGAATCCGAACCCGCGCCCGCCCCCGCGCCCGCCGCGGAGGAGCCGTCGCAGAACGGCGACGGCGAGGACGAGCAGCAGTGGGGCTACGTGCCGATGTCGGAGTGGCTGGACGAGATCGACTCGGGCCGGTAGTTCGCTACACTTCCGAGCCGCGGGCCACGGCCCGCGTTTTGACGACATGAGCTACGCGATCATCAGTCTCGGCGGCAAGCAGTACCGCGTCCACGAGGGCGAGCGGCTGCTGGTGGACCGCGTCAAGGCCGACGAGGGCGCGACGATCCAGCCGCGCGTCCTGCTCGTCGGCGGCGACGGCAAGGCCGACCTCTCGCCGTCCGCGACCGTGACCGCGCGCGTCGTCGGCCACGAGCTCGGCGACAAGATCCGGATCGGCAAGTACCGCCAGCGCACCGGCTACAAGCGCCACACCGGCTATCGCAGCCGGCTGACGCGGATCGAGATCGAGTCGATCGGCGGCGCCGCCCGCAAGGCGGCCGCGAAGCCGAAGACGGAGACCGCGGCGAAGGCCGAGAAGCCGGCGGCCGAGGCCGCGCCGAAGCCGGAGGGGCGCACCGCGCATCCGCCGAAGGGCTACGAGGAGATGTCGATCGCGGAGATCAAGGAGCAGGTCTCGACCTGGCGGCGCCCGAACGTCGAGGCCGCGCTCGAGTTCGAGAAGGCGAACGCGAACCGCAAGGGCGCGATCGCGGCGCTCGAGTCCGCGCTCAAGGAGAAGGAGGCCTAGATGGCGCACAAGAAGGGCCTGGGCTCGTCCCGGAACGGCCGCGACTCGAACCCGAAGATGCTCGGCGTGAAGATGTTCGCCGGCCAGGACGTGACCGCCGGCATGATCCTCGTCCGCCAGCGCGGCTCCCGCTTCCGCCCCGGCCCCGGCGCCGGCATGGGCAAGGACGACACGATCTTCGCGACCCGCGACGGCAAGGTCGCGTTCCGGACGAGCGGCGAGCGCCGCTTCATCTCGGTCGTCGACGCCGACGCCTGACCGAGCTAGTAACAGTCTGTTACTAGCGACGATTCGCGCGCTCCTCGCGGAGCAGAGCCGCTTTGCGCCGACCCCTGCGGCAAGTAACAGTCTGTTACTTGCGGTTACCGTTGCGCCATGTTCCACGACCGCGCACGCCTGACCGTGATCGCCGGCCGCGGCGGCGACGGGTCGCTGCACTTCCGGCGCGAGAAGTTCGTGCCGAAGGGCGGCCCCGACGGCGGCGACGGCGGCGAGGGGGGAGACGTCGTCCTCGTCGCCGACCCGCGCAGGCGCGATCTCTCCGGCTTCCGCCCCAACCAGAAGCTCCGCGCCGGACGCGGCGGCGCCGGCGGCGGGCAGCTGTCGAACGGGGCCCGCGGCGAGGACGCCGTCCTCGCGGTGCCGGTCGGGACGCAGGTCTTCGACGCGGACGAGCGGCTCGTCGCCGACCTCGCGCAGCCCGGCGCGCGCGTCGTCGTCGCGAAGGGAGGCTCGGGCGGCCGCGGCAACAAGCGCTTCGCCGGCCCGACGCGGCAGACGCCCCGGTTCGCCGAGGTCGGCATGCCCGGCGAGGAGCACGAGATCGAGCTCCGCCTGAAGCTGCTCGCCGACGCCGCGCTCGTCGGCTTCCCGAACGCGGGCAAGTCGTCGCTCCTGACCCGGATCTCGAACGCCCGCCCGAAGGTCGCCGAGTACCCGTTCACGACGCTCTCCCCGGTGCTCGGCACCGTCGAGTCGCCGGACGGGACGCAGCTCGTCGTCGCCGACGTCCCCGGCCTGATCGAGGGCGCGAGCGAGGGGATCGGCCTCGGCCACGAGTTCCTCGCCCACCTCGAGCGGGCGCGGCTGCTGCTGCACGTGATCGACGCGTCCGACGGCGACGCCGACGAGCGCTGGCGGACGATCGACGCCGAGCTGCGCGCCTACGGCGCCGGCCTCGACGAGCGGCCGCAGGTCGTCGTCCTCAACAAGACCGACCTCTCGCCGGAACCGCCCGCGTTCGGAATCGAGGACGAGCGGATCCTGCGCATCTTCCGCGTCTCGGCTGCGACCGGCGCCGGGATCGAGGAGCTGCGGCTCGCGCTCTTCCAGCTCGTCCCCGCCGAGGAGCCTGCGGTCGAGCCCGAGGACGAGGCGGCGCTCGTCGACTTCCTCGTCTACCGGCCGCAGCCGTCGCGCCGCGCCTTCCGCGTCTTCCGCACCGAGCGCGGCTTCCGCGTCACCGGCACGCCGCCGGCCACCGACGAGCTCGAGGCGATCCTCAAGGCGGCGGGCGCGCGCGAGGGCGACGAGGTCGAGGTCGGCGACGAGGTGCTCGAGTGGGAGTAGCGCTCTACGGCGGGGCGTTCGACCCGCCGCACCTCGGTCACGTCGCCGTCGCGGACGCTGCCCGCGCCGAGCTCGGCGCCGATCGGCTCGTCGTCCTCGTCTCCGAGCGGCCCGGCCATCGCGGCGTCCACGCTCCGGCCGCCGACCGGCTCGACCTCGCCCGCGCCGCCTTCCCGGGCGACGACGTCCGGCTCGACCCGTACCCGCGCACGGTCGAGCTGCTGCGGGCCGAGGCCTTCGACGATCCGGTCTTCGTCGTCGGCGCCGACCAGTTCTGCGACTTCCTCGACTGGGCCGAGCCCGACGAGGTGCTCGAGCGCACCCGGCTCGCCGTCGCCACCCGCCCGGGCTTCCCGCGCGAACGCCTCGAGCGCGTCCTGGAGCGCGTCGCGCGCCCCGACCGCGTCCTCTTCTTCGAGCTCGAGCCGAACCCGAACGCGTCCACCGACGTCCGCGCCCGCGCCGCCGCGGGCGAGCCGCTCGACGGGCTCGTCCCGCCCGCGGTCGCCGACCTGATCCGCGCGCGGCGGCTCTACGTCCGGGAGTGACGGCTACACTCCGCACGGAGCAACCGAGGACACCGCGCACCTGACCTCTCTCGAACAAGCCCGCCGCATCGCCGCTCTCGCCCAGGAGAAGCTGGCGGAGGACGTCGTCATCCTCGACATGCGGCCGGTGTGCACGTTCACCGACTTCTTCGTCATCGCGACCGGGCGCAACGCGCGCCAGACCGCCGCGATCTGGGACGAGGTGCACGGCCGCCTCAAGCAGGAGGCGCGGTTGATCCCCCGCAGCGTCGACGGGATCCGCGAGGGTGCCTGGATCGTCGCCGACTACCTCGACATCGTCCTCCACGTGTTCACGCCCGACGCGCGCGCGTTCTACCGGCTCGAGGACCTCTGGGGCGACGTCCCCGCGGTCGAGCTGGAAGCCGCCGTCTAGCCCGCCGCTACGCGGCCGGGGAGAGCCCGGAGCCCGTGACGAGCACGTTGCCCGGCTGCGCGGGCAGCCCGGCGGCCAGCTTGCCGCCGATCTTCACGTCGAGGTTCCACGGCGCGCCGATGCGGAGCCAGACCTTCGGCGACAGCTTCAGCGGCAGCGTCTTCCCCTGCTCGAGCACGCCCTCGTAGAGGAGCGCGCCCCGCGACGAGCCGCTCCGCGCCTGCAGCCAGACGCGGCCGCGCGTCGCGATCAGCACGGCGCTGCTCGCGACCGCGACGTGCGCCCGCGGCTGCTTCGACGTTGGCTTGTGGTGCGTCGCGGGCGTCGACGGCTTCCGGTGCTTGGCGGCCGGCTGCGACGCGGGCGTCGACGGCGGCGTCCGCTGCGAGCTCGGCGTCGCGGGCGAGCGGTGGAGCTGCCACGCGGCGACCGCGGCGACGACCGCCACGATCGCGCCGATCGCGACCAGCGGCCGCAGGAGGCCGATGCGTGCACTCTCGGCGGGCGCCATCGCCTCCGGCACGAGCGCCTGGTCCTCGTGGTGCGCGTAGCGGCCGTTGTACTCGTCGACGTAGAGATTCCCGTCGAGCCCGAGGAACTCCGCGTACGTGCGCAGGAAGCCCTTGACGTACGCGTCGCCGGGCAGGAGCTCCCATCGCTCCTCCTCGAGCGCGTGCAGGTAGCGGTCGCGGATGCGGATCGCCTTCTGCACGTCCTCGGCCGAGAGGCCGCGCCGGGCCCGCGCTTCCCGGAGGCTGGGGCCGATCTCGAACATCCCCACGATTGTGACTGAACCTGTGGAAAACCGCCAATCACGCCGGGGAAACCGCTGGTGTCTCTGTGGAAAACGCCTGGACAACCGTCTCGCGGCCGTCGCGCGCGACCCTGGCTACAATCCGTGCTCCCAGGGGCCGTAGCTCAGCTGGGAGAGCGTCTGGCTGGCAGCCAGAAGGTCAGGGGTTCGAGCCCCCTCGGCTCCATCGCCCGCATCGTCGCCTGCGCGCGCGAATCGCGCGGGTGCTGACGACGACGACACCGGTGTCTTTCCTTCGCAGGTTGCGTCGCCGTGGTCGAGCCGCGAAGCTAGCGGCGTGACGCGCGTCCTCGTCCCGCTGCGGCTCGCGGTCGTCCGGCTGCGCGCGCACGCCGGGCGCAGCCTGCTCGCGGCGCTCGGGATCGCGGTCGCCGCCGCCGTGCTCGCGATGACGTACGTCGCGTCGGTCGCCGTTCAGGACCGCGCCGTCGCCCGGGCCCTCGGCCGGCTCGCGCCGTCCGACCGCGCGGTGCAGGTGAGCTGGAGCGGCGTGCCGGCGCAGTCCGAGCTCTCCGTGCCCGCGCTCGACCGGGCCGCGCGCAGCGCCCTTGCCGGCGTCACGCGCGAGCGCCCGTTCCGTGTCGCCGTCTTCCGGCAGGCGACCTGGGGCGGGGCGTACGTCTCGCTCGGCGCGGTCGAGGGACTCGGCCGCTGGGTGGCCCTGCGCACCGGCCGGCTGCCGCGTCCGTGCACGCCGTCGCGGTGCGAGCTCCTCCAGATCGGCGGCGCCCCCGTCGCGCCCGCGCTCCCGTACCTGCACGTCGTCGGCACGGCGTCCCTCGCCGCCGGCGCCCCGCTCCGCGACTACTTCGCCGCCGCCGGCGGAAAGCGGCCGCCCGTCCTCCTCGCGTCGGGCGTCGACGGGTTCCTGCACGTGCCGCTCCCCGACGCGCCCCTGATCGCCCGCAGCTACGGCTGGATCGTCCCGCTCTCGCCGGCGGCGGTGCACCCCTGGCAGCTCGACTCGTTCCAGCGGCGGCTCGACCGCGCCGAGTCCAGGCTCGAGGCGGCCACGGACCTCTTCGCGCTGAACGGCCCCGCGCAGACGCTCGCCGAGGTCGACGCCACGAGCCGGGTCGCAGCGCGGCGGCTCCTCGTCGTCGGCGGCGACGTCGCCGCGCTCCTGCTCGGCTTCGCGGTGCTCGCGGCGACCCGGCTTCGGCGCGACCACGCCGCGCTCGGACGGCGGCTCGTGCGGCTCGGCGCGCGCGGCGGCCAGCGCGTCCTCGTCAGCGCCGTCGAGGTGGCCGTCCTCGCTGTTGCGGGAACGGCCGCCGGCTGGGCGGCAGGCGCCGGCGCCGGCGCGCTGCTCGCCCGCCGGCTCGGCGCGCCCGGCGGGCCGGCGGTCTCGCACTCGGCCTTCACCGCGAACGGCCTCTGGCTCGCGACCGCGCTCGCCGCCGTCACCGCCGTCGTCGTGCTCGTGACGCTGCTGGGGCGCGGCGTCGCGGTCGCCGGGCTGCGGGTCACGGTCGCCGACGTCGCCGCGCTCGGAGCGCTCGCCGCGATCCTGCTCTCGCTCGCGCGCGGGAAGGCGGACGCGACGGCGCTCGCCGCCGGCGGCGGCACGGGCGCGCTCCTGCTCCTGCTGCCCGGACTGGCGATCGTCGTCCTCGCCGTGCTCGCGGCGCGACTGCTCGCGCCGGCGCTTCGCCTGCTCGAGCGTGCCGCCCGCAGCGGGCCGGTCGCCGCGCGCGTCGCCCTGCTCTCGCTCGCGCGCTCGCCCGGGCAGGCGACCCTCTCCGCGGTCTTCTTCGTCGTCGCGGTCAGCGTCGCCGTCTTCGCGATCTCCTACCGCGCGACGCTCCTCGCGGGCGAGCGCCAGCAGGCCGCCTACGCCGTGCCGGCCGACCTCGTCCTCACCGAGGACCTCGGGAAGCTCGTCACGCTGCAGCAGGCCGCGCCGCCCCGGGTCGCGGCGCGTCTCGGGCGCGCGACGCCGGTGCTGCGCGACTCCGGGTTCACGAACGGGAGCGCCGGCCGCGACTTCACGCTGCTCGCGCTGCCGTCGCAGGCGCTCGCGCGGATCCACGGCTGGCGCTCCGACTTCTCGACGCAGCGTCCGGCCTCGCTGGCGCGGGCGATCCGGCCCTCCGGCTCGACGCGGCTTCCCGGGATCGACCTTCCGGCGGACGCGCGCGAGCTCGCGCTGCCGGTCACGATCCGCGGCGACGGCGTCGGCCTCTCGCTGACCGTGCTGAATCCGCGCGGCGACTTCACCTCGCTCCTGCTCGGCGAGCACGGGCGCGGGACGCACCTGTTGCACCGCGCGATCCCGCCGGCGTCGCGCGGCGGCCGCGTCGTCGCCGTGCGCGTGACGCTGCCGCTGCTCGCCGCGTTCGCGGCGAACCACCGCGAGAGCGGGACGGCGCTCTCCGTCTCGGACAACTCGCGCGGGTCGCTCGTCCTCGGGCGGATCCGGGCGGACGGCCGGGAGCTCGCGGGCTGGCCCGGCTGGATCGGGACGCACGGTTTGCGGCGGCTCGCGCCGGGCGGCGCGCGGCTCTCCTATCTCGTCAACCGCGCCGCCGACAGCGTCTTCCGGCCGTACGAGCCGCTCGAGGGGACGGCGATCCCGGTCGTCGCGACGCCCGCGCTCGCGGCGCAGGCGGGGGCGGACGGCTACCTGCCGCTGCACGTGGACGAGACGACGGTGCTCGCGCAGGTCGTCGGCGTCGCGCGGCGGATCCCGTCGGTCGACGGCGACGCGGTGGTCGCCGACCTCGGCGCCTGGCAGGCCGGGCTCACCGCCGCCGCGCCCGGACTGGGGACGCCGACGGAGTGGTGGATCGACCCCGCGCGCCCCGGCGCCGCCGCGCTCGCGGCGCGGCCGCCGTTCAGCTCGCTCGCCGTCTCCTCGCAGCGCGCGACCTACGAGACGCTCCGCTCCGACCCGCTCGCGCGCGGCACGCTCGACGTGCTGCTCGTCGCGGCCGCCGTCGGGCTCGCGCTCGCCGTGCTCGGCGTCCTGCTCGCAGTCGTCGGCGACCTGCGGGACGAGAGCGGCGAGCTCTACGACCTCGAGGCGCAGGGCGCGTCGCCCGCCGAGGTGCGGCGGCACCTGCTGCTGCGCGCGGCCTCGGTGGCGTGGATGGGCGGCGCGGGAGGCGTCGCCGCGGGCGCGGTCGTCGGGGCGCTCGTCGTCTCGGTCGTGACCGTCACCGCCGGCGCGACCGCGCCGCTGCCGCCGCTCGCGCACGTCGCGGACTGGCCGCTCGTCCTCGCGGCGCTCGCGGCGCTCGGCGCCGTCTCCGGACTCGCCGCGTTCGCCGCCGCGCACGGCGCGTTCGCGGTCGCCGGACGCCGCCGCTTCTCGGAGGGGCTCGAATGACCGAGGCCGCGATCCAGGCGGAGCACCTCTTCCGGCTCTACCCGGACGAGGGCGCCGGCTCGGTCGCGCTGCAGGGTCTCTCGCTCGAGGTCTCGGCGGGCGAGCTGCTCGTCGTGCTCGGGCCGAGCGGCTCCGGCAAGAGCACGCTGCTGCGGATCCTCGCCGGGCTCGACCGGCCCTCCGCCGGCAGCGTGCGCGCGTTCGGCCACGACCTGCGCACGCTCCGCGGCCGCGGCCTCCGCGAGTACCGGACGCGCACGCTCGGTTACGCCGACCAGCACTACGCGCGCGCGCTCCTGCCGGAGCTCGACGCGCGGGCGAACGTCGCGCTCCGCCTCGGTCTGCTCGGCGTGGGGCGGCGGCAGCGGGAACGCGCCGCCGACGAGTTGCTGGAACGGGTCGGGCTCCGCGAGCGCGCGGACGCGCGGCCGGGCGAGCTGTCCGGAGGACAGCAGCAGCGGGTCGCTCTCTGCGCGGCGCTCGCGCACCGGCCGCGGCTCTTCATCGCCGACGAGCCGACCGGGGAGCTCGACCGCGAGAACGCGGCGCAGGTCTACGCGCTCGTCCGCGAGCTCGCCGCGGCGGTCGGCGCGACCACGATCCTCGTCAGCCACGACCCCGAGTCGGCGGGCGTCGCCGACCGCGTCGTCCAGATCCGCGACGGCCGCGTGAGCGAGGAGAGCGGCGGCGGCGAGTCGCGGGCGGTCGTCAACCGCGGCGGCTGGATCCGCGTCCCGGAGGAGCTGCTCCGGCGCGCCGGGCTCGAGCGGCGGGCCCGGATCGAGCTGGACGCGCGCGGCGTGCTCGTCTCCGGCGAGCGGCCGGTCCCGCGGGCGCCGGAGGACGGCCCCGCCGTCGCAGCCGCGGGAGCGAACGTCGCCGAGGCGCGCGGCCTCGGCTTCGCGTACGGCGGCGAAGCGGTGTTCGGCGACCTCTGGGCGGGCTTCGCCGCGGGCGTCGTCACCGCGGTCACGGGCCCGTCCGGCTCCGGGAAGTCGACCCTCCTGCACCTGCTCGCCGGGCTCGAGACGCCGAGCGAGGGGGAGGTCGTCGTCGCGGGCGCCGCGCTCTCGTCGCTCGACCCGGCGGCGCGCGCGGCGCTCCGGCGCTCGGAGGTCGCGCTCGTCCAGCAGGGCACCGACCTCGTGCCGTTCCTCGACGCGCGGGAGACGGTCGAGATCGCGCTCGTCCGCCGCGGCGTCGCGCGCGCCGAGGCGCGGCGCGGGGCGGAGGCGGCGCTCGCCGCGGTCGGGCTCGCCGAGCTCGCAGGCCAGCGGGTCGGCCGCCTGTCGATGGGGGAGCGCCAGCGCGTCGCGATCGCCCGCGCGCTCGCCGCCCGGCCTAGGCTCCTGCTCGCCGACGAGCCGACGGCGCGTCTCGACGAGGCGAACGCGCGCGCGATCGGGGCCCTCTTCGCGGAGCTCGCCGCCGAGACCGGGGCCGCCGTCGTCTGCGCGACGCACGACCCGGTGCTGATCGGGCAGGCGCACGCGGCGGTCGCCCTAGACTCAGGAGCGTGAGCCAGGAACCGGTCGAGCTGCTCCTCCGCGGCTACCGCGCCTTCGTCGCCGGCGACCTCGACGCGATCGGGACGATGCTCGACCCGGACGTCGAGTGGGTCGCGCCGGGCGAGGACGCGCTCCTCGTCAGCCGCGACCGCGTGCTCGAGGTGCTCGCCGACCGAGTCGCCGAGAACTACCACGTCGTCGTCGACCGGGCCGTCGGGATCGGCGACCGGGCGGTCGTCAGCATGCGCTTCTCGCGCGTCGAGACCGACCCGACCGACGAGCGGCCGCTGCAGAGCCGCCGCTCCTATCTCCTCGGCCGGTACGCCGCGATCGTGCACACGCAGGACGGCCGCGTCGTCCGCGTCGAGGAGCACCGGAACCTCGCCTCCGCCCTCGAGGCGGTCGGGCTCGAGGACGACAACCCGTGACGGCGCTGGTCACGGGGTTCGAGCCGTTCGGCGAGCACGACGTGAACCCGTCGGCGCTCCTCGCCGAGGCGCTGGCCGGCGAGCCGGGAGTCGCGACGGCGGTGCTGCCCGTCTCCTACGCGCGCGCCGCCGCGGCGCTCGCCGCGGCCGTCCGCGCCGCCGAGCCGGACGTCGTCCTCTGCTTCGGGCTCGCCGACTCCCGCACCGAGATCTCGGTCGAGCGGTTCGCGCTCAACCTCGACGACGCCGCCTCGCCCGACAACGAGGGCGTCGTCTCCGCGGCCGCGATCGACCCGGACGGCGCGGTCGCGTTCCGCTCCGGCCTGCCGGTGGACGAGCTCGTCGCCGCGCTCCGCGAGGCGGGGATCCCGGCCGGGACGTCCCGCGACGCGGGCGGCTACCTCTGCAACCACGTCTTCTACTCGCTCATGCGCCTGCTCGAGCGCGAGCGGCCGCAGACGCGCGGCGGCTTCGTCCACGTGCCGCCGCTCGACGTCGTCCCGCTCGAGACGCTCGTGCGCGCCGCGCGGATCGCGCTCGCGGTAGCAACGCAGTAGCAGGTACAATCGGGATAGCTACTGCAACGAAGAGGAGTTGAACCGATCTTGACCGACCTGTTGCTCGTCCCGCTCGAGGACACCGTGGTGTTCCCGGGCATGACCGTCACGCTGACGGTGGACGTCGGCGACGAGGACCGGGTGCTGCTCGTCCCGCGGCACGAGAGCGAGTACGCGAGCGTCGGCACCGTCGCCGAGGTCTCCGACCGCGTCCGCCTGCCCGGCGGCGCGCGCGCCGTCAGCCTGTCCGGCCTCCACCGCGGCGTCATCGGCGCGGCGCACACGGACGCCCTCGGCCGTCTCCGCGCCGAGGTCGAGGAGCGCCCCGACGAGAATCCGCCGCCCGTGCAGACGCGCGAGCTCGAGCGCGAGTACCGCGCCGTCGTCGAGGAGATCCTCGAGCTGCGCGACGCGGACGACCGCGTCCGCGAGTTCCTGCGTGCGATCACCGAGGCCGGCGCGCTCGCCGACACCTGCGCCTACGCGCCGGACGTCACCTTCGCGCAGCGCGTCGAGCTGCTCGAGAAGGTCGACGTCGTCGAGCGCCTCGAGTTCTCGCTCGCGATCCAGCGCGAGCGGCTCGCCGAGCTGCAGGTGCGCCGCCGCATCCGCGAGGACGTCGAGTCGGGCGCCCAGAAGCAGCAGCGCGAGTGGTTCCTGCGCCAGCAGATGAACTCGATCCGCAAGGAGCTCGGCGAGGACGAGGGCTCGGTCGTCGACGAGTACCGCGCCAAGATCGAGGAGGCCGGGATGCCGGACGACGTCCGCGCCCAGGCCGAGCGCGAGCTGCGCCGCCTCGAGACGATGGGGGAGGCCTCGGGCGAGGCGTCGATGATCCGCACCTACCTCGACTGGCTCGTCGCCGTGCCGTGGTCGATGCGCTCCGAGGAGACGCTCGACCCGACCGGCGCCCGCGAGGTGCTCGACGCCGACCACGCGGGGCTCGACGACGTGAAGGACCGGATCGTCGAGTACCTGGCCGTGCGGAAGCTGCGCCAGGACCGGGGGATCCCGAACGACCGGAAGTCGGGCGCGATCCTGACCCTGATCGGGCCGCCCGGCACCGGCAAGACCTCGATCGGCGAGTCGGTGGCGCGCGCGCTCAACCGCGAGTTCGTCCGCATGTCGCTCGGCGGCGTCCGCGACGAGGCGGAGATCCGCGGCCACCGGCGCACGTACATCGGCTCGCTGCCGGGCCGGCTCGTCCGCGCCCTCCGCGACGCGGGGACGATGAACCCGGTGATCCTGCTCGACGAGGTGGACAAGGTCGGCGCCGACTGGCGCGGCGACCCGTCCGCGGCGCTGCTCGAGGTGCTCGACCCGGCGCAGAACCACTCGTTCCGCGACCACTACCTCGACGTCGAGCTCGACCTCTCCGAGGTCTTCTTCATCGCGACCGCGAACGTCGCCGACACGATCCCGGCGCCGCTGTACGACCGGATGGAGGTCATCCGCTTCGACGGCTACACCGTCGACGAGAAGACGGCGATCGCGCGCGGCTACCTCTGGCCGCGGCAGCGCGAACGGAACGGCCTGCGCGAGGACGAGGTCTCGATCGGGGACGACACGATCCAGACGGTCGTCTCCGAGTACACGCGCGAGGCGGGGGTGCGCCAGCTCGAGCGCGAGCTCGGGACGATCCTGCGCAAGACCGCGACCCGGATCGCGTCCGAGCAGGTCGAGCCGCCGGTGGCGGTCGACCTCGACGTGGTGCGCGACGCGCTCGGCCGGCAGAAGTTCTTCCAGGAGGCGGCGGAGCGGACGGCCGTGCCGGGCGTCGCGACCGGGCTCGCGGTCACCGGCACCGGCGGCGACGTGCTCTTCGTCGAGGCGACCGCGATGGACGGCGGCTCGGAGCTCGTGCTCACCGGCCAGCTCGGCGACGTGATGAAGGAGTCCGCCCGGATCGCGCTCTCGTACGTGCGCTCGCACGCCGAGGAGCTCGGGATCGACCCGAATACGTTCGCGGAGCGCTCGTTCCACGTGCACGTGCCGGCGGGCGCGATCCCGAAGGACGGTCCGAGCGCCGGGATCACGATGGCGACCGCGCTCGCGTCGCTGCTCGCGGCGCGGCCGGTCAAGCACACGGTCGGGATGACCGGCGAGGTGACGCTACAGGGCCGGGTGCTGCCGATCGGCGGCCTCAAGCAGAAGGTGCTCGCGGCGCACGCGGCCGGCTTGACCGACGTGATCATCCCGGAGCGCAACCGCGCCGATCTCGACGACGTCCCGGCGGACGTCCGCGAGGCGATGCGCTTCCACCCGGTCATGACCCTCGGCGAGGTGCTCGAGCTCGCGCTCGAGCCGAAGCAGAAGCCGTCGCTGCACGCGGTCTGATGCGTTGCCGGAACTGCCAGCCGCTGCCCGAGGACGTCGCCCGCGCGGCCGACCTCCTCGGGCGGCGCTGGGTGCTCGCGATCCTCTGGGCGTCCGCCGAGGCGGGCGCCGTCCGCTTCAACGAGTTCAAGCAGACGCTCGAGGGCATCCCGCCGCGCACGCTCGCGGCGCGGCTCGTGGAGCTGGAGGAGGCGGGCGTGCTCGAGCGTCGCGTCCTCGACACGCGCCCGCCGAGGGTCGAGTACCGCCTCACGGCGGCCGGCCGCAAGCTCGGCACGCTGATCGAGGCGATGCACGCCTGGGCCGCCAGCGCCTAGCCGGGACACGTCCCTTCGAGACACGTCCGGTATCTGATACCGGACGTGTCCGGAAAGGACGATGCCGCGGCCGGCGCCTAGCCGGGACACGTCCCTTCGAGACATGTCAGGTGTCTGACACCGGACGTGTCCGCAAAGGACGATGCCGCGGCGGGCGGGGAACTGGCGGTGGAGCGGTGTCGCTCCGGGGCCCGAACGGTGACAATGGCGGCATGGAGCGTGTCGAGGCGTCCCGGCTGCCGCTTCGGCTTCGCCGTCCCGCGCGCCGCCGGCTCGTCGAGCTCGGAGCGCTCGTCGTCTACGGGGTCGTCGCCGGCTGGGTGATCGACTCCGTCGGCGGGCTGCCCGCCGCGCGCGACATGCTCGTGCCGCTCGTGCTCGGCCTGCTGCTCGCCCTGTCCGTGACGAGCGTCGCGCGCCTCCGCCGGGTCGTCGTCGGACTCGCCGTCGACTGGCTGCCGTTCGTGCTCGCGCTCTGGCTCTACGACCTGATCCGCGGCTGGGCGGACGGCGCCTGGATGCCGGTCCACTACGGACGGCAGATCCAGCTCGACAAGCTCGCCGGCCTCGGCTCGGTGCCGACCGTCTGGCTGCAACAGCATCTCTGGCACGGGGCCGACGCGATCGCCTGGTACGACTACGCGACCTGGGGCGTGTACATGAGCTACTTCTTCACGCCCACGCTCGTGCTCGCCGTGCTCTGGTGGCGCTCGCCGCCGCTCTTCCGCCGGCTCGCGGCGATGGTGGTCGCGCTCGCCGTGCTCGGCTGCGCCACCTACGTGCTCTTCCCGGCCGCGCCGCCGTGGCTCGCCGCGCAGCACGGCCTCGTGCCGCCACTCGACCGGCTGATCGGCGACGTCAACCTGCACGTGCCGGTCGTCCAGTTCGGCGCGCTCTGGGAGACGGGAACCCGCTACGGGAACGACGTCGCCGCCGTGCCGTCGCTGCACGCCGCCTACACGCTCCTCGTCGCGCTCTTCCTCGTCCGGCGCCTCCGCAGCCCGCTCCGCCACCTGCTCTGGCTCTACCCGCCCGCGATGGCGTTCGCGCTCGTGTACTCGGCCGAGCACTACGTCTGCGACATCGTCCTCGGCTGGATCTACTGCCTCGTCGTCTACGCCGTCTGCGAGCGGGCGTTCGCCGCGTTCGCACGGTCGCGGACGGCAGCGGCGGGGGCGGCGGAGCCCTAGACCGGCGAGAGCGCCGCCACCTCGCGCTGGCCGGCGAGCCGCGTCAGCGCCTGCGTCTCGATCTGCCGGACCCGCTCGCGGGTCAGACCCAGCTCGCGGCCGATCTGCTCGAGCGACTTCGGGTCCGGGTCGCCGTCCATCCCGTAGCGGAGCTTGATCACGAGCTTCTCGCGGTCGGGCAGCTTCTCGATCGCCTCCCGCAGCACGGTCTCGCCGAGCCCGACGACGACCTCCTCCTCGACATCCGCCTTGTCGGTCGCGACGATGTCGCCGAACGCGGTGTCGCTCTCGTCGCCCATCGTCTTGTCGAGGCTCGCCACCGCCCGCGCCGCCGCCCGCACCTCGCGGACGTGCTTGAGCGACAGCTTCGCCTTCGTCGCGACCTCCTCGTCGGTCGGCGGCCGCTCGAGCTGCAGCGTCAGCTCGCGCTCGGCGCGCGCGATCTTCTGCTCGCGCTCGACGATGTGGACGGGGATCCGGATCGTCCGCGACTTGTTCGCGACGCCGCGCTGCACCGCCTGGCGGATCCACCAGGTCGCGTAGGTCGAGAACTTGTAGCCGCGGCGCCAGTCGAACTTCTCGACCGCGCGGATCAGGCCGATGATCCCCTCCTGGATCAGGTCGAGCAGCGAGAGCCCGTGCCCCTGGTACTTCTTCGCGATCGAGACGACGAGCCGGAGGTTCGAGTTGATCATCCGGTCCTTCGCCTGTTTGTCGCCGCGCTCGATCCGCTTCGCGAGCTCGACCTCCTCGGCCGCGGTCAGGAGCGGATAGCGCCCCGCCTCGTTGAGGAAGAGCTGCAGCGAGTCGGTCGTCATCGCGGCGACCGCGTCGTTCGAGTAGTGCGTCTCCTCCGGGTCGGGGAGGCTGCAGTCGTCGGTGAGGTCGATGCCGCGCTGCTCCAGCTGCTCGTAGAGGCCGGCGACCTCCTCGTCGTCGAGGTCGAGCTCGGTGACGATGCTCGTGAACGCCGACAGGTTCACGCAGCCGTGCTCGTCGCCGTGCTCCATCAGGGCACGAAGCTGGTCGTAGCTCATGTCGTTGCTATTGCCGCCGTCCATCGGTCCTTAACGCGGAGGCGTTTTCCGGCGGCCGGGCGGGTAGACTCGAAACCGGTGGCGCCGGACTCGGTCTGGGAGATCGTGTTTCTCATGGTGATCCTCAAGATCCCCATCGTCTACCTCTGTCTCGTCGTCTGGTACGCGGTGAAGGCGAAGCCGGATCCCCGCCGCGGCGACGCGCTCGGCGTCCGCAGCGGCCCCGACGGGCCCTGGCCGGGCTGGGGCCGCGGCCGGCGACGCTCGCCGCGCCGCCCGCTGCGCCCGCACGGCGGCCCGACGCGCGTGTCGCCGCGCACCCCGCGCGTCGCCGTCGCGCGCGCCGGTAGGGTTGGCCGGCGATGAGCGCCGAGCCCGAGAGCCTCCGCGTCCCCGGCCGCGCCCGCCCCGCCGAGGTCGTGTCCGGGTACCTGTCCGCGATCGCGATCTTCGCCGGCCTCGTCGGCATCGCCTGGCACCCGCTGCGGCTGACCCCGCTCGCGATGCTGCTCGCGCTGCTGGCGGCGGCGATGTCCGGCCGCGGCCGCACGCTCCCGCTCGCCGGGGTGGCGATCGCCGCCGCCTGCTTCTTCCTCGGGATGGCGGTCGCGGTCGTGACCTCCCACCCGCTCTGGTAGCGGGTCGCTGCTACAACAGGTCTCGCGATGAATCGACCCGAGGTGGACGGGCTCAACTCCGGCTACGCGGCGCTGCTCCTCGAGCAGTACCTCGACAACCCCTC
>DASSNM010000083.1:0-21541 GCA_035688025.1 Gaiellaceae bacterium | reverse complement strand
GCGACCGTGACGACGGCCTTGCCGCCGAGGCCGCCCGCGCCGCCCGCGCACGTGCCTCCCTGCGCGCCGTACACCTCGAACGTGACCGTGGACGCGCCGGCGGGGACGGTCCACGTCGTCGTGCCCACCGTCGTGAAGGTGACCGTGCCGTCCGCGTACGCCGGTGTCGCCCAGAGCGCGAGACCGCCGAACGCCAGGGCCGCCGCAAGACCCAAGCTCCGCCGCATTGGGCGCGGACGCTCTCAGACCGCCCGGGCGGAATGCAAGGGGCAGGAAGGTAAAGATTTCGGCCGGTTTCCGATGCTCCGGCCGCGGCTCGACCTCAGGTCGAGAGTCAGATCTCGAGCCGGTACATGGGCACCAGCCGCTGCTCGGTCTCGGTGTCGATGTGCGCGATCACCTCGACGTACGGCTCGAGGCCCGAGCCGCGCAGCTTCGCCTTCAGCAGGCCGTCCACCTGGAAGATCCCGGAGCTGTTGTTCATCAGGATCTCGATCCGGATCGGGCGGCCGTCGCCGTCCGAGATCGTCACGTCCTCGATCGCCGCCGCCGAGAGCGAGTGCATCGAGACCGAGCCCTTCTCGAACGGGATCCGGGAGCGGCCCTTCGCCATGTCGAGCGCGTCCGCGACGCGGATCAGGCCCGCCTCGATCGTCAGCGGCTGCCCGTCGGCGCGGTGGCTGATGATCGCCTGCAGCACCTCCGAGACGACGACGGTCGTGTCGGGCTCCTCGTAGAGGCCCTCGAGCAGCTCGCGCAGCTTCGGCTCCGAGAGGAAGAGCGAGAAGTCCTCGTGGCCGTGCCGGTGGATCGACATGCCGACGCAGTGCATGAGCGCCGCGAGCGAGACGACCACCTCGGCGTCGTCGTCGCCGAGGCCGAAGTCGCGGACGACGCCGATCTCGACGCCGTGCTTCGTCAGCTGGCGCAGGAGCTTGAGCGCGATGTTGGTGACGATCTGGATGTGCACCCACGAGTGGTCGTTGATCTGCATCCGGGCGACCGCGTTCACGTTCGAGACGTGCCACCAGCCCTTCAGCTGCCTGTCCGCGTTGACGCGCTCGATCAGCGTCCGCAGCTTGCGGTTGCCGCGCACCGGGACGCGGATCCGCATCCGCTCGACCGCCTCCGCGGGCGTCAGCCGCGTCTCGTGCTCGGCCTCCGCCGAGACCGGCTGCTCGATCCGCTCGGCCGTCTCCTCGTCGAGCTGCTCGTCGTCGGCCATTGGCGGCAGTCTGACGCATGTGCCATAAGTCAGGCCATGGACCCGCACCCGATCGTCCTGACCGTCGACGACGACCTGCGCCGGAACCGGCTCACCGTCTTCTTCCGGCTGCTGCTCGCGATCCCGCACTTCCTCTGGCTCTTCGTCTGGTCGCTCGTCATGTTCTTCGCCGCGATCCTCCACTGGTTCGTCGCGCTCGTCGCCGGCCGGCCCGCGGGCGGGCTTCACCGCTTCATGTGCTCCTACCTCCGCTACCAGGTGCACCTGACCGCCTACCTGACCCTCGCCGGGAACCCGTACCCCGGCTTCCTCGGCGAGGAGGGCGAGTACCCGGTCGACGTCGAGTTGCCGGCGGAGCCGCAGCGGCAGCCGCGTCTGACGATCCTCTTCCGGCTCCTGCTCGCCGTGCCGGCGCTGCTGCTCTCGTCGGCGTTCGCCGGCACCGGCGGGGCGCAGTTCCAGTACGGCCGCGGCGTGAACGCGCGGGCGAGCGGCGGCGGGACGATCGCGTTCGCGTGCGCGTTCCTCGGCTGGTTCGCGTCGCTCGTGCAGGGACGGATGCCGAAGGGCCTGCGCGACGCGGCGCTCTACGGGATCGGCTACAGCGCGCAGACCGGCGCGTACCTGCTGCTCGTCACCGACCGCTACCCGAACTCCGACCCGACCGCGCTGCTCGGCGGGATCGAGCGGCCGCCCGTCCACCCCGTCAGGATCGTCGGCGAGCCGCACGACCTCCGCCGGTCGCGCCTCACCGTCTTCTTCCGGCTCCTGCTCGCCCTGCCGCACCTCGTCTGGGTGTCGCTCTGGGGCGTCGCGGTCGTGCTCGTGTCGATCCCGAACTGGTTCGTCGCCCTCTTCGGCGGCCGGCCGGCGCGGCCGCTGCACCGTTTCGCCGCCCGCTGGGTCCGCTACCGGCTGCACGTCGGCTCGTTCCTCTACCTCGTCGCGAACCCGTTCCCGGGCTTCGCCGGCGCCGAGGGCAGCTACCCGCTCGACCTCGAGCTGCCGGACGAGCGACGGCAGGACCGCTGGCGGACCGCCTTCAGGATCCTGCTCGCGATCCCGGCGCTGATCGTCGACGCCGCGCTCGGCTGGGCGCTCCTCGTCGCCTCCGTCCTGACGTGGTTCTACGCGCTCGTCCGCGGCTCCGCCCCCTGGGGGCTGCGCAACCTGTCGGCCTACGCGCTCCGCTACGACGCGCAGACGTACGCGTACCTGCTGCTCGTCACCGACGCCTATCCGCACGCGAGCCCGCTCGAGGGCGCCGAGGCCGAGCTCCCGCCCGACCACGAGCCCGCGCTGCACCCGCTGGCGTGAGCCGGCGGGCCGTGCGGGCGGCGCCGGCGGCCGCGCTCGCCGCCGTCTGGGCGCTCGCCGCGTGGTGGCTGTGGCGGACGAGCGTCCCCGGCTCGCTCCACCTGCCGCACCTCGACGAGCACCGCTTCTTCAGCGCCTCCCAGCTGCACGCGGCGGCGAGCTTCTCCCGCTTCGGGGAGCTGACCTGGGCGGGCGGGTCGCTGTGCCAGCTCGCCGTCCTCGCCGTGTACGCCCGCTACGGGGCGCGCTTCAGCCGCGAGTCGGCGGCCGGGCCGATCGGCACCGGGATGCTCCTCGGCATGCTCGGCTTCGCGCTCGTCTGGCTCGCCGAGCTCCCGTTCGGGGTCGCCGACCTCTGGTGGCAGCGGCGTCACCACGTCTCGTACGTCGGCTACGTCGACTTCCTCTTCGGCGACTGGCTCGCGCTCGCGGCGCAGTTCCTCTTCCTCTGCCTCGCGCTCGCGATCGTGATGGGACTCGCCCGCCTCGTCGGCCGCTGGTGGTGGCTGCCGGCCGCGCCGCTCTTCGTCGGCGTCGCGCTCCTCTTCGCGTTCGTGACGCCGTGGCTGCTGCCGACCCACCGGCTCGACGACCCGAGCCTGCGCGCGGCGGCCGTCCGGCTCGAGGCGAAGGAGGGCGTCTCGCGGACGCCGGTCGTCGTCCAGGACGTCCGCGACGTCACCTCGCTCCCGAACGCGGAGGCGGCGGGACTCGGCCCGAGCCGGCGGATCGTCCTCTTCGACACGCTCCTCGACGGCCGCTTCACGGAGCCAGAGCTGCGCGTCGTGGTCGCGCACGAGGCCGGCCACGTCGCGCGCGGCCACATCTGGAAGTCGGTCGGCTGGTACGCGCTCTTCGCGTTCCCCGGCACGTTCCTGCTCGCGCTCGCGGTGCGCCGGCGCGGCGGGATGGGGGAGGCGGCGGCGATCCCGCTCGCGCTGCTCGTGCTCGTCGTCCTCGGGCTGCTCGCGCTGCCGTTCCAGAACGCGATCAGCCGGCACATGGAGGCGGAGGCGGACTGGCGCGCGCTCGTGACGACGCGCGACCCGGCGGCGGCGGTCGGCCTCTTCCGGCGCTTCGTGCCGACGACGCTCGACGACCCGAACCCGTCCACGCTCGACTACGTCCTGTTCGAGAACCACCCGACCCTGCTGCAGCGGATCGCGATGGCGAAGGCGTACGAGCGCTACGCCGCCGGCGCGGCCCAGTCGCCGTAGAGCGAGGTGTAGAGGCCGCGGGCGGCGAGCAGCTCCTCGTGGCTGCCCTGCTCGACGACGCGGCCGTGCTCGAGGACGACGATCAGGTCGGCGTCCCGGATCGTCGAGAGGCGGTGAGCGATGATGAACGCCGTCCGGTCGGCGAGCAGCGTCCGCAGCGCGCGCTCGATCGTCCGCTCGGTGCCGATGTCGACGGAGCTCGTCGCCTCGTCGAGGATCAGGATCCGCGGGTCGGCGAGCAGCGCCCGCGCGAACGCGACGAGCTGCCGCTGCCCGAGCGAGAGCCGGGAGCCGCGCTCGCCGAGCTGCGTCTCGTAGCCGTCCTCGAGCCGGAGCACGAACTCGTGCGCGCCGACGGTCTGCGCGGCGCGGACGATCTCCTCGGCGCGCGCGTCCGGCCGGCCGAAGGCGATGTTCTCGGCGACCGTGCCGGCGAAGAGGAATCCCTCCTGCGGGACGACGCCGAGCTGGGTGCGCAGCGACGCCTGCGCGACCTCGTTCAGGTCGAGGCCGTCGATCGCGATCCGGCCCTCGGTCGGCTCGTAGAAGCGGGCGAGCAGCTTCGCGATCGTGCTCTTGCCGGCGCCGGTGTGGCCGACGAGCGCGACCGTCGTCCCCGCAGGCACGTCGAGGTCGATCCCGTGCAGCACCTCGTCGCCCAACTCTCCGCGGCGCAGCCCGTAGGCGAAGCGCACCGACTCGAAGCGGACGTGCCCCTCGATCTGCGGCAGCGGCCGCGCGCCGGGCCGGTCGACGACCTCCGGCCTCTGGTCGAGGACGCCGAGGATCTTGTCGAGCGCGGCGGTCGCCGAGAGGAACGTGTTGTAGAGCTGGGAGAGCTGCTGGACAGGGTCGAAGAAATTGTTCACGTAGAGCATGAAGGCGAAGAGCGTCCCGAGCGTGATCCGGCCGTCGAAGTAGAGGTGGCCGCCGTAGCCGAGGACGACGGCGAGCGCGACCGACGAGAGCAGGTCGACGAACGGGAAGTAGAGCCCGTTGAGGACGACCGTCTGCATGTTCGCGTCCCGGTAGCGGAGCGCGACCGAGCGGAAGTTCTCCGCGGCGGCGGTCTCGCGCGTGAACGCCTGCACCATCCGCATCCCGGCGATGTCCTCGGCGAGCGTCGCCGTCACGAGGCCGAGCCGCTCGCGCACGTCCGAGTACGCCTGCGCCGACCGCTTGCGGAAGACCGCGGTGGCGACGCTCATCAGCGGGATGACGGCGAGCGTCGCGAGCGCGAGCCGCCAGTCGAGGACGAAGAGCAGGATCGCCGTGCCGCCGAGGGTGAGCGTCGACTGGACGAGCGTCGTCACGCCGTCGGTGACGAGCTGGTCGATCGCCTCGACGTCGTTCGTCAGACGGCTGATGATCACGCCCGCGCGGTTGCGCTCGTAGAAGCCGAGCGAGAGCCGCTGCAGGTGGCCGAAGAGCTGCGCGCGCAGGTCGGCGAGGATCCGCTCGCCGACCCAGCCGGTCAGGTACGTCTCGACGTAGGTCATGCCCCAGTTGGCGAGCCCGGCCGCGAGGAAGATGCCGACGACGAGGTAGAGGCGGCCGCCGGCGTGGCCGTGGAGCGCGTCGTCCAGCGCGTACTTCGCGAGGTACGGCGGCGCGAGCGCGGTCAACGTCGCCGTCAGCAGCGAGATCGTCGAGAGCCCGGTGCGGCCGCGGTACGGGCGGGTCAGCCGCCACAGCGTCCCGAGCCGCCGCCGCGTCTGGCCCCACGACCAGTCCGCCACCTCGGCGCCGCGCTGCTGGGTCAGGTGCGAGCCGGGCTGGTGGACCCTCATCCCGCTCCACCTCCGGCGAAGCCGGGGGCTCCGCGCCTGGCCGGCTCCGTCGAGCCTCCGCCGGTCACGCGACCTCCTCGACTTCCTCGAGGTCGCCGCGCGCCTCGACCGCATCCGCGAACTGGCGCTCGAGCAGGCCGTGGTCGTGGATCTCGCGGTAGACGGGGCTCGTCCCGAGCAGCTGCTCGTGCGTGCCGCGCGCGGCGATGCGGCCGCCGTCGAGGACGACGATCTCGTCGGCGAGCGCGATCGTCGAGAGCCGGTGCGCGATGATCAGCGTCGTCCGGCCCTGCATCGCCTCGCGCAGGCCGGCGCGGATCCGCGACTCGGTCGTCGCGTCGACGGAGGCGGTCGCGTCGTCGAGGATCAGGATCCGCGGGTCGACGGCGAGCGCGCGGGCGATCGCGATGCGCTGCCGCTGGCCGCCCGAGAGCGTGATCCCGCGCTCGCCGATGATCGTGTCGTAGCCCTGCGGCAGCCGCTCGACGAACTCGTGCGCCTGCGCGAGCCGCGCCACGCGCTCCACCTCCTCGTCGCTCATCCCGGCGCGGCCGAACGCGATGTTCTCGCGGACGGTGGTCGAGAAGAGGAACGGGTCCTGCGGGATGATCCCGATCGCGCGCCGCAGCTCGGTCAGGTCGAGGTCGCGGACGTCGACGCCCTCGACGAGGACGCGGCCTTCGGTCACGTCGTAGAAGCGCGGCACGAGCGAGGCGAGCGTCGTCTTGCCGGAGCCGGTGTGGCCGATCAGCGCGACGGTCGTCCCCGGCTCGAGCTCGAGGTCGACGCCCTCGAGGACGGGCCGTCCGGGCAGGTACTCGAACGAGACCTGCTCGAAGCGGACGCGGCCGGTACCGGGTCCGAGACGTGCCGGTTCCGGACGGTTCGCGACCTCCTCCGGCTCGTCGAGCACCTGGAAGATCCGCTCGCCGGCGGCGGTCGCGCGCTGCGCCTGGCCGATCCACATGCCGAGCGAGCGCAGCGGCATCACGAGCATCGCCAGGTAGAGGTTGAAGCTGACGAAGCCGCCCGGCGTGAGCGAGCCGTGCACGACCATGCGCGCGCCGACCAGCAGCACCGCCGCCTGCGCGATCAGCGGCACGAACGCGATCAGCGGCACGTAGGTCGCACGCTGCCGGTTCGCGCGCAGCGTCTGGCCGAAGAGGATCTCGTTGCGGCGCGCGAACTTCGCCTCCTCGGCCGGCTCCTGCGCGAACGCCTTGACGACGTGGACGCCGACGATGTTCTCCTCGGCGACGGTGGCGACGTCGGCGAGCTTCTGCTGGACGTCGCGGAGCGTCGGGTGGGTGACGTGGCTGTAGCGGTAGGCGAGCGCGATCAGCAGCGGGATGACGGCGAGCGCGATCAGCGCGAGTCGCCACTCGACGAAGAAGAGGACGACGGTCACCGAGACGACGGTGAGCGCGTTCTGGAAGAAGAAGATCAGCCCGTAGCCGAGGAAGAAGCGGACGCCCTGCAGGTCGACGGTCGCGCGCGACATCAGCTGGCCGGTCTGGTGGCGGTCGTAGAAGCCGAACGAGAGCCGGACGAGGTGCGCGTAGAGGCCCTGCCGCATGTCCATCTCGACGTCGAGCGCCTGCTTGCCCGAGAGCAGCCGGCGGCCGGACATGAGCAGGGCGCGGACGACGCCGAGCGCGACGATCGCGCCGACGGAGATCCAGAGCCGGTGCGCGTCGTGGCGGACGAGCGCCTGGTCGATCGCGTCCCGGCCGGTGACCCAGACGAGCGCGATCTGCGCCGCCTGCGAGCCGACCGCGAGCACGATCGAGACGCCGAGGCCGACCCGGTACGGCCGCAGGAACGAGAGCAGGCGGAGAAACGTCCGCCTGTAGGGCACCGCGCTCACGACCTTCGAGCGTACCTAGAGCCGCGCGAGCTCCCGGCGCACGAGCGCCGCCGCGACCTCGAGCCGCTCCCGGTTCGCGGGGACGTTGAGCCAGCCGCTCGCGCCGGACGGGTGGGGGAGCGGGATCACGGTCGCGCCGTCGCGCTCGTAGCGCTCGCCGACGCAGACCGTGAGCCGGGGCAGCCCGAGCAGCCGCCGCAGCGCGAGCCCGCCGACCGTGACGACGAGCTTCGGACGCAGCAGCTCGAGCTCCCAGTCGCGCCAGAACTCGCAGAGATCCTGCTCGCGCGGGGTGGGCGTCCGGTCGCCGCGGCCCGACGGCGCCCGGCCCGGATAGCAGCGGGTCACCGAGGCGCAGTAGAAGGTCGCGTAGAAGGCGTCCTCGTCGAGCTCGAGCCAGCGCCGGAGCGTCCGGCCGGCCCGGCCGCGCCAGGGCAGCCGCTCCTCGCCCTCGACGATCCCGGGCGCCTGGCCGAACATGTACGCGCGCTGGCCCGTGCCCGGCGCGTGGACGGGGAGCGACTCGAGCGGGAAGCCGGCCTCGACGCACGCCCGGCAGCGGGAGGTGTCGGCCTGGAGCGAGCGGAGAGACCGGTACGACGCCTTGCGGGTCGTCACGAGGCTATCCTTTTTGAAGCGATGCGCCGGCTGTTCAGCTTCCCGAATCCTGTGAACGAGACCTCGGCGCGGGTCGTCGCCGGCTCGGTCGCGGTGCTCGCCGTGCTCACGATCGCATTCCAGCAGGGTTGGGCGATCCCGGTGCTCGCCTACGGCTTCGTCGCCCGCGCGCTCACCGGCCCGACGCTGAGCCCGCTGGGGCTGCTCGCGACGCGGGTGGTCACGCCGAGGCTCCGCGTCCGCCACCGCTACTCGCCGGGGCCGGCGAAGCGGTTCGCCCAGACGATCGGCGCCGTCTTCACGCTCGCCGCGACCGCCGCCTGGTTCCTCGGCGGGCACGTGGAGGCGTTCGCGCTGGTCGGCGTGATCGCCGTGTTCGCGTCGCTCGAGGCGGCGCTCGGCCTCTGCGTCGGCTGCCGGACGTTCTACCTCGGGATGCGGCTCGGGCTCGTGCCGCCGTCGGTGTGCGAGGACTGCGCCCGCGTGCTCGCGGATCCGGCCGCCGAGTCCGCGTAGTCTCCGTGGCGTGAGCCTCCCGCTCGAGGCCGTCCCGAACTTCTCGGAAGGACGCGACCGCGCCACGGTCGAGGCGATCGGCGCGGCGCTCGCCGGCCACGCCGAGCTGCTCGACGTCCACTCGGACGCCGACCACAACCGCTCGGTCTACACGCTGGTCGGCGAGCCGGAGCCGCTCGTGCAGGCGCTGCTCGCCGGAATCGCGGTCGCGCGCGAGCGGATCGACCTGCGCCGCCACGAGGGCGCGCACCCGCGGATCGGCGCCGCCGACGTCGTCCCGGTCGTGCCGGTGCGGCCGGAGGACGCCGAGCGCGCCCGCGAGA
Source organism: Gaiellaceae bacterium (assembly GCA_035688025.1). Lineage (GTDB taxonomy): Bacteria > Actinomycetota > Thermoleophilia > Gaiellales > Gaiellaceae > Palsa-739. The sequence goes on along the minus strand of DASSNM010000083.1, from coordinate 12,668 downwards.
CGGCGCTCGAGCTCGCGCGGCGCGTGGGCGAGGAGCTCGCCCTGCCCGTGTTCCTCTACGCGGACTGCGCGCCCGGGCTCGGCCCCGCCTTCTTCCGGCGCGGCGGGCCCGAGGAGCTGCAGCGCCGGATCGACGCGGGCGAGCTCGTCCCGGACTTCGGCCCGTCGCGACTCGACCCGGCCGCGGGCGGCGTCATCGTCGGCGCCCGCCGCCCGCTGATCGCGTTCAACGTCGACCTCGCCGGCGACGACCTCGAGGCGGCGCGGGCGATCGCGCGGGTCGTCCGCGAGCGCGACGGCGGGTTCCCCGGCGTCCGCGCGCTCGGGCTCCGGCTCGCGCGCGCCGGGCACGTGCAGGTGAGCCTGAACGTCGAGGACTGGGAGGCGGCGGCGCTGCACGAGATCGTGGCGACGATCGAGCGCGAGGCCGCCGCGCGCGGGCTCGAGGTCGCAGGGTCCGAGCTCGTCGGCCTGATGCCGGCGGGGGCGGCGGTCGCCGCGGCCGGGTCGCTGCTCAGGATCGCGGGCTTCGACGCGTCACGCGTGCTCGAGCTTCGGCTGCTGCCCCGATAGCCCGACCGACTCGACCCGCCGCGCCAGCACCGCCGCGACCGCGGTGATCGCGGCCGCGACGAGGAAGAAGACGGTGGCGCCGAAGCCGCCGTAGACGATGCCGCCGCCGAGCGAGCCGGCGATCGGCGCGAGCCCGAACCCGACCGCCTTCGTCGCCGCCTGGCCGGTCGCGCGCAGCTCCGCCGGGACGATCTCCTCGGTGACGAGGACGGTGCCGACGTAGGTGAGCCCGAAGCCGACGCCGGCGACGAGCCGCAGCGCGGCGAGTGTCGCGGGCGTCGCCGCGAGCGACCAGACGAGGAAAACTCCGACGTAGATCGCCGCGCCGCCGGCGAAGATCGTGACCGGGCGGACGCGGCGCGAGAGCCGGCGCGTCCAGGCCATCGACGGCACCTCGGCCGCGGCCTGGAAGCTGGAGGCGAGGCCGACGAAGAGGGCGCCTCCGCCGAGCTTCGCGATCTGGACGGCGCCGAAGGTGTAGCTCGCGTTGTAGGCGGCGTTCGTCAGGAAGAGGGCGACCAGGAAGAGGACGAGCGCGGGCAGCAGGGCGACGGGCAGCAGCCGCCGGTGCTCGCGCCGCGCGCGGGCCCGTGGGCTCGGCCGAAGGCGGCGGCCGCGGAAGACGAACGCGAGCCCCGCTGCGTTCAGCGCGCAGAAGCCCGCGTAGAGCGGCGCCACCACGCCGAGCCCGACCGCCTGGACGAGGACGCCGAAGACGACGGCGCCGACCGCGAACCCGGCGCTCATCCAGAGGCGAACACTGCCGTACAGGCTCCGCCGCTCCTGTCCGAGCCGCGCGAGCGCGATCGAGTCGGTGACCGCGGCGCCGGCCGACCGCACCGCCCACATGCCCGCGCCGGCGAGGGCGACCATCTCGACCCGGTCGGCGAGTCCGAACGCGAGCGCGCCGACGGCGGTGCCGGCGAGCGAGAGGATGAGGGTGCGCTCGTAGCCGAGGATCCGGTCGGCGAGGTAGCCCCAGATCGGGCCGGCCGCGACGGAGACGGCGGCGAGCAGCGCGAGCACGGCGCCGATCGCCTCCGCGCTCAGCCCGCGATGGCGGAGGAGCAGCGGCAGGAAGGGGAGGAACGCGGACTCGGCGATGCCGAAGAGCAGGAAGAGCGCGCGGACGCGGAGCAGTGAGTTCGGTGCGCGCACGCCGCAGATGAACCTAGCGCGGCCACCGGCCCGCCACGAGCGGAGTTTTCACGCATCCGCGACGAAGTTGCCGGAAAGCCGCCACGTCTCCCCGGTTACCGTGACTGCAGGGGGTCTTCGCACCCCTCGGGGGCACGTGGGGGGACGGGTCGCGCGGGGAAGGAGCGTGGGCCCGCACCGCACCGGCGGGCCCACGCTCCCGTGAAGCGTCGAGCCGGATCGGCAGGTCGTTCCCGTTGCCGGACCGAGGCCCGGCGCCACCTGCCGACTCGTTGCCTCACGGGCGTTCTCGCGGGTTGAGACCGGCGAGGACGCGAAAACCTGCAACCGTCCTGCGCCGGTCGTCCGCGGGTCTAGACTCGCCCCGTGGCCCAGCGCACCGCGATCGGCCTCACCGGCGACGACCTGACCGTCGCCGACGTCTGGGCCGTCGCGGTCGACGGCGTCGCGGCGACGCTCACCGACGCCGCCCGCGGGAAGATGCGCGCAGCCCGCGAGCTCGTCGAGCGCGCCGCGCACGGCTCGCGCGAGCACACCTACGGCGTCAACACCGGTTTCGGCCGCTTCGTCTCGCGCTCGATTCCGGAGGAGCTGACCGGAGAGCTGCAGCTGCGGCTCCTGCGCTCGCACGCCTGCGGCGTCGGCGACCCGTATCCGGACGAGGTCGTCAGGGCGGCGATGCTGCTGCGGGCGAACACGCTGGCCAAGGGGAACTCGGGCGCGCGGATCGAGACCGTCGAGCTCCTGCTCGAGTGCCTCGCGCGCGGCGTCCTGCCGGTGGTGCCGAGCCGTGGCTCGGTCGGCGCCTCCGGCGACCTCGCGCCGCTCGCGCACCTCGCGCTGCCGCTCGTCGGCGAGGGCGAGGCGACGGTCGAGGGCGAGCGGCTCCCGGGCGGCGAGGCGTTCGGCCGCGTCGGCCTGGAGCCGATCCGGCTCGAGGCGAAGGAGGGCCTGTCGCTGATCAACGGCACGCAGTTCATGGCCGCGGCGCTCGCGCTCGGGCTCGTCCGGGCGCGTCGGCTCACGCTCGCCGCGGACGTCGCGTGCGCGCTCTCGGTCGAGGCGCTCCAGGGCTCGCGGACGTCGTTCCTGCCGCAGATCCAGGCGCTCCGTCCGCTGCGCGGCCAGGGTGACGCGGCGGCGAACGTCCTCCGCCTGCTCGAGGGCTCGGCGATCATCGAGGCGCACCGCTGGTGCGACAAGGTGCAGGACGCCTACTCGCTGCGCTGCGCGCCGCAGGTGCACGGCGCCTCGCGCGACCTGCTCGACTACGCCGACTACACGGTCTCGGTCGAGCTGAACGCGGCGACGGACAACCCGCTCGTCCTCGTCGAGGACGAGGCGCTCGTCTCGAACGGGAACTTCCACGGCCAGCCGCTGGCGTTCGCGCTCGACACGCTCGCGATGGCGGTGGCCGAGCTCGCGAACATCTCGGAGCGGCGGGTCGAGCGGCTCGTCAACCCGAACCTGTCGGACGGCCTGCCCGCGTTCCTCACCACCGACGGCGGCCTCAACAGCGGCTTCATGATCCCGCAGTACGTGGCTGCGTCGCTCGTGTCCGAGAACAAGGTGCTGTGCCATCCCGCGTCCGTGGACTCGATTCCGACGAGCGCGGGCCAGGAGGATCACGTCTCGATGGGGAACGCGTCCGGGCTCAAGGCGTGGCAGGTGCTCGCGAACTGCGAGCGCGGGCTCGCGATCGAGCTGCTCGCGGCATCCCAGGCGGTCGAGTTCCACGCGCCGCTCGAGCCTGGCGCGGGCACGGCCGCCGCGCGTGCCGCCGTGCGCGAGCTCTCGCCGCGGCTCCAGGACGACCGCTCGCTCGCGCCGGACATCGAGGCGGTGGCGACCGCGATCCGCGACGGCTCGCTCGGCGCCGCGGTCGAGCACGCGGTGGGCGAGCTGGCATGAGCGCGACCGAGACGCTGGCGGCGCGGGTGGAGGCGCTGTGCGGCGACCTGTCCCGGATCCGGGCGCCGCGCGGGAGCGAGCTGAACGCGCGCCAGTGGGCGACCGAGGCGCCGCTGCGCATGCTTCTGAACAACCTCGACGCCGAGGTGGCCGAGCGGCCGGAGGAGCTCGTCGTCTACGGCGGCTCCGGCAAGGCGGCGCGGAACCACGAGGCGCTGCGGGCGATCGTCGGCGCGCTGCTCGAGCTCGGCCCCGACGAGACGCTGCTCGTCCAGAGCGGGAAGCCGGTCGGGATCTTCACGACGCACGAGGGGGCGCCGCGCGTCCTGATCGCGAACTCGCTGCTCGTCCCGAAGTGGGCGAGCTGGGACGAGTTCCGCCGGCTCGAGGTCGAGGGGCTGACGATGTTCGGCCAGATGACCGCGGGCTCGTGGATCTACATCGGCTCGCAGGGAATCCTCCAGGGCACCTACCAGACGTTCGCGGTGGCCGGCGAGAAGCACTTCGGCTCGCCCGACCTGCGCGGCCGGACGATCCTCACGGCCGGGCTCGGCGGGATGGGCGGCGCGCAGCCGCTCGCCGGGACGATGGCCGGCGCGGCGATCCTCTGCGTCGAGGTCGACCCGCGCCGGATCGAGCGCCGGCTCGAGACGCGCTACCTCGACGAGGCGGCCGACTCGCTCGACGACGCTCTCGCCCGGATCCGGGCGGCCGCAGCCGAACGGCGACCGCTCTCGGTCGGGCTGCTCGGCAACGCGGCCGACGTCGTCCCCGAGCTCGCCGCGCGCGGCGAGGCGTTCGACCTGATCACCGACCAGACCGCAGCGCACGACCCGCTCAACGGCTACGTGCCGCAGGGGTACTCGGTCGAGGAGGCGGCGGCGCTCCGCTCGTCCGATCCGGACGAGTACCTCCGCTTGGCGCGGGAGTCGATCGTCCGCCACGTCGAGGCGCTGCTCGAGTACGTCCGACGCGGCGCCTATGTTTTCGATTATGGCAACAACCTGCGAGGTGAGGCCCGTGAAGGTGGCGTAGCGGAGGCCTTCTCATACCCGGGCTTCGTCCCGGCCTATATCCGGCCGCTCTTCTGTCGCGGAGTCGGGCCGTTTCGCTGGGCAGCGCTGTCCGGGGACCCGGCCGACATCGCGGCGATCGACGACACGCTGCGGGAGCTCTTCCCCGACGATCCGCTGCTGCAGCGCTGGCTCGAGCTCGCTCCGGAGCGGGTGGCGTTCCAGGGGCTGCCCTCCCGGATCTGCTGGCTCGGCTACGGCGACCGCGCGAAGGCGGGGCTCGCGATCAACGAGCTCGTCCGCAGCGGCGCGGTCAAGGCGCCGGTCGCGATCGGCCGCGACCATCTCGACTCCGGCTCGGTCGCGTCGCCGTACCGCGAGACCGAGGCGATGCGCGACGGCTCCGACGCGATCGCGGACTGGCCGATCCTGAACGCGCTCGTCAACGTCGCGGCGGGAGCGACGTGGGTGAGCGTCCACCACGGCGGTGGCGTCGGGATCGGCAACGCGATCCACGCCGGCATGGTCGTCGTCGCCGACGGCACCGACGCGCAGGCGGAGCGCCTCGAGCGTGTGCTCACGACCGATCCCGGCACGGGCGTCATGCGCCACGTCGACGCGGGCTACCCGGAGGCGATCGACGCCGCCGAGCGGGGCGGCGTGCGGATCCCCGGCGCTCCACGCGACGCGTGAAGCTGCTCGTCCGCGACATCGCGCAGCTGGCGACGCCCGCAGGCGCGCACGCGCCGTTGCGCGGGCGCGACCTGGGCGCCGTGGACGTGGTCGAGAACGCGTACGTGCTCGCGGACGGCGACACGATCGTCTCGGTCGGCCGCATGTCCGAGCTCGGGCCGCTGCGCGAGGAGGTGCGCGAGCTCGACGCGAGCGGGACGTGCGCGGTCCCCGGCCTCGTCGACTGCCACACGCATGCGGCATTCGGCGGCGACCGAGTCGACGAGTTCTCGCTCCGCGCCGCCGGCGCGAGCTACGAGGAGCTGCATGCAGCGGGCGGCGGCATCCTCTCGACGGTTCGCGCCACCCGCGCCGCCGGCGAGGAGGGGCTCCGCGTCGCGGTCGAGCGGCACCGGGGCTGGATGCTCCGTCACGGCACGACGACCTTCGAGGCGAAGTCCGGCTACGGGCTCGACCGCGACACGGAGCTCGCGTCGCTGCGCGCGATCCGCGACGCGGGCGGGATCCCGACCTGGCTCGGCGCCCACGCCGTGCCGCCGGAGTTCCCGGACGCGGACGCGTACCTCGACTTCGCGCTCGCCGACGTGCTCCCTGAGGCGGCGCGGCTCGCCGAGGCGGCGGACGTCTTCCTGGAGCGGGGCGCCTTCGACGCGGCGCAGGCGCGCCGCTACCTCGAGGCGTGCCGCGACCGGGGGCTCGCGCTCCGCCTCCACGGCGACCAGTTCACGGAGTCCGGCGCGATTCCGCTCGCGGTCGAGCTCGGCGCGCGCTCGGTCGACCACCTCGAGGCGACCGGTCCGGACGGCGTCCGCGCGCTCGCCGCGAGCGACGTCGTCGGCGTGCTCCTGCCCGCGAGCGCGCTCTTCCTCGGCCGGCCGATGCCGCCCGCCCGGGCGCTCGTCGACGCGGGCGCGGCCGTCGCGCTCGCGACCGACTTCAACCCCGGGAGCGCGTTCTGCGAGAGCCTGCCGCTCGTGTGCTCGCTCGCCGCGACCCAGCTGAAGCTCTCGCCGGCGGAGGCGCTCGCCGCCTGCACGGTGAACGCGGCCCACGTGCTCGGCCGCGCCGACCGGCTGGGACGGCTCGCGCCCGGCTACCGCGCCGACCTCGTCCTCCTCGACGCGCCCGACTGGCGCCACCTCGCATACCACCTCGCCGGCGAGCTCGTCGCAGGCGTCGTGCAGGGCGGCGCGCCCGCGGAGCTACGCTAGCCCTCCATGCCGAGCAGGAAGCAGCGGCGCCGCGCCGCGAAGGAGAAGCGGCACGAGTACGAGACCGTCTGGGTCGACGCCGAGGGCAACGAGCTCGAGCAGCCGCCCGACGAGCTCGCGCGCGACGACGCGGATCGCCGCGAGACGAAGTCGGCTGCGAAGGCCGACTCGAAGTCGAAGCCGCAGCAGCAGCGCGGCGGCCGGGCCGTGCGCACCCCGCCGGAGCCATCGTGGCGGCGCGCCGGCCGGCGCTCGCTCCTGCTCGGCGTCGTCGTCTTCGCGCTCTTCTATCTGACGAGCCGCAAGAACGGCGGCAGCGTCTACACGATCGCGGGAATCGCGATCCTCTACACCGCGCTCTTCATCCCGTTCACGTACGCGATCGACCGCTTCGCCTACACCCGCTACCTGCGCCGCGCCGAAGGCGGCGGCGCGAGCGGCGGCTCGGGCAAGAAGCCGGCTAGGAAGCGCTGACGCCCGACTCGCGGGCGGGCTCGCCCCGGTAGTGCCCCTCGCCGGGCCACGGCGCGAGCAGCAGCAGGAGCCGCGCGGCGGCCTCGCTGGAGACGGAGTGGCGCTCGTCCGGGTCGAAGCGCACGAGCGTGCCCGGCGAGGCGTCGAGCGACTCGTCGCCCGCCTCGACGCGCACCTGGCCGTCGAGCACGAGCAGGAGCGCCGCCTCCTTCACCTGGTGCTCGTTCAGCGCCTGGCCGGGCTCGAGTCCGATCAGGACGACACGGCGCTCGCCCTCCTGCGAATGGAGCACCACCGGCGAGCGGCTCCCGTCCGGCGTGTCGATCTCGTTCAGGTTCCAGTGACGCACGAGACGCCCCTTCCCCGAGCGGAGAAGCGGCTAACCAGCCGCCGTTAGACTCGCCGCGTGGACGTGATCGTCGACCGCTACCCGCTTGGACCGATCCAGGCGAACTGCTACGTGGTGCGCGCCGAGCGCGGCGCGGGGGAGGCCGCGGTGATCGACCCGGGCGCCGACGCGGCCGCGCTCCGGCTCGAGCTCGCCGGCCTCGGGACGCGCGCCGCCGGGATCCTCGTCACCCACACCGACATCGACCACGTCGGGGCCGTCGCCGACCTCGCCGAGGGGACGGGCGCCGAGGTCTGGGCGCCGGCCGGCGAGGCGGACGAGCTCCGCACGGGCCAGACGCGGAGCGGCCGCGTCCGCGCGTGGGAGCCGGAGCACGTCGTCTCCGGCGGCGACACGATCGCCGTCGCGGGCCTCGAGTTCGAGGTCGTCGACGTCCCCGGCCACAGCGCCGGCCACGTCGCCTTCCACGCCGGCGGCGCCCTCTTCGGCGGCGACCTGCTCTTCGCGGGCTCCGTCGGCCGCGTCGACCTCGCCGGCGGCGACTGGGACACCCTGCTCGCGTCCGTTCGCGCCCTCGCCGAGCGCTTCCCGCCCGAGACCGTCGTCTACCCGGGCCACGGCGGCGCGACGACCCTGGGCGACGAGCTCGCCCGCAACCCGTTCCTCGCGGAGCTCCGGGCAGAGCGATGAGCCCGTCGTTCCAGGCGCCGCGCGGGACGCACGACGTCCTGCCGGGCGACCACCTCTGGTGGCACGTCGTCCGCACGATCGAGGAGCAGTGCCGCCGCTACGGCTGGGGCCGCGTCCAGACGCCCGGCTTCGAGGAGACCGCCCTCTTCCAGCGCACGTCGGGCGAGGCGTCCGACGTCGTGCACAAGGAGATGTACACGTTCGAGGACCGGAGCGGCCGCTCGCTGACGCTCCGCCCGGAGGGGACGGCGCCGATCGCGCGCGCATACGTCGAGCATGGGCTCGCGCAGCAGCCGCAGCCGGTCAAGGCGTACACGATCGCGCCGATGTACCGCTACGGCCGCCCCGGCCGCGGCCGCTTCCGGGAGCACTGGCAGCTCTCGCTCGAGGCGATCGGCTCGGCCGACCCCGCCGTCGACGCCGAGGTGCTCCAGTTCTACGTCGACCTGCTCGGCCGGCTCGGCGTCACCGAGTGGGAGCTGCACCTGAACTCGATCGGCGACGCGAACTGCCGGCCGCAGTACGTCGCCCGGCTCGAGGAGTGGCTCGACGCCCACCCGGAGCTCGTCGACGAGGAGGTCGCGCACAAGCGCGCGACGAGCGTCCTGCAGGTGTTCGACGTCAAGAACGAGACGCTCCGGGCCGCGCTCGACGAGGCGCCGAAGATCGGCGAGTCGCTCTGCGACGACTGCCGCGAGCACTTCGACGCCGTCCGCCGCCACCTCGACGCCTACGGCATCCCGTACGTCCTCGACCCGGCGCTCGTGCGCGGGCTCGACTACTACACGCGCACCACGTTCGAGTTCGTCGGCCCGGAGGAGAACGTCAACTCGACGATCTGCGGCGGCGGGCGCTACGACGGCCTCGTCGCCGCCGTCGGCGGCCCCGACGTGCCCGGGATCGGCTTCGGCGCCGGGCTCGAGCGGCTGCTGCTCGCGATCGAGCGCGAGGGCGCCGCGCCCGAGCCGCAGGGTCTCGACGTCTTCGTCGTCGTCGAGTCGCCCGAGCTGCGGACCGCCGTCCTGCCGCTTCTCGCCCGCTGGCGAGCGGAGGGCCGGGCGGTCGACACCGACTACGCTGGGCGCTCGATGAAGGGCCAGCTGACACAGGCGCAGCGCAGCGGCGCCGCCACGGTCGTCGTGGCGCGCGCGGACGGCCGCTACGAGATCCGCCGGCGCGGCGAGCAGGACCGGGTCGTCGAGGACGTGTCGGAGCTGTGAGCAGCTGGCGCGACAGCACCTGCGGCGCCCTGCGCGCCGCGGACGCGGGCCGCACCGTGACGCTCGCCGGCTGGGCGGACACGCGCCGCGACCACGGCGGGCTCGTCTTCGTCGACCTGCGCGACCACACCGGCAAGGTGCAGCTCGTCGTCAACCCGGAACTCGCCGCCGGTGCGGCCGCCACCGCGCACGAGATCCGCAACGAGTTCGTGCTGCAGGCGGTCGGCGAGGTCGTGCCGCGCTCGCCCGGGAACGTCAACGCGAACCTGCCGACCGGCGAGGTCGAGGTGCAGGTGCGCGAGCTGACGATCGTCTCGCGCTCGGAGCCGCTCCCCTTCCAGCTCGACGAGGAGAACGTCGACGAGCACCTGCGCCTCCGCTACCGCTGGCTCGACATGCGCACCGAGCGGATGCAGCGCAACCTGCGCCTCAACCACACCGCGATCAGCGCGATCCGCCGCGTCATGGACGAGCGCGAGTTCGTCGACGTCTGGACGCCGAGCATGACCCGCGGCACCCCCGAAGGCGCCCGCGACTTCCTCGTGCCGGTGCGCCTCCAGCCGGGGAAGTTCTTCGCGCTCGCGCAGTCGCCGCAGCTCTTCAAGCAGCTCTGCATGGTCGGCGGGCTCGACCGCTACTACCAGATCGCCACGTGCTGGCGGGACGAGGATCTCCGCGCCGACCGGCAGTTCGAGTTCCGCCAGCTCGACCTCGAGATGGCGTTCGTCGACCGCGAGGACGTGCTCGACGTGCTGGAGGCGTGCGTCGTCGCCGCGTTCGAGGCCGCCGGCGAGCAGCCCCCGCAACGGCCGTTCCCGCGGCTCTCCTTCGCGGACGCGATGCGCCGCTTCGGCTCCGACAAGCCCGACCTCCGCTACGGGCTCGAGATCGAGGACGCGACCGAGGTCACACGCGGCTCCGAGTTCGGCGTCTTCGCGGGCGCGCCCGTCGTCCGCTTCCTGCGCGCGCCGCGGGCGTTCTCGCGCGCCGACCTCGGCCGGCTCGAGGAGATCGCGAAGGAGTGGGGGGCGAAGGGGCTCGCGTACTTCGTCGGCGACGAGTCGGGCGAGGTGCGCTCGCCGATCGCGAAGTTCCTCTCGGAGCGCGAGCTGGAGGCGCTGCGGCCCGAGCCTGGGACGACGCTGCTCTTCGCCGCCGACAGCGAGGAGAACGTCTCCCGCGTGCTCGGCGGTCTGCGCGTGCACCTCGGCCGCGAGCTGGAGCTGGCGCCGGCCGGGCTCGACGTCTTCCATTGGGTCCTCGACTTCCCGCTCTTCGAGGCGGACGAGAACACCGGTGGCTGGACGTTCATGCACCACGCCTTCACGGCGCCGGTCGCCGGCGACGAGGCCCGGATCGAGAGCGAGCCGGCGCACGTCCTCGGGCAGCACTACGACCTGATCTGGAACGGCTGGGAGCTCGGCTCCGGCTCGATCCGGATCCACGACGCGGACGTCCAGCAGGCGGTCTTCCGGGTCATGGGCATGAGCGAGGAGGAGCAGCGCTCCAAGTTCGGCTTCCTGCTCGACGCGCTGCGGATGGGCGCGCCGCCGCACGGCGGCTTCGCGATGGGGATCGACCGCTTCGTCGCGCTCCTCGCGCGCGAGCCCGACATCCGTCAGGTGACCGCGTTCCCGAAGGTCTCGAGCGGCTCCGACCCGCTCACCGGCGCCCCGACGCCGTTCCCGGACGACGCCCTCGCCGAGCTCGGGATCCGGCTCGCGGCGCCGCCGCCTCAAGCGTAGGTATCAACCCGCCGATGGAGAAGTCATACTTCCGGGAGCGCGTGTTTCCGCGTGCCCGTGTGAACGTGTCGTCGTAAGGAGGGCTGGCAGAAGATGGCTACCGAGGGTCCGGGTGCGGCACCCGCGCCGTCGCTGACGTCGCTGCCGCGCTTCGAGGACATTCCGCGCGTCGGGGACGGCCTCGACGCCGAGCGCGTTCGCGAGTCGTTCGACGCCTACCGGCGCCACGTGGCGCAGCTCCAGGCGCAGCTCCGCGTCCTCCAGGTCGCCGGCGCGCGGCCGGGGGCGGGGGCGGCCGTCGAGGCCACCGGCCACGCGGTCCGCATGGACGCGCTCCACCTGATTCGCGCCGCCGCCGAGTTCGCCGACTCGATCGAGCTCGACGCCCAGAACGCGTCCGCGACGCAGCTGGCGCGGACGGAGGAGGAGGTCAGCCGTCGGCAGCGCGAGCTGCAGGAGCGCGAGGCCGAGGTCGAGCGCTACCGGCAGGAGAGCGAGCGGCAGCGGGCCGAGGCGCTGAACGCGGCCCGCAAGGAGGCGCGCGAGCTGCTCGCGAAGGCGAACGCGGACGCGACGCGCGAGCTGCAGGAGGCGGAGGCGCGCGGCAACCGTCTGCTCGAGCAGTCCCGCCACCAGGCGACGGAGCTGACGAACGCGGCGCGCGCCGAGGTCGAGGCGACGCTCGAGTGGGCGCGCACGCAGGCCGCCGCGGTCCTCGCCCGGGCACAGCACGGCGCCGAGCAGCTGCTCGCGGCGGCCGGGCTCGGCCAGGAGGCGATCGCCTCGGTCGCGAGCGCGATCGTCAGCGCAGCGGAGGCGTCCACGGCGCCGCCGCCGCCCGCCGCGGCGTTCGCGGCCGGGCCGGTCGCAGCGCCGCAGAGCGGCGAGGAGCAGCCCGCGACGGAGGACGAGCCTGCGGCAGAGGCGCCCCCCGAAGAGCCCCCGGCGACCCCGGAGGACTCGGGCGGCGGGGACGCGGGCGGCGGCGAGCAGGACGAGCCGCCCGCCGAGGGTTAGCGCTCCCCGATGCGGCGACTGTTCGGGGGCAGGACCGCCGTCGAGGCCGTCTTCCTGATCGCGGTGCCGATCGCGGCGCTCGCGGCAGGGCTGTCCGCGATCGGGATCATCGTCGCCGCCGCGGTCGCGTACGCGATCGTCGCGGTGCTCGAGACGGCGCTCGCGAGCGACCGCTTCGGCTCGAAGCGGGAGCGCGCCCCCCGGCGCGAGCCCGATCAGCCGCGACGGGCGCGTCCGCAGGCCCGCCCGCTCGCCGAGTCGCTCGCGAGCGAGGAGCGGCGGCCCGAGCCTCAGCCGATCCCGCTGCCCGTCCGCGAGCCGGAGCCGGTTCCCGCGCCTGAGCCGGTTCCCGCGCCGGAGCCGGAGCCTGAACCCGCGCCCGAGCCCGAACCCGAGCCGGAGCCCGCGCCGGCACCTGAGCCCGAACCCGAGCCCGAACCCGAGCCGGAGCCAGCGCCGGAGCCCGAGCCGGAGCCCGAACCCGAACCCGAACCCGAACCCGAACCCGAACCCGAACCTGAGCCCGCGCCGGAGCCCGAGCCGGAGCCCGAGCCGGAGCCCGAACCGGAACCCGACCCGGAGCCGGAGCCGGAGCCGGAGCCCGATCCCGAGCCG
>DASSNM010000082.1:0-52842 GCA_035688025.1 Gaiellaceae bacterium | reverse complement strand
CGCGCCTTCATCGCGCCGAGCGAGCCCATCCCGCGGTACTCCTTGAAGCGCTCGCCCTGGACGAGGATCACGTCGCCCGGCGACTCCTCGACGCCGGCCAGCAGCGAGCCGAGCATGACCGCGTCCGCGCCGGCGCCGAGCGCCTTCGCGAGGTCGCCCGACGAGGGCATGCCGCCGTCGCCGATCACCGGCACCCCATCGTCGGCGTCGACCTGCGCGCACTCGTAGATCGCCGTCACCTGCGGCACGCCGACACCGGCGACGACGCGCGTCGTGCAGATCGACCCCGGCCCGACGCCGACCTTGACCGCGTCCGCGCCCGCGTCGATCAGCGCCCGCGCCGCCTCGCCTGTGGCGATGTTGCCGCCGACGACGTCGACCGCGACCGCGTCCTTGATCCGGCCCACCATCTCGAGGACGCCCTGCGAGTGGCCGTGCGCGGTGTCGACGACGATCAGGTCGGCGCCCGCGCCGACGAGCGCCTGCGCGCGCTCGAGCGCGTCCGGCCCGACCCCGACCGCGGCGCCGACGCGCAGCCGGCCCTGCTCGTCCTTCGTCGCCTGCGGGAACTCGATCTTCTTCTGGATGTCCTTGACCGTGATCAGGCCGCGCAGCCGCCCGTCGGCGTCCACCACCGGGAGCTTCTCGATCTTGTTCCGGTGCAGGATCTCCTCGGCCTCGGCGAGCGTCGTGCCCACCGGCGCGGTGACGAGGCCGCGCGCCGTCATCAGCGCCGAGACGGGCTGGTCGACGTCGCTCTCGAAGCGGAGGTCGCGGTTCGTCAGGATCCCGACGAGCACGCCCGCCTCGTCGGTGATCGGCACGCCCGAAACCTTGTAGCGCGCCATCAGCTCGAGCGCCTCGCGCACGAGCGCGACGGGCGGGAGCGTCACCGGCTCGACGATCATCCCGGACTCCGAGCGCTTGACCTTGTCCACCTCGGCGACCTGGTCCTCGATCGAGAGGTTGCGGTGCAGGATGCCGATCCCGCCCTCGCGCGCGAGCGCGATCGCGAGCCGCGCCTCGGTGACCGTGTCCATCGCCGCCGAGACGACCGGGATGTGCATCTCGATCGAGCGGGTGAGCCGGGCGCGCGTCGAGACGTCGTTCGGGAGCACCTGCGACTCGGCCGGCACGAGCAGCACGTCGTCGAAGGTCAGCCCCTCCTGCGCGAACTTGCGGTCGAGCTCGAGCAGGCGCTGGACGTCCTCGGGGCGCAGCTCGACGCTCACGAGACGGCCCCCTGAATGCACGAAACCCAGGCGCCGCCTGGCCGCCTGGGTTCGGAAACGCCGTGTTCCACGGGGGCTCTCAAGGAGGGAGGATGGTACCACCCTGAGCGGATGCGCCCCTGACATCGGCATAACACGCCGGGGCTACGGTGGCCTCGCGTTGCGCGCGCTCCTCGCGGTCACCGGTCTCCTCTCGCTCGTCGGCGCCGGCTCGTCCGGATCGGGAGTGCAGGTGCTCTGGACGAGCCCGCGGCCGATCACCGCGTTCGCCCAGGACGGTCAGCTCCTGAGCTGGTTCACGGCCGGCGAGCGCAGCTGCAACACCGTGCACGTCCTCTCGCTCGGCGGCGTCCGAGCGGCGCTGCCGAAGGAGACGTCCGGGACGGTCACCTGCCGCTGGAACACCGCCGGCGCGCCGCCGCGCCTCGCCGTCGCCGCCCGGACCGGGGCCGCGCTCTGGACGCTGCACGAGACGGCGACGACCGAGTTCGACTACGTCGTCGGCGCCGCCGTGACCGCGCCGAGCGAGCGCCGCTTCTCCCAGCTCGCGCACGCGACGACGGGCGCCGGCCTCTGGCTCGGCGACGTTGCCGGCTCGGGAAGGACGCTCGTCTACTCGGTCGCGACGGTCGCGTACGTCGACCAGCTCTCCTGCCTCGCGGGCGGTTCGTGCGCGAAGCGGATCCGCGGCGGCGGCATCCACCGGATCGTCGGCCGCGGCGACCCGCTCGTCCCGCACACCGGGCCGGCGCTCGAGGTGGCGGCCGCGGCCGGGCGTGTCGCGTACGTCCCCGCGGTCACCGTCGACGGCCGGGGTCGCCCGCAGCCGTCGCCCGCCCGCGCGCTGCTCGTCCGGACGGCGCGCACCGGGACGCTCGTCTCGCGCGCGCGTCCCGGCGGCACGCCGCTCGCGCTCGCGCTCGCGCCGCACGTCCTCGCGGCGCTCGTCGAGAGCCACGGCCGCAAGCGCGTCGTCTGGTTCGACGCCGAGGACGGGACGCGTCTCGGCAGCATCCGCGTCCCGGCCGGGACGGCGCCCGAGCTGGCGGCGAACGACCAGGTCGTCGTCTTCCGGGTCGGCCGCGTCGTCCGCGCGGCGGACGTCGACACGCGCAAGGTCCGCACGCTCGTCAAGACCTCGTCGCGGCCGATCGGCCTCTCCCTCGCCGGCAGCCGGCTCGCGTGGGCCGAGAACCGCCGCGGCGGCAAGGCCGAGATCCGCGCGATCTTCCTTCGCGGCCGCGGCTAGGCGGAGACCGGGTCGAGCTCCGCGACCTCGACGCCGCCCGCGAGACGGTTCGCCTCGCGCGCGTCGAAGCGGCCGGCGCCGAGCTCGAGCACCGAGGCGGCCGCGCACGCGACCGCGGTGCGGAGCGCGTCGTCGAGCGAGCGGCCGTTGAAGCGCTGCGCGAGGAAGCCGCCGAGCAGCACGTCGCCGGCGCCGACCGACGCGACCGGCTCGATCCGCGGGATCGAGGCGCGGAAGCGCCGCACCTGGCGCTCCTCGCGGAAGAGCCCGAAGCAGGCCGTCTCCTGCGTGATCAGGACGTTGCGGGCGCCGAGGTCGGCGATCGTGTCGAGCGCCATCACGAAGTCCTCCTCGTCCATGAACTCCTGCCCGACCAGGCTCTCCGCCTCCCGCTGGTTCGGCGAGACGAGGAACGGCTCCGCCTCGACGCCGCGCCGCAGCGGCTCGCCTTCGCAGTCGATCGTGCACTGGACGCCGCGCCGGTTGAGGTCGCGGATCGTCTCGCCGTAGAAGTCGTTCCCGACGTCGCGGGGCAGCGAGCCGGAGAAGACGACGCCCGAGGCGACACGCGAGAGGTAGTGGAGCTTGTCGAGCAGGATCTCGAGCTCCTCCGGCCGGACGGCCGGCCCCCACTCGTACACCTCGGTGAGCGAGCCGGCGGTCGGGTCGACGACCGCGATCGACGTGCGCGACTCGTCCGAGATCCGCACGAAGTCGTTGAGGATGCCCTCGTTCGCGAGCTCCTCGACGATGCTGTCCCCGGTGCGCCCGCCGGCGAGCCCGGTCGCGACGACCGGCGTGTCGAGGCGCTTGAGCGCGCGCGCGACGTTGATGCCCTTGCCGCCCGCGGAGGTGAGGCTGTGGCTGGCGCGGTGCCGGTGGCCGAACTGGAAGTTCGGGACGGTCAGCGTCCGGTCGACCGCGGCGTTGAGGGTGACGGTGACGATCACGGGAAGAGCCCGAGGAGATCATGCACGGTCCGGGTGGCGTACCAGCGGAGCCGGCCGCCGAGACCCGGCCGCGCGACGCTTCGCGCCGCGACGAGCGGGCGCGTCCCGAGCAGCTTCCCGTCCTGGAAGACCTCCACCCTGCCGAGCCGCTGGCCGCGGCGCAGCGGCAGGCTCGCCGTCGCCGCGGCGACCACGCGGCGGACGAGCGGCCGGTCGGCGTGCACGAGCCGGACGAGCGGCGTCGTCGCGACGAGCGGCACCGAGCCTCGGCCGTAGCCGAGCGCGACCGCGCCGTAGGCGCCCGCCCGCACGAGGGTCGCCGTGCGGTAGCGGGAGACCCCCCACGCGAGCAGGCGCCGCAGCGCGTCGTTGCGGACGACCTCGGTCGGGCTGCCGAGGACGACGGCGTAGATCGTGTAGCCGGAGCGCCTCGCGGCGGCGACCTCGCACCAGCCGGCGTCGTCCGTGTGGCCGGTCTTCACGCCGATCAGGCCGGGGAAGATCCCGAGCAGGTCGTTCCAGGTGTGGACGACGGTGCCGTCCGCGAGCGTCGCCGTCCGCTTCGCCACGAGCTGCCGCACGATCGGGATCCGCATCGCGCGGCGGGCGAGCACAAAGACGTCGCGGGCGCTCGAGAGGTGGCCGGGCGCGTCGAGGCCGTCCGGCCGGACGAAGTGCGTGTCGCGGAGGCCGAGCTTCGCCGCCTCGGCGTTCATCCAGGCGACGAACTGCGCCTGGTCGCCGCCCGCGGCCGCGTCCGCGAGCGCGTCGGCGGCGTCGTTCGCGCTCTGGATGAGCGCGCCGGCGAGCAGGTCGCGGACGCTGATCCGCTGCCCGGCCGTGAGCGGGATCGAGGACTCGCCGACCTTGGCGGCGCGGCGCGCCACCGTGACCGTGTCGGACGGCTGCAGGTGCTGGAGCGCGACGACGACGGTCATCAGCTTCGTGATCGACGCGATCGGGACGCGCATCCGCGCGTCGTGGGTCGCGAGCACCTCGCCGTTCGTCGCGTTCACCAGGTACCAGGCGCGGGCGTCCACCTGCGGCGTGGCGGCCCTGGCGTTCCCGGCGAGGAGCGAGACGGACGCCGCGGCGACGGCGGCGGCGAGGAGCAGCCGGCGCATCGGGCGGAGGTTAACGGACGCGGATCTTCTGGCCGACGTGGAGGCTGTTCGAGCTGACGCCGGGGTTCAGGCGCTCGAGCTCGGCGACGGTCGTGCCCTCCCGCGCGGCGATCGCGCCGAACGTGTCGCCCTTGCGGACGACGTAGAAGCGGGCGCCGACCGTCTTCGTCGTCACCGTCTTGCCCGGCTTCGGCACGGGCGCGGTCGACGCCTGGGTGACGGGGCCGGTCGTGGTCGTCCGCGTCCCGCCCTGGAGGCCGGAGTGGATCAGGAGCACGGCGATCGTCACGCCGAGCAGGAACGCGACCGGGGCGGCGACGCGGGCGGCGGCGCGGCGGTTCACGGGCCGGAGACGGCCCACACCTCGCGGGCGAGCCGGCTCGCCTCCGCCGCAGCCGCGGCGCGCCAGTCGCCGCCCTCATCGCGGTACGCGTAGAGCACCGAGCGCGACGCGGCGACGAGGCCGGCGGCGCGGCCCGGCTCGAACGCGGCCGCGAGGTCGGCGGGGCGGCCGCCCTGCGCGCCGACGCCCGGCAGCAGGAAGACCGCGCGCGGCAGCAGCTGCCGCGCCTCCGCCACCTCGCGCGGGTAGGTGGCGCCGACGACCGCGCCGACGGCGGACAGGCCGCTGTCGCCGACGAGCTCGTCGCCCCAGTCGCCGACGAGCCGCGCGACGTGCTGCCAGACTGGCCGGCCGTCGGAGAGGCGCGCGTCCTGGACGTCGCCCGAGCCCGGGTTCGAGGTCTTGACCAGGCAGAAGAGCCCGGCGCCGTCGCGCCGGCACGCGGCGAGGAACGGCTCGAGCGAGTCGCGGCCGAGGTACGGGTTGACGGTGACCGCGTCCGCGAGCGGCGGCTCCTCCCCGCGGGGCTCGACGAACGCGGCCGCGTACGCGCGGGCGGTCGAGCCGATGTCGCCGCGCTTCGCGTCCGCGATCACGAGGAGCCCGGCGGCGCGGGCGTAGTCGCAGACCTCGGCGTAGGCCGACCAGCCCGCCGGGCCGAGCGCCTCGAAGAACGCGGCCTGCGGCTTGACCCCGACCGCGGACGACGCGACCGCGTCGACGATGCCGCGGCAGAAGCGCGCCGCCCCCGCCGCGGGCTCCTCGGCCCGGAACTCGACGGGCAGGAGGTCGGGCATCGGGTCGAGCCCGACGACGAGCTGGGAGCGCTTGCGCTCGACCGCCTCGGCGAGGCGATCCGCGAAGCTCGTCACCACCGTCGCCATCGAGACACAGGCTATCGCCCCGCCCAGAAGGCGTCCCGGCTCGCGCCCGTGACGGGCGGCGCGAAACCAAAAGGGCCGCCCGTGACGGGCGGCCCTTGGATCCTCGGAGGAGATGAGCCGATCGGCTACTGCTTGACGGCCGACTTGAGACCGCTGCCGGCCGAGAACTTCGGAACACGCGCGGCCGGGATGTGCACCTTCTCGCCCGGATTCCGCGGGTTGACGCCCATGCGCGCCGCGCGCTGCTGGGTCGAGAACTTGCCGAAACCGGTGAAGGCCACGTCGCCGCCGCCCTTCAGCGTGTCCACCACGGTGTCGAGAAACGCGTCGACAGCCTTGCCCGCGTCGCGGTTCGACAGCTGCGCGCGCCGGGCCACCTCCGCTACGAACTCCTGCTTCGTCACTGCTTCTCCTCCTGTCGTTGTCGCTTGCGGAGCCGGAACGACCCTACCAAGCCCGGGTTTCCGGCTCAACCATGCGGTTTTGCGGGGGTTTTCGCGCCCCCGAGCAGCTCTCCTGCCCGGAAGAGCGGCCGCAACCGTACCGCGTGCCTCGCGAGCGCGTCCGCTCCGCCCTCCTCGCGGTCGACCACGCAGACCGCCGTGTGGACGACGAGACCCGCCTCGCGGCACGCCTCGACGGAGTCGAGGAGCGCGCCGCCGGAGGTGACGACGTCCTCGACGAGGCACACGCACTCGCCCGGCTCGAACACCCCCTCGAGCCGTTTGCCGGTTCCGTACTCCTTCGCCGCCTTGCGCACGAGCAGGAACGGCAAACCTCCCGAGAGCGACGCGGCGGCGGCGAGCGCGACCGCCCCCAGCTCCGGCGCGGCGAGCCGGACGGCGTCCGCGGCGTGCTCGCGCACGGTCGCCGCGATCCGCTCGCCGATCGGCCCGAGCAGGTCGGGGCGCGTCTCGAAGCGGTACTTGTCGAGGTAGTAGCGGGAGCGCTTGCCCGAGCGGAGGACGAAGTCGCCTTCGAGGTAGGCCGCCTCGACGAGCGCGGCGCGGAGCTCCTCGTCGGTCATCGCCGCGGGACCGTGAGCAGGCGGCGGGCGACCGGGAGCAGGCGCTCGGCCTCGGGCGAGTGCTCGCCGAACGAGACCATCGTCCCGTCCTCGAAGTAGACGTCGAGCCGCTCGCGGCGGCGGCCGAGCGAGCGCCGGTAGAGCGCGGTGCCGGCGAGCGCGCCGGTGGCGAAGCCGGCCAGGCCGAGCAGCCTACGACGCATCGTCGCCGCCCTCCTCCTGCTTCGCCGCGCGGCGGCGGCGCTTCGGCTTCTCCTCGCCGCCGGCGCCGCGGAGGCAGCTCTTGAGGTCGTAGAAGACGAGTCCGACGGTCGGGTTCGGCGCCGTCAGCGCGACGATCCCGCGCTCGCCGTCGCGCACGACGAAGACGCTCCCCTCCGGCGTCGACGCCTCGACCTGCGTCACCGTGCCGCCCTCGTCGCGAAGACCGGACGCGTGCTCGAGCAGCTCGCCCGCGCCGCGCGCGAGCTCGGCGGCGGCGCCGTCGTCCGCGCCCGTCGAGCCGAGGACGGAGCCGTCGGCGGCGAACAGGACGGCGGCCTCGATCTGGGACGAGATCTCGGTCAGGTCGGCGAGCGCCTGCGCTGCGTCCATGGTCCGACCCTAGCACCGTGCAGACTCCCACTCGTGCGGATCCGGCGGCGCCAGCTCGTGCACAAGTTCTTCGCCGACCGCGGCACCCATCTGGCCGCGATGGTGGCCTACTTCGCGCTGCTCTCGTTCGTGCCGCTCGTCTTCCTCGCGCTCGCCCTGCTCGGTCTCGCCCACCGCGCGGACGCCTCCGACTTCTTCGTGCAGGAGCTGTCGCGGGCGTTCCCGGGCAGCTCGCTGCAGAGCATCCTCAAGCTCGTCCGCTCGGTGCAGGAGAACGCGACCGCGCTCGGGATCATCGGCGGCGTCGGCCTGCTCTGGTCGTCGACGTCGCTCTTCAGCGCCCTCGAGTCGGCGCTCAACATCGTCTACGGCCGGCCGAACCGCTCCTTCCTGCACGGGAAGGGGATCGCGGCGGCGATGATGGCCGGCTCGCTGATCACGCTCTTCGCGAGCCTCGTCGTCGGCGCGATCGGCGTCGAGGGGCTGCGGCGCTACCTGCCCGGCGTGGCCACGAGCTCGGCCGTCGCGTACCTGCTCTCGGTCACGGTCTCGCTGCTCGGCGTCTTCCTCTTCCTCGTCTCGGTCTACCGGCTGCTGCCGAACGCGCCGATGACGGTCGCGGCCGCGCTGCCCGGCGCGGTCGCCTCGGCGGTCGTGCTCGAGGCGTCGTTCCAGGTGCTGCCGGTCTTCGTGCGCTACGCGGACGTCAACGTCACGCTGCGCGTGCTCGGCGGGCCGGCGATCCTGCTGCTCTGGCTGTACGTGATGGCGAACGTGATCGTGTTCGGCGCCGAGCTGAACTGGTGGTGGGCCGAGCGCCGCGGAGCCGGAGACGACTAGCCGGGAGCTCCCTCGCGGGTGACGTGGTCGACCTCGCCGCCGCGGCGGAGGAAGACGAACCAGGTGCGGGCGCGGCTGCCGTGGCTCCACGAGACGGTGAAGGTCGCGACGACGAGCTTGTGGTCGCCGAGCGAGAGCGCGGTCGAGCACGTCGCCGGCACCCGCTCGTCGAGCTTCGGGTCGTGCGCGGTGCAGGGGCGGCTGCCCGGCTGGTGCGGGAAGCGGTTCGCCCACGTCGCGCCCTGCGGGCTCGCGAGGAACTGGGCGAAGGTGCGGTCGACCTTCGGCGAGCCGCTCCCGCAGCCGGCGGCCGCCAGCACGGCCGCGGCGGCGAGGAGCGCGCTAGCGGCCCGCCGCACGGAGGCTCTCCAGCAGGGCGTGCGCCGCGCGGGCGCGATGCGAGTTGACGCTCTTCCAGTCGTTTCCGAGCTCGGCGACCGTCCGCTCCTCGCCGTCGGGGACGAAGACCGGGTCGTAGCCGAAGCCCTCGTGGCCGCGCGCCTCGAGCGCGATCGAGCCGGTGAGGACGCCCGTGCCCCGGAACTCCTGCCCGTCGGGGTGCGGCGCGACCAGGACGAGCTCCGAGACGTAGCGGGCCCGGCGCTCGCCGACGCCGTCGAGCTCGGCGAGCAGCTTCGCGACCGCGGGCGGGCCCTCCGGGGCGTAGCGCGCCGAGAGCACGCCGGGGCGGCCGTCGAGCGCCTCGACCTCGATCCCGGAGTCCTCGCCGAGCACCCACGCGGCCGCGTTCGTGTGGACGCGGCCGAACGCGACCTTGATCACCGCGTTGTCGTAGTAGGTGTCGCCGGTCTCGGGCGGGTAGTCGTCCCGGTCGAGCGGCTCGACATGCCACCCGGGCAGGAGCCGCTCCAGCTCGCGCGCCTTGTGGGCGTTGCGCGAGCACAGCACCGCGGTCAGTCCGTCCACTGCACCTCGAGGACGCCGTCGATCTCCGCGACCCCGGCGACGACCGAGACCGGCTCGATCGCGCGGCTCAGCTCGACGTCGACCGCGACCGAGCGGCGGTCGCCCTCCTGCGTCACGTCGAGGGAGACGACGCGGCCGCCGCAGCGCTCGATCGCCTCGATGATCGGGGCCGGGCTGCCGCCGGCCGGGATCTCGACGAGCAGCCGGTCGCGCTCCGGCCGGTAGCGGCTGACGATCCGGTACGCGAGCACGCGCAGCGGCCCGAGCGTGAAGAGCGCGCCCGCGGTCGCGATCACCGCCGCGTCCCAGTAGCCGGCGCCGGCGGCCATGCCGATCGCGGCGACGAGCCAGAGCGAGGCGGCGGTCGTCAGCCCGCGCACCGAGAGCCCCTGGCGGATGATCGCGCCCGCGCCGAGGAAGCCGATCCCGCTCACGATCTGCGCCGCGATCCGGGTCGGGTCGACCCGCTGCGCGCCCGCGCCGGCGATGAAGTCGGTGAAGCCGTAGGCGGAGACGAGCGTGAAGAGCGCCGAGCCGACCGCGACGACGAGGTGCGTCCGCAGCCCGGCCTGCCGCTCGCGCAGCTCGCGCTCGAGCCCGATCGCGCCGCCGAGCGCGGCGGCGACGAACAGCCGCAGCAGGACGTCCGGCCAGTCGAGCGTCGGGACGGCGGCCGCAGCCAGGATGCTAGGGGAGCTCACGCGCCACGGCCTCCGCCTGCAGCGTCCCGATCTCGGCGATCCCGGCCGCCGCCAGCTCGAGCAGCTCGTCGAGCGTCTCGCGGGCGAACGGGTCGCGCTCGGCGGTCGCCTGCACCTCGATCAGGCGGCCGTCGCCGGTCATGACGACGTTCATGTCCGTGTCCGCGCTCGAGTCCTCCGAGTAGTCGAGGTCGAGCAGCGGGACGCCGTCGACGACGCCGACCGAGACCGCGGCGACCGAGTCCCGGAACGCGCGGGAGAGGCCGAAGCGCTCGAGCGCGCGCATCCCGGCGACGTACGCGCCGCAGATCGCCGCGCAGCGGGTGCCGCCGTCCGCCTGCAGGACGTCGCAGTCGAGCCACATCGTCCGCTCGCCGAGCGCCTGGAAGTCGACGACCGCCCGGATCGCCCGCCCGATCAGCCGCTGGATCTCGACCGTGCGGCCCTGCTGCTTGCCGCGCGACGCCTCCCGCTCGACCCGGTCGCCGGTCGAGGCGGGCAGGAGCGAGTACTCGGCGGTCAGCCAGCCGCGGCCCTTGTTCCGCAGCCAGCGCGGCACCTCGTCCTGGATCATTGCCGTGCAGAGCACCTTCGTCCGCCCCTGCACGATCAGCGCCGAGCCGTGCGGGTTCTCGAGGTAGTCCGGCTCGATCGCGAGCGGCCGGAGCTGGTCCGGGCGGCGGCCTCCCTCGCGCCCGCTCATGCGGCCGCCTCCCCCCGGGACGCCTTGTGCGTCCCGGTCTCCTGCCGGGCGTCGCCGGCTTCGCCGGCGGCGCTTCCAGCCTCCAGCCGGGCGACCGCGACCTGCTCGACCTGGCCGATCGGGAGCTGCAGGAAGCGGCGGCCCATCGCGCGGAACGCCTCCGGGTCGCCGGTCGTGAGGAAGCGGTAGTCGCCCTCGCGGGCGGTGTCGTTCTCGACGCCCTTGCGCGCGAGCGTCTCGGCCACCTCGCGCGCGGTCTCCTCGGCCGAGAAGACGAGCGTCACGTCGCGGCCGAAGACGCGCTGGAAGATCGGCCGGATCAGCGGGTAGTGCGTGCAGCCGAGGATGACCGTGTCGACGCCCTGCTCCTTGAGCGGCGCCGCGTACTCGCGGACGGCCGCCTCCGTCTCGCCGAGATCCGGCTCGTCCGCCTCGATCAGCGGCACGAGCCGCGGGCAGGCGACGGCGTGGAACGAGACGCCCGCGTCGAGCGCGTGGACGAGGTCGCGGTAGCGGCCGGACTCGACGGTGCCCTCGGTCGCGAGCAGGCCGACGCGGCGGTTCCGGGTCGCCTGGACGGCCGCGTGCGCCTCCGGCGCGAGCACGGCGACGACCGGGACGGTCAGCTCCTCCTGCAGCTGCGGCAGCGCGGCCGAGGTCGCGGTGTTGCAGGCGACGACGATCAGCTTCACGCCCTGGGTCTCGAGGAAGGCGCCGATCTCGCGCGCGAAGCGCCGCACCTCCTCGAGCGGGCGCGGCCCGTACGGCAGCCGCGCGTGGTCGCCGAGGTAGACGAAGTCCTCGTGCGGCATCGTGACGAGACACTCGTGGAGGACGGTGAGCCCGCCGACTCCGGAGTCGAAGACGCCGACGGGGCGCGAGTCCATGGACGCGATCTTACGGGTGCGCGGAGGCGGCCGGTCACGCTCCCGTGACACTTCCGCGACGGTGCCAGACACCGTCACGGAACCGTGACGTCCGGGCGAGCCCGCCCGCAGAACGCGGTTCCCCCGCCGCGCCGCCTCCGCAACCCCCACGACCGGTGCCAGACCCGGGTCAGACCCCGTGCCTGGAGTGTGACGGAAGCGTGCCGCGCGAGGGGGCTACGCGCGCCCCGGCGGCGGAAGATCGGGCTAGGCTCACGGGGCGTGGGTCTGCGCAGGTTCCTCGTCGTCGCGGTCGTCGCGCTCGCGTGCGCGGGGCCCGCCGCGGCCGCCGCGCCGCAGGAGCTGACCGTCACCGCCACGGACGGCACCGCGCTCGCGTGCGGGCTCGTCCTCCCGGACGGGGCGCCGCCCGAGGGCGGCTGGCCCGGGCTGCTGCTCTTCCACGGGCTCGGCCAGACGCACGCGGCGATGGAGGCGGTCGCGGAGTCCGTGTTCGCGCCCGCCGGGTACGCCTCGCTCGCGTGCGACGCGCGCGGGACGGGCGCCTCCGGCGGGGCATTCGGGCTCGACGGGCCGGCCGAGACGCAGGACGCCCGCGACCTCTTCGCGTGGCTCGCCGCGCGGCCGGACGTCTCGGACACGCAGATCGGCGCCTACGGCGTCTCGCTCGGCGGCGGCGCCGTCTGGAACGCCGCCGTCGCGGGCGTCCCGTTCGCGGCGATCGCGCCGTCACTCGCGTGGACGAGCCTCGGCACGGCGCTCGCTCCGCAGAACGTCCCGAAGGCGGGGATCGTCGCGCAGATCGCGGCCGCGGTCCCGGCCGAGCGCTGGGATCCCGAGCTGGCGGCGGCGCGCGACGCGCTGCTCGGCGGCGCGGTGACGGCCGCGGTGACGAAGCAGACGCTGACCCGCTCGGCGCGCAACGCGCTGCAGGAGCTCGGGACGCCGACCCTGATCCTCCAGGGCCGCCGCGACTACCTCTTCGACCTCGACCAGGCGCTCACGGCCTACCGGCTCCTCCCCGGCCCGAAGCGGCTGTACGTCGGCGACCTCGGGCACGCGCCCGCGGCGAACCCGG
Source organism: Gaiellaceae bacterium (assembly GCA_035688025.1). Lineage (GTDB taxonomy): Bacteria > Actinomycetota > Thermoleophilia > Gaiellales > Gaiellaceae > Palsa-739. The sequence goes on along the minus strand of DASSNM010000082.1, from coordinate 40,303 downwards.
CCGACGAGGCGCCCGTCTACCTCGGCGAGGTCGTGACGTGGTTCGACCGCTGGCTCCGAGGGACGGCGAACGGGATCGACGCCGCGAAGCAGGTCGAGCTGGCGCACGATCCCTGGGACGGCCGCACGAGCAGCTACGCCGGCCTGCCCGCGACGCGGACGGCGAGCGTGGCGCTCCCCGGGACGGCGACGCTCCTCCCCGGGCGGAGCGTCTCGCGGGCCGCGCGGCTCACCGGCGGCCCGCACGAGAGCTTCGGCGGCGGCAGCGTCGTCGTCCGCTACTCCGGCGCGAAGAGCTGGCCGCGGCTCGTCGCGACCGTCTACGTCGCCGGGAGCGCGACCCCGGTGACGCTCGGAGCGGCGCGGATCGGGAGGGCGTCCGGCGTCGTGACGATCAAGCTGCTCGACGAGGTCGCGAAGCTGCCGCGCGGGAGGAAGCTCGTCGTCACGCTCGCCGCCACCTCCGGCGCGGACGGCGTCTACACGCAGCCGGCGCCGGCCGGCGCCTCGATCACGGTCGGGCGCGCGACGCTGAAGCTGTCGCTGCTCAGGGTGCCGACGCGCTGAGCCGCCGCGGCCGGCCGAAGAGCGCGCGCAGCGCCCGCTCGAGGGCCATGCCGAGCCTGCCGCGCCCGCCGACGCCGGCGCCGAGCGCCTCCTGGATCCCGTCGGCGAGCAGGTTCGCGGCGATCGCGAACAGCGCGATCGCGACGCTCGGCAGGAAGACCTGCCAGACGCGCCCCTCGTCCATCCCGTCGTAGGCGATGTTCCCCCACGTCGCGGTCGGCGGCGTGATCCCGAGCCCGAGCGCGGACGCGAACGCCTCGCCGAGGACGAGCGTCGGCAGCTCGAGGAAGGCGGCGACGAGCAGGACGCCGACCGCGTTCGGGAACAGGTGCAGGCGCACGAGCCGGAGCGGGCCGACCCCGAGCGAGCGCGCCGCGAGCACGAACGGCCGCTGCCGGAGCGAGACGAGCTCGAGGCGCACGAGCCGCGCCGGGATCATCCAGCCGCCGAGCGCGAGCGCGATCACGACCGTCAGCGCGTTCGTCGTCTGGCCGAACACGACGAGCACGATCACGATCACCGGGAAGCGCGGGACGGCGAGCAGCGAGTCGACGAGCCGCATCAGCGCGGCGTCGAGGCGACGCGGCAGCATCGCCGCAGCGGCGCCGTAGACGAAGCCGACGACGAGGACGATCGCGAGCGCCGCGCCCGAGATCGCGAGCGACTCGCGGCCGCCCACGGCGAGGCGCGCGAGCAGGTCGCGGCCGAAGAAGTCCGTCCCGAGCGGGTGGGCGGCGCTCGGCAGCTGCTTCGCGACCGAGAAGTCGATCGCGTTCGCGCCCGGCTCCCACAGCCACGGCACGAGCACGACGAACCCGGTCACGGCGAGCAGCAGCGCGAGACCGGCGAGTCCGGCGCCGCTGCGGACGAGGTCGGAGCCGACCCGGCGGATCATCGCCGCGCCTCGCGCAGTCGCGGGTCGAGCGCGGCCGCGACGACGTCGGCGGCGAGCGTCGAGAGGACGACGAGCAGCGCGAGCACGGCGGTGAGCCCGAGCACGGCCGGGTAGTCGCGGCGGTCCGCCGACTCGATGAAGAGCGACGCGGCGCCCGGGATCCGGAAGGTCTGCTCGACGAAGAACGCGGAGGTGATCAGGAGCGCCAGCACCGGCACCGCGGCCGCGAGGAACGGCGTCAACGCGTTCGGGAGCACGTGCGCGAGCAGCACACGCCGGCGCCGGAGCCCCTTCGCCTGCGCAGCGCGGACGTAGTCCTCGCCGAGCGCCTCGACGACGCCCGCCCGGACGAGGCGCGCGATGTAGCCGGCGGGCGCGAGCGCGAGGACGAGCACGGGCAGCCACTCGCTGCGCGGGCTTCCCCAGCCGGCGGTCGCGAACGGCGTGCCGGCGACGTACTCGCGGCCGATCTCGGCGAAGAGGAACACCGGCACCGCGACGAGGACGCTCGCGAGCGCGGTCAGCGCGGCCCCGGCGAGCCGTCCGCGGCGCAGCGCGGCGAGCAGTCCGAGCGCGAAGCCGACGACGACCGCGACCGCGGCGGCGAGCCCGCTCAGCTCGAGCGAGACCGGGACCGCCTCCTTCATCACCGGTGTCAGGCTCGCGTCGCGGTAGCTCAGCATCGGCCCGAAGTCGAGCCGGACGATGTGCCAGAGGTAGACGCCGAACTGCACCGGCCACGGCTGGTCGAGGCGGTAGTAGTCGGAGAGCCGGTACTGGACGGGCAGCGGCACGGACGAGCCCTCGCTCGCGTGGAACGGCGTGCCGCCGATCCCGCGCATGAGCGCGAACGTCAGCAGCATCGTCGTCAGGAAGACGACGACCGACCACCCGAGCCGTTTCAGGACGTAGACCAGCATGAGACGCCTATGCTCCGGCCGTGGCGGCGACGGTCAGGATCGGCACCTGCTCGTGGGCCGACGAGGCCCTCTCCAAGTGGTTCTACCCCCCGAAGCTGCCCGCGAAGGAGCGTCTCGCATGGTACGCACAGGTGTTCGACACGGTCGAGGTCGACTCGACCTTCTACCGGCTGCCGGCCGAGTCGATGGTGCAGGGCTGGGCCGACCGGACACCGGACGGGTTCACGATGCACGTGAAGGCGTTCGGCCTGATGACGCGGCACCCGGTGAAGGCGGAGACGATCCCGGAGGACCTGCGCGCCGAGATGCCGGTCGACGAGCGCGGCCGGGTCGACCGGCCGCCGCGCGAGCTGCGCGGGCAGGTGTTCCGGCTCTTCCTCGACGCGCTCGAGCCGTTGCGCGCGACCGGCAAGCTCGGCGGGATCCTCTTCCAGCTGCCGCCGTACGTCGTCTTCAAGGACGCGTCGCTCGACTACCTCCAGTGGGCGCGCGACCAGCTCGGCGGCGACGAGATGCTCGTCGAGTTCCGACACCGCTCCTGGCTCGACGACGAGCACCGCGCGGAGTCGCTCGCGTTCCTCGAGCGGATCGGCGCCGCGTACGTGACGGTCGACGCGCCGAAGTCGGACACGGCGAAGAACCTCGTCCCGACCGTCGTCGCCGCGACCGCGCCGACCGCCTACGTGCGCTTCCACGGGCGCAACCTCGGCACCTGGAACAAGCGCGGCGGCTCGGCCGCGGAGCGGTTCGACTACCTGTACTCGGACGAGGAGCTGGAGGAGTGGCTGCCGCCGCTGCGCGAGCTCGCCGGCCAGTCGGAGCAGGCGTTCGCCTTCTTCAACAACAACGCGTCGTCCCAGGATCCGGACAACCCGCTGGGACGCGTCTCGCAGGCGGCGACGAACGCGCGCCAGCTGCGGCGACTGCTCGACGTGAACGGGATCGCCGCGAGCGGCGGAGCGTAGAGTCCGCGCGTGCAGGTTCTCTCCGTCGTCCACACCGACGAGGCGCGCACCGAGCTGTTCGCGCCGGTCGTCGCCGAGGCGGGGCACCGGCTCGACGAGTGGAGCTTCGCCTGGAACACCGGCCCGCCGCGGCCGCTCGACACCTACGACGCCTTCCTCGTCTTCGGCGGCACGATGCACGCCGACCAGGACGACTGGCATCCGTGGCTGCGCGACGAGGCGATCTGGCTGCAGGGGCTGCTCGAGCGGCGCGTGCCGACGCTCGGCATCTGTCTCGGCGTGCAGCTGCTGGCGCGGGCGGCCGGGTCGTGGGTCGGGCCGCTGCAGGAGCCGGAGATCGGCTGGTACGAGGTCGAGCTGACGGACGAGGGGGTCGCGGATCCCGTCGTCGGGTCGCTGCCGCGCCGCTTCGACGCGCTCCAGTGGCACCACTACACCTACGGCGTCCCGGCCGGCGCGGTCGAGCTGGCCCGGAGCGAGCGCGCGACGCAGGGATTCCGGCTCGGGGAGACGTGCTGGGGCGTCCAGTTCCATCCGGAGGTGACCGAGCCGCAGCTGCTCGGGTGGATCGCGGACGAGGACGACCCGCCCGAGGATCCCGACGCGCTGCGGGCCGAGACGCGGGCCCGGATCGGCGCGTGGAACGAGCTCGGCCGGACGTTCTGCCGCGCGTTCCTCGCCGTGGCCGAGTCGCTCGCCGCGCGTGCCGCCTGAGGCGCTCGGGCTCGCGCTCGCCGCGGCCGTCCTGCACGCGTCCTGGAACGTGCTCCTCCGCGGGTCGGCGGACGTGGAGGCGCGGACGGCCGCGGTGCTCGGGCTCTCGGTCGCGCTCTACGCGCCGGTGGCGGCCGCGACATGGCGCGCCTCGTGGGCGGTCGCGCCGTACGTCGCGGCGTCGGCGGCGCTCGAGGGCGTGTACTTCGTCCTGCTCGTGGCCGCGTACCGGCGGCGGGAGCTCTCGGTCGTGTACCCGGTCGCGCGCGGCTCGGCGCCGGTGCTCGTGCTGCTCGGGACGGCGGTCGTGCTCGGCCGCGGCGTCTCGGCGGGCGAGGCGGGGGGCGTGTGCCTGGTCGCGGCCGGGGTCGTGTTCGTGCGCGGGCTGCGGCGCGGCGCGGAGGGCGTCGCGGTCGGGCTCGCGATCGGCTGCGCGATCGCGTCGTACACGCTCGTCGACAAGGACGGGCTCCACCACGCGGCGGCGGTGCCGTACCTCGAGCTCGTGCTCGCGCCGCTCGCGCTCCTCGCGCTGCCGCTCGTCGCGGCGAGGCGTGGCCGCGCCGCGCTGCGGGCGGAGCTGCGCTGGACGACGGTCGGCGCGGCGGTCGGCTCGTTCGGCGCGTACGCCCTCTTCCTCGCCGCGCTCCGCCTCGCCCCGGCGCCGGCGGTCGCGGCGGTGCGGGAGACGAGCGTCGTGATCGCGGCCGCCCTCGCCGCGGTGTTCCTGCGCGAGCAGGTCACGCTCGAGCGCCTGGCCGGCGCCGCGGCGGTCGCCGGAGGGGTCGCGCTCGTTGCACTCTCGTGACGGTCTCGTCACCACGTCTGGCACCGCGCGCAGCGCGCCCGCGGCCCGCAATCCCGCTTGTCGAGCCGAATCCACCGGCGCGGTACTCTTCGCAACCCGTAAAACCGGGGTCAGACCCGGGTCTGACCCCGGTCGTCAGCGCTCGAGCGGGAGGTCGGCGTGGCGCGACCACTCGTGCCACGAGCCGGCGTAGTTGCGCGCGTCGTAGCCGGCGCTCCGCAGGGCGAGCGTCGCCAGCGCCGAGCGCGAGCCCGAATGGCAGTACGCGACGACCTCCGCCCCCTCGGGCGCGCCGACGAGCTCGCGGATCCGCTCCGGCGACTCCGGCTGCCCCGGGCCGGCGAACAGCCGGTCCACCTGCAGGTGCTTCGCGCCGGGGATGTGGCCCTGGCGCGGGTCGCAGGCGCTGCCGCCGCGGCCGGTGTACTCGTCCTCGCGGCGCACGTCGAGGATCAGGAGCGAGTCGTCGCCGAGGCGCGAGGCGAGCTCCTGGCGGGTCGGCAGCGCGCGCAGGTTCGGCTCGAGCTCCGCCTGCGACTCGCGCAGCGGCTCCAGCTCGACCGCGCCCTCCGCGAGCTCGCCCTGCCAGGCGGCGATGCCGCCGAGCAGGATCGCGACGCGGGGATGCCCGGCGAGCTCGGCCATCTGCGCCGCCGGCATCGCGCCGACGCCGTCGCCGCGGTCGACGAGGACGAGCCGCTCGCGGCCGGCGATCCCGTGCCGCCGCAGCCGCAGGCCGATCTCCTTCGCCAGCTCCCGGACGGTCGCCTCGTCGGCGCCGGGAGGCGGCGAGCCGAGCACGAGCGGCCGAGAGCCGGGGATGTGGCCGCGCATGTGCGCGTTCGGGCCGCGCACGTCGCCGACGACGAGATCGTCCTCGCCGAGATGCTCGGCGAGCCACGACGCGTCCACGACCCTCGGGAACTCCGACTCCGCCACGAGCGAGAACCTACAGAGCCGCGACGATCTCCGCCTCGGCAGCGACCGCCGGCCGCTCGAGCAGCCGCGCCAGCCAGTCCGAGAGCGCCGGGAACCCCTCCAGCGAGACGCCGAGCATGTCGCGCGCCCGCAGGATCCACGGCACGTACGCCGCGTCGGCGAGCCCGTACCCCGAGCCTGCCAGCCACGGCCGCCCGCCGAGCGCCGCGTCCAGCCGTCCGAGCTGCTCGTCCAGCCGCTCGCGCGCACCGTCCTCGCCGCGGCGGAGCGCGTAGTACGGCGTCGTCAGCTCGTCGGCGCGATGGATCGCGAGCCGCACGAGCGCCCGCTCCGCCGGGTCGGCCGGGAGCAGCGCGGGCTCCGGATACCGCTCCTCGAGGAACTCCATGATCACGACCGACTCCGGCAGCGGCGCGTCGTCCTCCTCGAGCACCGGCACGCGGCCGGACGCGTTCTTCGCGTACAGCCACGCCGGCCGGTCGGCGAGGTCGATCTCGACGACGTCGTGCTCGACGCCCTTCTCGGCGAGGACGATGCGCACGCGCGCGCAGTACGGACAGCGGGGCGCGTCGTAGAGGACGAGGCTCATGCGCCGCCCTCGTACCCGTGGTCGGCCCCGGAGACCCCCATCACGTCAGCGACCTGGCGGAGCAGCTCGAGCGCCGGCGGCAGCTCGGCCGCCGACCGCGCCGTCCGCGCCACCTCGCGCACTCGGCGCGCGTCGGCGCCGGTCAGCCGCGCGACGACGGTCGGGTTCGAGCCGAGCGCGACGACGTCGCCGGGCGGCAGCGCGCCGTAGAACTCCGGCACCGACAGGTACTCGTCGACGGCGCCGCCGCGGTCGAAGAGGTTGTAGCGGACGACCGCGCCCTGCTCGAGCCCGAGCGCGACCGTGACCGCCGGAAGCGCATAGGACAGCTCCTTCGCGAGCCGCCGCAGGACGTCCGGGTCGCGGTCGCAGAGCTCGTCGTGGACGGCGACCCAGCCGTTCGCCGGGCCGGTCACGCTCGTCCCCGCCGAGCGCCCGAGGCGAGGCAGCGCCTTCTCGACGGCGCGCTCGACGGCGCCGGCGTCGTCGGTCTGGACGTGGATCGAGCCGAACGTCGGCCCCACCGGCGCGGCGAGCCGGCGCCCGAGCTCGGCGAGCGGCGCTCCGAGGATCAGCTCGACCGGCCGCAGCCCCCACCGCTCGTAGACGGCGCGCGCGGCCTCGTTGGACGCGAGCACGGCGAGCTCCAGCATCTCGGCGTCGCCCGTCTGCGTCGAGACGAGCTCGCTCACGAGCGCGTGCGCGACGCCGCGGCGGCGGGCCCGCGGACGGACGTAGAGCACCATCAGGAAGACGAGCCGCTCCCGCCGCCGGGCGGCCGCGAGGCCGACCGCGCCCGTCTCGTCCTCCGCGAGCAGCACCGTGCCCTCGGCGACCGCCTGCTCGAGCGCCTCGGCGTCGTCGTCCGGCGGCCGCCACGGCTCGTCCGGGATCTCGGCCTCGAACTCGCCCCAGAGCTCGCGGACGAGCGGCAGGTCGGCTGCGGTTGCTTCCCGGATCACGGCTGCAGGAACTGGGCCAGGAGGTAGTGCGCGGTCAGGTTCTGGAACGGCTCGAAGCGCTCGCCCGCGGCGCGGACGTCGACCTCACCATAGAGACCCGTCACCGCCTTGCGCAGCGCCAGGTCGCCCGCCGGCCACGCCCGCGGCCGGGCCAGGTGGCGCGCGAGGAACCAGTCGGCCGTCCACTCGCCGAGGCCGCGCACCGCGACGAGCCGCGCCTTCACCTCGTCGTCCGGGAGCGCCGCCAGCTCGCCGAGATCGAGGCCGGAGCGCGCGAGCCCGACGACGTACTCGGCCTTGCGGCGCGAGAAGCCGACGGCGACGAGCTCCTCCTCGCTCGCGGCGGCGAGCCGGTCGCGCGACGGGAACTCCCACGCGACCGCGTGCCGGACGCCGAAGCGCTCGATCAGCCGGTTGCGGATCGCGACCGCGGAGAAGAGCGAGACCTGCTGCGCCGTGATCGAGACGACGAGCGCCTCGAACGGGTCCGGCGTCAGCGACGGCCGGAAGCCCGGGAAGCGCGCGACGACCGGCGCGAGCACCGGCTCGCCCGCCGCCCACGCGTAGAACGGCTCGAGCGCGAAGTCGAGCCCGAGCAGCATCCGCACGACCGGCTCGCTCGCCGCGTCGAGCGGCTCGACGTCCACCCCGCCCGGCGCGGCCGCGATCCGCAGCTCGCGCCCGCCGGCGACCCGGTACAGCGCGCCGTCCCACGCGTTCGCGCGGTCGGCGCCGAAGGCGCGGAAGCGCGCCGTCGTCAGCGCGAGGTCGAACGGCCCGGCGACCGGGAGGAACGCCACGGCGGGACGCTAGCGGGCGGCCGTCGGAGCCCGGCCGCCCGCCGCTGTCAGCGCCCGTGCACGCGGAAGCTCACGACCTTGGAGGCGGCCGTGGTCCCGTCGAGCGCGCGGGCGATCGCCGCGAGCTGCACCGGCTCGTTCTTCTTGAACGTCGCGGGGTCGAGGAAGGCGCGGTACGGCGACGACGTGTCGACGTCGAGCCGCCGCCAGCCCCCGGCCCTGCGCTTGACGAAGAAGGCGACGCTGACCGGCGCCGTGCCGGGCACGCTCGCCGAGACCGTCCAGAAGTCGGTCAGCGGGTCGCCGCTCACCTTGACCGTCGGCGTCGGCGCGTGCGCGTCCGGGATCGCCGAGTCGGCCGTGAGCAGGACGGCCGTGTTCGCGTCCACCGGCACGGTCAGCTTGCCGGTCGCGTCGCTGCGCGGCTGCGCGAACGGCACCGGCGTGCCGAGCCGCTGCGTCCAGGTCGAGGACGGGGTCGCGGTCTGCACCTGGACGCTCGCGGAGTCCGTACCGTTGTCGAACACGGCCACGACCTCCTGCTTCGAGACCGGGTCGATGCGGCTGACCGCGAGCAGCGGGCCCTTCGCGTAGCGGACGACCGACCAGCCGGTCGAGAGCGCCGGGATCGCGTCCCGCAGCGCGCCGAGCTTCGCGAGCTCGAGCTCGATCGGGTTGTCGGTCACGTCGAACGAGGAGCCGCTCCCGATCGGCGGCGAGCCGACCCTCGTCTGCGTCTGCCAGTCCTGCACCTCGGTCGGGAACATGTCCTGCCGCGCCTGCTGGTCGCCGCCGCTGCCCATCATCCCGACCTCGTCGCCGTAGTAGACGGTCGGCGCGCCCCGGAGCAGGTACATGAGGTCGTAGCCGAGCAGGACGTGCCGCAGCAGCGTGTCGCCGCTGCCGCCGCCGTTGACCTCGATCTCGTACGCCGCCCGCCCCATGTCGTGGTTGCCGAGGAAGGTCGGGAAGGTCGGGTCGACGCCGTTCGCGGTGCGGTAGTAGTCGTCGTCCTCGAGCCGGTGGGCGAGGCCGAGCGCGCCGGACTGCCCTGCGGCGTAGCCGGACGCGACGTTCTGGAACGGGAAGTCGAGGACGCTCGGCAGGCCGCGGTTGCGGACGAACGCCGAGACGTCGATCGCGTCGGTCTCGAAGACCTCGCCGAAGATCGAGAAGTCCTTCACCCCGACCGAGCGCGCGGCGGCGAGGATCTGCGGCACCCAGAGCTTGAAGAAGCCGGCGTTGACGTGGCGGGCGGTGTCCACGCGGAAGCCGTCGAGCTTGTAGTCGGTCACCCACTTCGCGTAGATCTGGGCGAGGCCCTTCTCGACGTTCGGCTTCTCGGTGAAGAGGTCGTCGAGCCCGACGAAGTCGCCCCACTCGTAGGACTGCTGGTCGCCGCCGTTGAAGTCGATGTCGCCGCGGTCGTGGTAGTTGAGCGGGTCGTTGAGCCACGCCGGCGACTTCGCGTGCTTCTGGGCCGGGAAGACGAACGGCACCTTCGGCATGTTCTTGGCGGCGAGGCACGGGAACGTCTTCTTGCCGACGTAGCGCGCCGGGTCGAACTTCTTGCCGTGGCAGTCGCGGTAGGCGCCGGTCTCGTAGGCGGAGCCGCCCTGGAGCTGGACGACGTCGCCCGTGTGGTTGACGACCACGTCCATGATCACCTTCATCCCGAGGCTGTGCGCGCAGTCGACGAACGCCTTGAAGTCGGCCGAGGTGCCGAGGTGCGGGTCGACCTTCGTGAAGTCCATGCCCCAGTAGCCGTGGTAGCCGCCGGTGCCGCCGTCGTCGACCTGGTTGACGACGGGAGGCGTCACCCAGATCGCGTTGAAGCCGAGCTTCTTCAGCCGGGCGAGCCCGTGGACGGTGTCGGTGCACGTGCCGGTCAGGCCCTTGAAGTCGCCGCCGTGCCACCAGGCGGGCGACGACGGGTCGAAGCCGGTTTGCGTGTGGTCGCCGCTGTAGCCGCCCGTGTCGTTGGACGGGTCGCCGTTCGCGTACCGGTCCGTCATCACGAAGTAGATGCGGTCGGACGCGAGCGCCGACGGCGCCGCGGGAGCGGCCTGCGAGGCGGGCGGCCCGGCCGTCGAGGAGGCGCCGGCCGACGCGGCGGCGACGGCGAGCGCGACCCCGGCGACGAGGACGCTAACGGAGCGGCTCGCCCGACTCCGCATCGAAGAAGTGCATCTTCGCGACGTCGACGGCGACCGGCACCTGCTCGGTCAGCCGCAGCTGCACGTGCGCCGGGAACTGCGCGACGAGGTTCGGCCGCGAGCCGCCGACGCCGGCGCCCGCCTCCTCCTCCACGTCGGCGTCGACGTGCTCGCCCTCGCGGACGACGCTCGCGTCGACGTGGAAGTAGACGATCGACTCGCCGCCGAGCGCCTCGACGAGCTCGACGCGCCCGTCGAGCGTCGGCAGGTCGGGCCGGTCCGCCGCCGGGTGGAGGAACTGGCTGCGCACGCCGGCGACGACCGAGCGGCCGTGCGCCCCGCGCAGGCCCGGGTACGCGGCGAGCGCCTCGTCCGGGACGTCGAGCTTCGTCGCGCCGAGCGAGACCGAGACGCCCCCGTTCACCGACACCTGCGCCTCGAGCAGGTTCATCGGCGGCGTGCCGATGAAGCCGGCGACGAACAGGTTCGCGGGCGAGTCGTAGAGCGCCTGCGGCTCCGCGACCTGCTGCAGGATCCCGGCGCGCATGACCGCGACGCGGTCGCCCATCGTCATCGCCTCGACCTGGTCGTGCGTGACGTAGATCGTCGTCGTCGCGAGCTCCTGCTGGAGCTTCGCGATGTCGGCGCGCATCTGGACGCGCAGCTTCGCGTCGAGGTTCGAGAGCGGCTCGTCCATCAGGAACACCTGCGGCTGGCGCACGATCGCGCGGCCCATCGCGACGCGCTGCCGCTGCCCGCCGGAGAGCTGCTTCGGCTTCCGGTCGAGGAACTGCTCGAGGTCGAGCATCTGCGCCGCCCAGGTGACGCGGCGGTGGATCTCGTCCTTCGCCTCGCGGCGCAGCCGCAGCCCGAAGGCGATGTTCTCGTAGACCGTCAGGTGCGGGTAGAGCGCGTAGTTCTGGAAGACCATCGCGACGTCGCGCTCCTTCGGCGTCAGCTGGTTCACCTTCCGCTCGCCGATGAAGAGCTCGCCGTCGGAGATCTCCTCCAGGCCGGCGACCATGCGCAGCGCGGTCGTCTTGCCGCAGCCGGACGGGCCGACGAGGACGAGGAACTCGCCGTCCCGGATGTCGAGCGAGAGGTCGTGGACGGCGTGGAAGCCGTTGTCGTAGACCTTGTCGACGTCGTTGAACACCACATCAGCCATTGCTGATCCTCCAGACGTGGAACGCGGGGCCGTCGGCGGGCAGGACGCCGTCGCGGGCGTCCTCGCCGTAGAGGGTCTCGAGCCCCGCGAAGGGCACGACGACCGGGGTGTGCGGCGCGCGGGCCGCGAGGCAGAGCAGGCGCTCCGACCGCGACTCGCGCAGGTACGCGACGGCGTCGTCGGAGACGTGGACGTAGCGGATGCCGCCGCGCGCGAGCGCGTCGCTCGAGCGGCGGAGGGCGACGAGCGCGCGCATCTCCTCGAAGAGCGGCCCGTCCCAGGTGTCGATCCGGTCCCAGGGCATGGTGCGGCGGGCGTCCTCGCCCCACTCGCCCTCGAGGCCGATCTCGTCGCCGGCGAAGACCATCGGCACGCCCGGCGAGGTCATCTGCAGGCCGACGCCGACGAGCTGGCGCTCGCGGGAGCCGGCGACCGTGCGGAAGCGGGCGACGTCGTGGCTGTCGAGCAGCGTCCACGAGTGCGCGACCGACTGCCAGGGAACGCCGCTGCGCAGCGCGCGCATCGTGGCGACCATCCCGGCGCCCGACTCGAGCTGGAGCCCGACGGGGAGCGCCCAGAAGTGCTTGCGGAGCTCCTCGGGCAGGTCGTCGCGGCGGAGCCACGACCAGACGGGGCGCAGGAAGCCCGCGTAGTTCATGGCGCCGTGCCAGCCGCCGCCCTGCAGGTCGGGCCGGAAGTCGTGGCCGTGCTCGGCGAGGAGGAGCAGCTCGTCGCGCTCGGCCTCCATCGCGTCGCGGGTCGCGCGGGCGACCCAGTGGTTCGCGTCGAAGACGCCGTGGCGGGCGACCATGTTCGCGACGTCGATCCGCCAGCCGTCGAGGCCGCGGCGCAGCCAGCGGCGGACGACGCCGTCGAGCATCCGCCGCCGCAGCTCGGCGTCCGCCCAGTTCAGCTTCGGCAGCGACGGGACGCCGAGCCACGACGCGTAGCCGTGCGGCGAGTACGCGTCGTCGTCCCAGTAGAAGAAGCCGCGCTCGGGCGCGCTCGGATAGGCGCGCGCGGAGCGGAACCAGTCGTGGCCGACGCCGCAGTGGTTCAGCGTCAGGTCGCCGACGAGCCGCATCCCGCGCGCGTGGACGGCGGCGAGCAGCGAGTCGAGGGCCTCGTCGCCGCCGAGCAGCGGGTCGACGGCGTCGAAGCTCGTCGCGTCGTAGCGGTGCGTCGAGCCGGCCGGGAAGATCGGCGTCAGGTAGAGGAGGTTCGCGCCGAGGCGGGCGACGTGGTCGAGGCGCTGCTCGATCCCCGGCAGGTCGCCGCCGAACCACTCGCGGCTCGTGTTCTTCGAGCGGCCCTCCGGCAGCGCGTCCCAGGCCCGGGGCACCGCCCACTCCGGCAGGTCGTCGAGGCCCGCGGCGCCCGCCCGCGAGAAGCGGTCGGGGTAGATCTGGTAGCCGACCGACTCGAGATGCCAGTCGGGGCCGCCCGGGTCGAGCGGCAGGACGAAGTCGTCCGCGTCGGAGACGTCGGCCCTGGAGACGCCGGCGCCGTTCAGCCAGGCGTAGCCGTCCTCGCCGCGGTCGAGCAGCCAGCGGTAGCGGGCCGTCTCGGCCGTGACCGCGAACGAGGCGCGCCACCAGGTCTCGCGCTCGTCGCCGCCGTCCGGCTCCGCCTCGACCGCGCGCGGCTCGCCGTCGCGCACCGTGCGCAGGACGACGCGCTCGACGCCCGCCGCGGCCGGGACGCGGACGCGGACGGTCGCCGTGCCGCCCGGCTCCTCCGGCCGCTCGAGCACGTACAGCTCGGAGCCGTCGTGGTGCGGCAGCGCGAGCGCGGAGGCGGTCGCGGACGCTTCGGGCACGAGCTGGGTCATCCCTTGACGGCGCCCTGCGTGAGCCCGCCGACGAGCCACTTCTGCAGCGACATGAACAGGACCGCGGCGGGAACGGCGGCGATCAGCGAGCCCGCGGCGAACGGGCCCCAGCGCTGGCCGTACTGCTGGTCGATGAACTGGTGCATGCCGAGCGGGAGCGTCAGGTGCCCCTGCGTCCTGAGGATCGCGCTCGCGATCACGAACTCGTTCAGCGTCGAGACGAACGAGATCAAGCCGACGACGATCAGCACCGGCAGCGCGAGCGGCAGCACGACGCCCCAGAAGATCTGGGCGGGCGTCGCGCCGTCGACGCGCGCCGACTCGTCCAGCTCGGTCGGGATCGTGTTGAAGAAGCCGTAGAGGAGCCAGGCGTTCACCCCGAGCGCGCCGCCGAGGTAGACGACGACGAGGCCCGAGTACGAGTTCAGCCCGATGAAGTGGAAGATCCCGCCGACGTTGAGGACGATCAGGTAGATCGCGACCACCATCAGCAGCTGCGGGAACATCTGCACGAGCAGCAGGAACGTCATCCCGATCCGCCGGCCCTTGAAGCGGAAGCGGCTGAACGCGTAGGCCGTGAGCGCCCCGAGGAGCACGGTCAGCACGGCGGTGATCACGGCGATCAGCAGCGTGTTCGCGAACCAGCGGAGGAAGTGCGACTCGACGTAGCTCGTCGAGGCCGGGTCGGGCACGGTGTTCGTCAGGATCTGCGTGAAGTTCTGCGTCGTCGGGTGCGCCGGCCAGAAGCTCGTGCCGGAGATCGAGTTGTCGCGGTTGAACGCGGCCGAGACCGTGAACCAGACGGGGAAGAGCGAGACGAGGACGGCGACGATCCCGACGAGGTGCCGCCACCAGGTGTCCTTGATCGTCAGATTCGGGCGGGGCGCGCGGGCTCGTTCGCGCGAGCGGACGCGTTCGACGGCTGCTGCGAGTGCGCTCAATTGAGGTTCTCCAATGCCTTCGTGCGCGAGAAGGAGACGGCCGAGATGGTCGCGACGATGAAGAAGATGATGATCGAGACGGCGCTCGCGAGCCCGTAGTCCTGGCCCTTGCCGGTCGCGAGCGCGAGCTTGTACGTGTAGCTGATCAGGATGTCCGTCGACCCTGCGATCGGCTGCCCGGACTGGGTCGGCCCGCCGCCGGTGAGCAGGTAGATGTTGTTGAAGTTGTTGAAGTTGAAGGCGAACGACGCGATCAGCAGCGGCGAGGTGGCGACGAGCACGAGCGGCAGCGTCACGCGCCGGAAGATCTGCGGCGGGCTGCCGCCGTCGACGCGCGCCGCCTCGGTCAGCTCGGCCGGGATCGACTGGAGCGCCCCCATCGAGACGAGGAAGAAGTACGGCACCGTCAGCCAGAAGCTGACGAGCACGCACGAGACCTTCGCCCAGTTCGCGTCGAAGAGCCACGGGACGTTGAGGTGGAACATCCGGTTGACGACGCCGAAGTCGTCGTTCAGCAGGCCGGCCCAGATCATCAGCGAGATGAACCCGGGCATCGCCCAGGGGATCAGGATCAGCGAGCGGTAGGTGCGCTGGAAGCGGAGGCCGCGCTTGTCGAGCGCGATCGCGAGCAGCAGCCCCGTGAAGAAGGAGAGGAAGACGACCGAGGTCGCGAACACGATCGTCCAGGCGAAGATCTTGAGGAACGGGCCGCGCACGAGCGGGTCGTGGAGGATCGAGCTGAAGTTCTGGAAGCCGACCGTCGTCTTCCAGCCGGGCTCGAGCGCCTCGTTGCCGGCGACGAACTCGCCCTTGCCGTCGTCGTGGAAGAGCTTCCCGTCGGTGATGCGCACGAACGCGTCGCGCTTCCTGTCGTAGCGGAGCGTCGGCGTCATCTCGACGGCGCTCGAGATCGTCAGCGGCCGGATCGCCTTGTCGCCGGTGGTCGGCACGGCGAAGGTGCTCAGGGTCTTGTCGAGCGAGAACAGGTCGGCGCCCTTGAGCAGCGTGTAGCCCTGCGCGGAGACGACGCCGAGCGCGTTCGTCTTCACCGAGCCGGGCGGCAGCGGCTTCAGGCCGGACCCGTCGCCGACGAAGTTCTTGTGCGTCGTCTGGTCCTGGAGGATCAGCACGAGCCGGCCGCCGGAGCGGGCGACGCCCATCGTGTACTGCTCGCCGTTCGCGGGCGGCTGCAGCGAGGTGACCTTGATCTGCTCGATCGCGGCCGCCTTCGAGGCGATGTGGCCGATCGAGTAGTTCGTGAAGGCGACGTCGACCGTGTAGACGATCGGCACGACCTGGAACGCGATCATGAACAGGCCGGCGGGGATCATGAACTTCGCCGGCAGCGAACGGCGCGGGCCCAGGTAGACGACGTCGATCGCGACCGTCACGGCCGCGAGGACGGCGAGCGGGATCCAGTCCTGGCGGTCGGCGAGGACGTAGGCGGCCCACGCGGCGAGCGCGTTCGAGAACGAGAGCAGGGCGATCTTCATCACCCGGCCGGCGGTTCCCGAGAACGCCGAGATCGCCCGGGTGCCGAGGGCTCCCTTCGGGATCGCCCCGGCGGCGGCGGTGCTGGCGGCGGCGGTGCTGCTCACGGCTCCTCGCAGTCGAAGGTCTGGCGTGCGGGGCGCCGGCTGGCGGCGCCCCGCACGTCAACGGTGGTTCCGGCTCCGGGCTAGCCGATCTTGTCGGCGATCGCCCGGGACGCCGCCTTGAAGGAGGCGGAGGCCTTCTCGGCGCCCGCGCCCTTCGTCGAGCGGACCCACGCCTGGCCGAGATCCGTCCAGACGTTGTTCATCTGGGGGATGTTCGGCATCGGCACGCCGCCCGCGCTCGCCTTGCCGAACTGCGCGAGCACCGGGTCGGAGAAGCCCTTGCCGGCGCTCAGGTTCGCCGGCCAACGACCCGCGACGTTCGCGAGCGCGGTCTGCGCCGCCGCCGTCGACATGTAGTTGGTGACGAAGTCCTGCGCGACGGAGAGGACGCCGTGGTCGGCCGCGTACTTGGTGACCATGAAGCCCTGGACGCCGAGGAACGGCACCGACGGGTACACGATCTTCGGCATCTGGATGATCTTGAACTTCAGGCCGCTCTTCTTGAGCGTGTCGCTGTTCCACGGGCCGGTGATCCAGAACGCCGCCTTCTTCGTGAGGAACGCGTTCTGGGAGGTCGAGTAGTCGAGCTTCGAGTTGATCAGACCTTCCTTGTTCCACTTGTCGATCAGCTTCGCGTTCTTGAGGAACTTCGGGTTCGCGACGCCGATGTCGGAGGCGTCGAGGTTGCCGGCCTTGTTGGTGCCGAAGATGTAGCCGCCCAGGCCCGAGAAGAACGGGTACATGTGGTACGCGTCGCCGTTCGTGCCCTGCTGGACGGCGATCGCGATGTTGCCCGCCTTCTTCTTCTTGTAGGCGAGCGCCTCGGACTCGAGCTGCGCGAACGTCGTCGGGATCTTGACGAGCGACGTGTTCACGACGAGGCCGATGTTCTCGATCTGCGTCGGGACGCCGTACAGCCGCTTGATCGCCGTGCCGTACGAGAACGCGTTCAGCGTGTAGGTCGGGAACTGCTTCTTCTGCGCCGCGCTGAGCACGATCGGCTCGACGAGGCCGTTGGCCGCGAGCTGACCGGTCCAGTCGTGGGCGGCCATGATCACGTCGGGCGCGTCGGCGGCGGCGACCGTGCCGACGTCGTCGCGGATGCTGCCGAAGTCGTGGACGACGACGTTGACGGTCACGCCGCGGGACGCAGCCCACGTCTGCGCGAGCTGGGTGACGGCGGCCTTGCGGTCCTGGTCGGCCCAGATCGTGATCGTGGTGGCCTTGGAGGCCGCGCGGACGGTGCCGGCCGCGGTCGCCGCGAGAATGGCGAGCGCGAGCACCGCGAGAAGCGCAACCGAGCGCTTCGTCTTCATTACCTGACCCTCCTGTGCTCCGAGATGGACGCCGGCATGAGCGTGTGACGGGACGCAGGACGCGCCGCCGCAGATCCGCTTGGGACAATCGCTGAAACACGTACACCCGGCATGTAACAGCGCCGCAAACTACGCTCGCGCGGAGGCAAAGTCAAGGTCCAGCAGGAGTTAGGTGGAAAGTCCGCAATCCCGCATGGGAAAAGCCGTAGAGCGATGCAGATCCGATTTGATCGCGGCCATGAAACCTGTTACACACCGCAGGAACATGGCGACCCTGCGAGATGTCGCGCGGCGCGCCGGAGTGAGCGTCGCGACCGCGTCGAGAGTGGCGACGGGCGCGCTCCCGGTCCGGCCCGAGACGCGCGAGCGCGTGGAGCGCGCGATGCGCGAGCTGCTGTACGTGCCGCCCGCGCGGCGCGCCGAGACCGGCCTGATCGGCGTCCTCGTCCCGGAGCTCGGCAACCCGATCTTCCCGGCGCTCGCGCAGGCGATCGAGACGCGCGCCGCCCCGGACGGGCTCGCGTCGATCCTCTGCAACACGGGCGAGGCCGCCTTCCGCGAGGTGGACTACGTCCACATGCTGCTCGAGCGCGGCGTGCAGGGGATGATCTTCATCGCCTGCGAGATGACGAACCTCCGCGGCGACCACGGGCACTACGCGAAGCTCGTCGAGGAGGGCGCGCGGCTCGTGTTCGTGAACGGCGCGCTGCACACGCTCGACGTTCCGTCGGTCGGCGTCGACGAGCGCGCCGCGGGCGAGATCGCGACGCAGCACCTGATCGAGCTCGGCCACGAGCGGATCGGCTTCGTCGGCGGGCTCGAGCACTACCTGCCGACCCAGCTCAAGGGCGCCGGCCGCGAGACCGCACTCGCGTCCGCCGGTCTCGACCCGGACGGGGTCGTCGCCTACGAGGCGTTCAGCGTCGACGGCGGGCGGCGCGCGATCGCGAAGCTGCTGTCGCGGCCGGAGCCGCCGACGGGCGTCATCTGCTCGAGCGACCTGATGGCGATCGGGGCGCTGCACGAGGCCCGCCGCCGCGGCCTGCGCGTCCCGGAGGACCTGTCGATCGTCGGTTTCGACGGGATCGAGGCGACCTGCTGGACGGAGCCGATGCTGACGACGGTCGAGCAGCCGATCGCCGAGATCGCGGACACCGCGGTCGAGACGCTGCAGGCGCTGATCGCGGACAGCGAGCGGCCGGTCCCGAACTCCTACTTCCGCCCGGTCGTGCGCGCGCGCGGCTCGTCGGCGCCGCCGGCGCGGGCCCGCCCGCCGAGAGCCGCCGCGACGTCGTAGAAGTCGGCGAAGCGCTCGAACGGGACGCCCTCCCGCTCGAGCCACTCGGCGAGTCCGTCGCGGGCGAAGACGCGGTCGGCGACGAGGGCGGCGCAGCGGTCGGAGTAGCCGTCGCCGACGTAGGCGAGCGGCCCGTCCGGAAGCGTGCGCCGCTTGCAGAGGTCGCCGCAGTGCGGGCAGGGCTCCGGGTCGCGCCAGAGCACGCGCCAGCCGTCCGGGCGTGGGTCGAGCCGGTTCGCGCGCACCTCGAGCTGGACGCCTTCGCGGGCGAGCAGCGGCTCGATCAGCTCGTGGAAGCCGGACGAGAGCACGAGCGGCCCCTCGGCGGCGGCGAGCTCGGCGAACCCGGGCCGGATCCGCACCTCGCGGAGCAGGTGGCCGGCGACCTCGTCGACGGTCGCGGTCACGGTGGCGAACTCGAGCTCCATCACCTCGCGGAAGGAGAGCCGCCCCTCGGTGAGCGCCCCCTCGACGCGCGCGAAGACCTCGGGGTCGCCGAAGCGGTCGAGCGCCATCCAGAGCGAGTCCGTCTCGGTGACGGTCCCGTCCCAGTCGAGAACGAGCCTCACCGCGGCCGCGCTCCGCGCCCCGCAGGACATGGCCCTTCGGGCCATGTCCTGGTGTCAGACACCGGGACATGTCCCGAACTGGCAAAAGCGCCTGCCCATGCGGGTCTCCGTGTCACGAGAGCGTGACGACTCGCCGTCAGAGATGCGACGTCAGACCCGCGCCGGAGGCGTCGTCCGCCTCGGCCGGCGTGTCGCCGTTCTGCGCGTTCGCATACCAGGAGCGCCAGTAGGTGCCGTCGTCGAGGTCGCGCGCGAACGTCGTCAGCTTCAGCGGGTTGAACGTGTCGCACATCACCGCGAGCTCGTGCGTCTCGCTGATCCCGATCGACTTCTCCGCCAACCCCGGCTGCGGGCCGTGCGGCAGGCCGGAGGGATGGAGCGTGATCGAGCCGACCTCGACGCCCTTCCGCGAGCCGAAGTTGCCGGAGACGTAATAGATCATCTCCTCCGACTGCAGGTTCGAGTGGTGGTACGGGATCGGCACCGCCAGCGGGTCGAAGTCGAGCTTGCGCGGACAGAACGAGCAGATGACGAAGTTCTGGCCGGCGAACGTCTGGTGCGACGGCGGCGGCTGGTGGATCCGGCCGGTGATCGGCTCGAAGTCGTGGATCGAGAACGTCCACGGATACAGGTAGCCGTCCCAGCCGACGACGTCGAACGGGTGGTAGTCGACGACGTAGGTCTGGTAGCCGCCGCGCACGCGCACCTTGACCGGGAACTCGCCGCGCTCGCGCACCGTGTGCAGCTCGGTCGGCGGATGGATGTCGCGGTGGTAGTACGGGGCGCCCTCGACGAGCTGCCCGTACTGGTTGCGGTAGCGGCGCGGGATCTCGATCAGCCCCGGCGTCTCGAAGACGAGATACCGCTGCGGCCCCTCGGGCACGAACCGGTACGTCGTGCCGCGCGGGACGACGACGTAGTCGCCCTCCGTGTACGGCAGCGCGCCGAAGATCGTCTCGAGCGTGCCCGATCCCTCGTGGACGAAGATCACCTCGTCGCCCTCGCCGTTCCGGAAGAAGTAGTCCATCGTCCCGGACGGCCGGCAGAGCGAGATCTCGACGTCCGAGTTCCACATCAGCAGCCGGCGACCGGTGATCTCGTCGCCCTCGGGCGCGGTCTCGAACGTCTTGAAGTGCCGGTGCGCGTGCTGCTCGGGCACCCATTCGTCGCGCACGATCGGCTCGAAGCCGGCGAGGTCGGAGACCCGGCAGGGCGAGTGCAGGTGGTAGAGGATCGACTCGTTGCCGGTGAAGCCCTCGAGCCCCATGACCTCCTCGGTCAGGAGCGTCCCGTTCTCGCGGAACTGGACGTGCCGCTTGCGGGGAACGTCGCCGAGACGCTGGTAGAACGGCATGCGAAAACCTTAGCCGAGCCTGCGCGCGAGCCACTCGCCGAGAAACGGCTCCGCGAACGCGTACGCGCCCGGCCCGTCCTGGCGCAGCAGCTCGTCCTCGACCAGCGCCTCGACCGCGCGGGCGATGCTCGACGTCGCCGGCAGGCCGTGACGCTGCCGGTACTCCGAGCTCGTGATGCTCGTGGTCGGCTCGGCGGCGAGCGCCTGCAGCACGAGCCGCTGCACCTGGGACGCCCGGTCCCAGACGAGGCTGAAGTGCGCGTTCTCGCCGCGCAGGACGCGGTCGAGCGCGCGCGCGAACGCGTCCTCGTTCGCGGTGCGGCCGCGCGGCGTCTCCTCCCAGAGCGCGTAGGCGAGCTCCTGCGTCGCGTACGGATGCCCGCCCGTGGTCGCGAGCAGGCGGCCGAGGACCGCGTCCGGGACGCGGCGGTTGGCGCTCTCGAACCGCTCCCGCAGGAACGGCGCGAACGCCGCCGGCTCGATCACGTCGAGCTCCATCTGCTTGGCGCTGCGCCAGAACGGCTCGTTCGCGTCGTTGAACAGCCGCTCCATCATCGCCCGCTTGCTGCCGAGGTAGACGTGGGCGACGTCGGGCTGCGTCTGGAAGATCGACCGCATCAGCGACGGCAGGTGCGGGTCGATCGCGAGCACCTCCTGGAACTCGTCGAAGACGAGCGCCACGCGCCGGCGACGCTCCGCGGCGAGGCGCGCGGGCAGCTCGAGGAGCCCCTGGAGCGTCGCGTCGACGTCGGCCCGCTCGTGTCCCGCCCGGAAGCTGAAGCCGAGCTCCCCCGTCGCCGAGTCCACCGTCATCACGGGCGCGACGCGCAGGCCGGAGAAGATCCGCGCGGCCTTCTCGCGCGCGCGCAGCAGCGGCGTCGCGATCTCGTCGTGGATCGCCTTGGCGAGCGCCCCGGCGAGCTGCTCCTTCGTCGTCGTCAGCATCAGGTCGACCTGGGCGACGAGCGCTTCGTCCGCCGCCACGAGCGTCTGCGCGACGCGCCAGACGAGCGAGCTCTTGCCGTAGCGGCGCGGCGCGAAGACGACGACGTTCTGGCCGTTGCGGATGTCGGCCGTCAGCTCGGCGAGCTCCCGCTCCCGGTCGGCGAAGCCAGCGTCGAGCGCGAGGTCGCCGAAGTTGAAGGGGTTCCGCTCGCTGGACACGACCGCAGCGTAGCTCGCAATTCTGCGACTCGCAATGTTGCGAGTCGCACCTATGCGAGCGCGAGTGCCGCCAGCCGCTCCCCGACCGCGGGGGCGAACTTGAAGCCGTGCCCGGAGCAGGCGGAGCCGATCACGACCCGGCCGCGCCGCTCGAGGACGAAGCTCTCGTCCTCGGTGGTCGTGTAGAGGCAGGTCTGCGCCTCGACGGGATCCGGGTCGGCGGCGGGCATCCGGTCGCGCACCCAGTCGGCGACGCGCGCGACGATCGCCGAGTCCGGCTCCCCGAGCACGTCGGGATCGGCCTCGGCGCCGGCGTGATGGGCCCCGGCCTTGAGCCCGTGGACCGGGTCGTGCAGGGAGTAGAAGGCGTGGCCGCCGCTGCGCTCGTTCAGCTCGACGAGCGACGGGAGCGGGCCGTCGTGCCGGAAGTAGACGACGGTCTCGCGCGTCACGTGCACGGGCGCGTCCGGGACGAGCTTGCGGATCCAGGCGCCGGCGCAGAGGACGACCGAGTCGGCGTCGAGCTCGTCCGGCGAGCCGACGCGCGTGTGGTCGCGGAAGTCGACGCCGCGCGCGAGCGACGCGTCGAGGAACGCCGCGCGGGCGAGGTCGGCCCGGACGACGCCGCCGCCCGGCTCGTGGAGCGCGTGCCAGCCGTCCGGGACGAGGAAGCCGAGCCCGCGGGCGTCCGCCGGCGAGAGCACGCGATGCTCGACGCGCTGGGCGGCGAGCGCGCCGGCCGAGGTCAGCTCCTCCGACGAGGCGATCTCGACGAGGCCGTACAGCTCGAGCAGCGTCCGTCCGGTCTCCTGCTCGAGCTCCGCCCAGCCCGCGCGGGCCTCCTCGGCGAAGCGCACCCAGCCGGGGTCCGGGTACGAGAGGCGGACGATCCGGGTGCGGCCGTGGCTGGAGCCGCGGTCGTGGTCGACGTCGAACTGCTCGTAGAGGGTCACCTCGGCGCCGCGCCGGGCGAGCGCCCACGCCGTCGCGAGCCCGTTGATCCCGGCGCCGACGACCGCGACGCGCGTCACGACGCGATCACGTCCCCGGGGTAGAGGCGCGTGTTCGCCGCAGCGTGCGCGACGAGCCGCTCCCAGTCGACGCCGCCCGGCGCGCCCTCGTCGGGCGTCGTCACGACCGGCCCGAGCACGAGCGCGAAGTCGCGCGACTTCTCGCCGGGCAGTCCGGGCGCCGTCCACTCGAGGAGCGGCGCGAAGCCGCCGATCGCGCCGTCGAGGCCGACCACGGCGGCGTGCCGCTGCACCGGAACCGCGCCGGGGACGGGCACCTCCGCGTCCGGGTCGAGGATCGCGGCCGGGTTCGCGAAGCGGAAGTCGTCCCCGTCGAAGATCCGGACGCTCGGCGGGTGCCGGACGGGCGCGCGCAGGACGACCTCGGCGAGCGGATAGGTCGCGTGCTCGCGCGCCTGACCGCCGCCGGTGAAGAACGCCTGCAGCGTCTGCGCGGCGAGCTGGACGACGACGTCGCCGTCGATGCGGCCGGGCCAGCCGCGCTCGAGGTCGCGGTCGCGGGGGCTGAACATGCACAGCTTCATGGCTCGGTGTGGACGATGACGTCTGCGATCTCGGGCCGCTCGCGGCGCACCCGTTCCTCGATCCGGCTCGCCTCGGCGTGTGCGTCGGCGAGGGGCAGCGAGCCTGCCACGGCGAGCGTCAGGTACGCGACGAGCCCCTCGTCGGTCCGGAGGAAGCGCAGCTCGCGCGGCGCCGAGCCGGTCTCCTCGCGGACGATCCGCTCGACGCACTCGCGCTCGCCGACGACGTCCGCCGCGTACGCGCGGCTCCCCTCCGCCTCCCCGGCGAGCGGCTCGAGGTGCGTCTGCACCGAGGTCACCTCGGGCGCGGCGCGGCGGATCGCGCGCTCGACCTCCTCGGCGATCGCATGCGCCTCCTCGAGCGAGAGCTCGGCCGGCAGCTTGAGGTGGAGCGAGAGCTCGGTGCCCGCGCCGACGGAGACCGCGGAGACGTTGTGCACCTCTCGCACCCGCGGGACGCCGAGCGCGGCCGCGTGCGCGCGCTCGCGCACCGCGCCGCCCGCCTCCTCCGGCTCGACGTGGACGACGACGTCCGCCTCCGGCAGCGCCGTCTGCACCGCCCGCTCGACCGCGTCCGCCGCGGCGTGCCCCTGGCCGACGGCGTCGTCCACCGAGACGCCGATCACGACGTCGGCGAAATGCCGGCCGGCCGCCTGGCGCATGCGCAGCCGGCGCAGCTCGACCGCCGGCTCGAGGCCCTCGATCGCGGCGCGGGCGGCGTCCTCGGCGTCCGCGGGCGCGCGATCCATGAGCACGTCGACGTTCCGCCGCATCAGCCGCGCGGCCGCGGCGAGCACGAGCACGGCGACGAAGAGCGCGGCGATCGCGTCCGCCTTCGGGTGGCCGGCGCGGGCGAGCAGGAGTCCGACGAGCACCGCGACCGAGCCGGCGAGGTCGCTCGCGAAGTGGAGGGCGTTCGAGGAGAGCGCGGCGCTGCCGTAGCGCCGGGCTGCGCGCGACGACGCGGTCGTGCGGCCGAGGTCGACGAGGATGACGACGCCGATCACGACGATCGCGTACCAGCGCGCGTGGACCGCGGTCTGCGAGCCGCCGCCGAGGCGCGTGGCGGCGCGCCAGGCGATCGCGAGGCTGGCGAGCGCGAGGAACGTCGCCTCCGCGAGCGCGGCCAGGTGCTCGGCCTTCCCGTGCCCGTACTGGTGGCCCGGGTCGGCGGGCCGGACGGCGACGCCGACCGCGAAGAAGGTCAGGAGCGCCGCGATCAGGTCGGTGCCGGAGTGCACCGCCTCCGAGATCAGGCCGAGGCTGCCGGTCGCGAGGCCGGTGCCGAGCTTGAGCGCGATCAGCGCGCCGGCCGCGAGCACGGAGAGGAGCGCGGTCTTCCGCTGCGGGCTCATCCGCGAAAGCGTAGAGCGAGGCTACTCCAGCGGCCACACGACGACGTCCTGGCGCGCGGCGAAGTGGCAGAGCGGCGGCCCCTGCAGCTCGAACGGCGCGATCGAGGTCAGCTCGATCTCGCACTCCGCGGGCTGGAGCGGCCAGCGGTCGTGCTGGATCTCGGCGCGGAGGACGCGCCCGCGCGGCTCGCTCGTGTACAGGCAGTAGCGCTCGGCCAGGAACCACTCGAGCGAGCCCGGCTCGGCGTGGAAGACGTCGCCGGTCGGCCGGTAGCGACCGGAGAAGACCTTGCCGCGCTCCCCCGTCCGCGCGCACTCGCTGTCGAGCCAGCCGTCCTCCCGGTCGAGGGCGAGGCGGGCGTGGAAGTACGGCAGCCGGTAGGTGCGGCGCGCGGCGGCGACCGCGAGCCGGCTCGACGCGTCGAGGCTGAAGAACCAGACGCCCGGCTTCTCGTCGCGGGCGCGGACGTAGGTGCGGACGTTCAGCTCGAGGAAGCTCGAGACGCCCGGCACCGGCAGCGCGCCGCGGGCGCGCGTCGCCTCCATCCGGAACGGCACGATCCCGACCCAGGCGCTGCCGTCGTGCAGCTCGACCTCGAGCTCGCGCGGGACGTGCCGCCGCACCTGCTCGAGCGGCACGCGCCAGTGCGCGAAGAGCAGGTCGGTCCAGGTCATGCCGACCTGCCAGCGGCCGCCCGGGACCGGCCAGGGGCGATGCTCGACGTGCTCGAGCGAGCGTGCCTGCCGCCTCGCGCTGCCGATCTCGAACATGGGCGTACCGTGCGGTGATAGCACGGCGGCGAAACCTGCGCGCTAGACGACGGGCGTGCGGGCGCGGAGCCGCTCGAGCCAGGGAACCGCCCCGAGCCAGCCGAAGATCGCCTCCGCCTCGGCGAAGAGCGGCGCCGCCTCCTCCGGGTCGGCGCGGCTCTCCGCATCCTCGAGGAGCGTCACCGCCGTCCAGAAGGGCAGCTCGAGCTCGCGGAAGAGGTCGGCGGCCCGGGCGAACTCCGCGCTCGCCGGCTCACGCCGGGCGGCGGCGAGCTTCGCGCGGATGCGCTCGCCCTGGGCGGCGAGCAGGGGCCGGCGCTCGATCAGAGGCCAGGCGTCGACCTCGCGGAGGAAGCCCTCGACGCGCTCGAGGTCGCCGAGCGCGAACGCGCTCTCGGCCGCCTCCGCGAGCGCCTCGATCGCGTAGTGCTGCTCGCCGATCGAGCGCCAGATGTCGAGCGACTCCTCGGCCGAGGCGATCGCCTCCGCGTACCGCCCCTCGTGACGGAGGACGACGGCCGCCGCCTCCAGCAGCGAGGCGCGCGCCTGCAGGTCGCTCGACGTCCGCATCTCGGCCCGCGCGGCGAGGAGCGCCTGCGCACCCGCGAGGTCGCCGCGCTCGGCGCGGATCCGGATCGCGGGCGAGAGCCCGATCGACCCGCCGAGCGCCTGGCCCTCCTGGGCGGCGTCCGCGACCGACACCGCCTCCTCCCACTCGCCGAGGAGCACGAGTGCGTCCGAGAGCTGTCCGAGCGCCGCCTGCTCCCAGTCGCGGTTTCCGCGCTGGCGGGAGACGACGAGCGCCGCCTCGATCTCCCTGCGCGCCTCGGCGATGCGGTCGTGCTCGATCAGCATGCCGCTGAGGTTGAACTGCGCCCGCAGCGCCGAGCGTGCCAGGTCGTGCTCGCGGGCGACCGCCAGCCCCTCCTTCAGCAGCGCGAGCGACTCGTGCGGACGCCGCCAGACGAGGATCCCCTTCGTCGTGAGCGCCTCGGCGAGCACCGCGGGGAGGGCGAGCGCCTCGGCCATCTCGAGCGCCGTCTCGACCGCCTCGGCCGCGAGCACGCGGTCGCCGCCGAAGTACGCCGCGCGCGCCAGCTCGGCGGCCGCGAGCGCGACCTCCGGGTCGGGCTCGTCCTTGGGCGCCGCCGCGTAGACGGGCGCGAGCAGCTCGACGGCGTCGCTCACGCGGTCGGCGGCCCGGAACACCTCGGCGCGGCGGGCCGCGATCCGCAACGCGCCCGGCAGCCCGCTCGCCTCGACGAGCTCGGCGACGCGCGCGAGCCGCGCCGACGCCTCGTCGAGCTTGCCGTCCTGGAGCGAGGCGAGCCCGGCGCGCTCGAGCAGGTGCGACTGCTCGAGCGGGTCGTCCGCGAGCTCGGCCGCCTGCGCGAACGCCTGTGCGGCGGCGGCGGCGGACGCGAGCGAGCTCGCCCGCTCGCCGGCGCGGGTCAGCGCCGCGCGGGCCTGCGTCCGCAGCTCGTCGGCGTCCTGGTCGCCCGCCGCGGCGCGGTAGGCGTCGAGATAGTGCGCGGCGATGACGGCGGCGAGCTCGTCGTCGCCCTCGCGCTCGAGGTGCGCCGCCGCGGCCAGGTGGCGATCCTTTCGGGACCGCACGGAAAGCGTCTCGTACGCGACGCGGCGGAGCAGGTCCTGGACGAACGAGATCTGGTTCTGCTCGGGCGAGAGCGGGTCGGCCTGGATCGAGAGGATCTCCTTGCGCAGGAGCGACTGCAGCGTCGGCTCGATCTCGGCCTCCCCGGCGCCCGCGAGCTCGGCGAGCCCGTGGCGCGTGAACGAGCGGCCGAGCACGGCGGCGTCCTCGAGCAGCCGCCGCTCCTCGCGCTCGAGCGAGTCGAGCCGCGCGGCGGCGAGCGCGTGCAGCGTCTCGGGGATCGCGAGCGTCTCGATCGGGCCGGCGGGCCGGTACTCGTCGCCTGACCGGACGAGCAGGCCGCGGTCGAGCAGCATCCGCACCGTCTCGACCGCGTAGAGCGGCACGCCTTCGGCCCGCTCGACGATCCGCGCCCGCAGCTCCGCCGGGAGGCCGGGCGCGAGCCCGTGCAGGAGCGCGTCGACCTCGTCCGGCGAGAGCGGCTCGAGGAACAGGGACGTGAACGCGCGCCGGCCGGCGCCCCAGTCGGAGCGCCGCTCGGCGAGCTCCGGCCGCGCGAGCGTGAGCACGAAGATCGGGTGCGCGCGCGACCAGTCGAGCAGGTACTCGACGAAGTCGAGCAGTCCCGCGTCCGCCCACTGCAGGTCCTCGAAGACGAGCGCGACGGGCGCCTGCTCCGCCATCCGCTCGAAGAAGAGCCGCCAGGCGGAGAACAGGTCCTCCTTGTCGGGCGCGCTCCGGACGGCGAGCCCGAGCAGGTGCGCGAGGCGCGGCTCGAGGAAGGTGCGCTCGTCGACGGACGGGACGACGGCGGCGAGCGACTCGCGCAGCTTCGCGAGCGCGGCCTCGGGCGCGTCCTCCTCGGCGATCCGGGCGCGCATCCGCACCATCTCGGCGAGCGCCCAGTAGGCGACGCCGTCGCCGTAGGCGAGGCAGCGGCCGCGGTGCCAGCGCACCTCGTCGGCCAGCCCGTCCACGTACTTCTCGAACTCCCACGAGAGCCGCGACTTGCCGATGCCGGCGACGCCGACGATCGAGACGAGCCGCGCGCGCCGCTCCTCCGCGCACGCGTGGAAGAGGTCCTTGACGAGCGCGAACTCGCGCTGGCGGCCGACGAACGGCGGCTCGAGCCCGGCCGCGCGGCCCTCGCCGCGGCGCGCCGCGATCACGCGCAGCGCCCGGTGCAGCCGCTGCGGCTCGGTCTTGCCCTTCAGGTGGTGGAAGCCGGCGTCCTCGTAGGCGATCGCCGCCTCGGTCGCGCGCCGCGTCGCGTCGCCGACGAGCACCGTCCCGGGCTCCGCCTCGGCCTGGATGCGCGAGGCGGTGTTGACGAGGTCGCCGGCGACCATGCCCTCGCCGAGCGCGCCGACCGTGACGGCCGCCTCGCCGGTGAGCACCCCGGCGCGGAGGCGCAGGTCGCCGGCGCCGAGCTCGTCGGCGAGCCCGGAGACGGCGGCGACGAGGTCGAGCGCGGTGCGGACGGCGCGCTCGGCGTCGTCCTCGTTCGCGGTCGGCGTCCCCCACACCGCCATCACGGCGTCGCCGATGAACTTCTCCACGACGCCGCCGTAGCGCTCGACGAGCCGGCGGCAGGTGTCGAAGTAGCGCGAGAGCAGCTCGCGCACCTCCTCCGCGTCGCGCGACTCGGAGAGGGTGGTGAAGCCGACGAGGTCGGCGAAGAGCACGGAGACGAGGCGCCGCTCGGCGACCGGCTCGGGACGCGCGGCGGGCGGCGCCGGGGCGGCGAGGCCGCGGCCGCAGCCGTCGCAGAAGCGCTGGCCGGGCTCGACCGGCGCGCCGCAGTCCGGACAGTGCTCGGCGAGCGAGGCGCCGCACTGCCGGCAGAACCGCGCACCGGCGCGGTTCTCGGTCTCGCACGACGGACAGATCACGGCGACATCCCCCTCGCGGGAGACTAGACCGCGATCGCGCTCGCGACTAGGGCGCTAGAGGTTGCCGCGCAGCGCCTGCTCGCGCTCGATCGCCTCGAACAGGGCCTTGAAGTTGCCCTCGCCGAAGGTCGTCGCGCCGTGGCGCTCGATCACCTCGAAGAACACGGTCGGCCGGTCCTGCGCCGTCTTCGTGAAGATCTGGAGCAGGTAGCCGTCGTCGTCGCGGTCGACGAGGATCTTGTGCTTCTGGAGCGGCGCCCAGTCCTCCTCGATCTCGCCGACGCGCTCGTGGACATCGTCGTAGTAGGTGTCCGGCGTGTCGAGGAACGCGAAGCCGCGCTCCTTCATCGCCTCGACCGTGCCGACGATGTCGTTCGAGGCGAGCGCGATGTGCTGGGCGCCGGCGCCGTTGTAGAACTCGACGTACTCCTCGATCTGGCTCTTGCGCTTGCCCTCGGCCGGCTCGTTGATCGGGAACTTGACCTTGCCCGCGCCGTCCGACATGACCTTGGACATGAGCGCGGAGTACTCGGTCTGGATCTGGTCGTCGCCGAAGTGGAGGATGTTCGTCATCCCGAAGACGCGCTCGTAGAACTCGACCCAGTGGTTCATCCGGCCGAGCTCGACGTTGCCGACGACGTGGTCGATGTTCTGGAGGCCGACGCCCGGCCGGGCGTGGCCGTTCGCCGAGACCGAGACGAAGCCGGGCAGGAACGGCCCCTCGTAGCGGGAGCGGTCGATGAAGGTGTGGATCGTGTCGCCGTAGGTGGCGATCGCGGAGCGGACGATCGTGCCGTGCTCGTCCTCGACCGTCGTCGGCTCGAGCACGCCACGCGCGCCGCGCTGGACGGCCTGGCGGTACGCCTCGGTCGCGTCGGGGACGGTCAGCGCGATGTCGCGCACCCCGTCGCCGTGGCGGGCGCAGTGGCGGGTGATCTCGTGGTCCTCGCGGATCGCGGTCGTGACGACGAAGCGGACGTCTCCCTGCTCGAGGACGTAGGACGCCCGGTCGCGGACGCCGGTCTCGGGCCCGCTGTACGCGGTGCGCGTGAATCCCATCGCGTGCTCGTAGAAGTACGCGGCTTGCTTTGCGTTGCCGACCCAGAACTCGACGTGGTCCCAGCCGAGCAGCGGCATGAAGTCTTCGGCCATGCGGCGATTATGCCCGTCCTTACGAGGCCGTGACACGGGGCTAACACGCCCGGGCTAGCGTCCGGGCGTGGCCCTCGTCCCAGTCCCGGTGCAGCACGCGATCCAGGCGCGCGCGGCCGCGGCGCACGTCGCGTACGTGCCGGCCCGCGGCGCGCCGCCCTACCGCTACCGCGACTGGAAGCTCGAGGCGGGCGTGCTGCGGATCCGGTTCGCGAACCGCAACGAGCCGCGCAAGCTCGTCGTCTTCGAGGCGCGCCGCTTCCACGGCGTCTGCCGCACCGGGATGCAGAAGAGCTTCCAGATGGCCGGGGTGAAGGTCTGGTACAGCGACACCGCGACGCGTCAGCAGGCCTGGCGCTGCGTGCACGGGACGAAGCTGATCGCCTGGACGACGATGGGCGCGCGCACCTTCGCGGACGTCGGCCTCGCCCGTATCGCGGCTTCCGGGCACCGGATCCGCTAGCGCCTGGTCTGCAACGGACATGTCCCGGTGCCAGGCACCCGGACATGTCCGTTCCGGACGACAGAGAACGCTCGGAGGAGCTCGTTCCCGGGCCTTGGCCGACGCAGACATGTCCGCCGCGGCCATGTCCAGGTGCCAGGAACCAGGACATGGCCCGAGGAGTCATGTCCTGCCCTAGGCGACCGCGACGAAATCCCGGCCCTCGGCGAGGCCGAGGCAGGCGGCGAGCTCGCGGACGCGCGCCCGGCCCTCCGGCCCGGCGACGGCGCCTAGCGCGAGCGCGCCCGGGAAGTCCGCCGCGCGTTCGACCGGCACGACCGGCGCGCCGTGGATCGTCTTGCCGAGCTTGCGCGGGTCGACCTCGACGAACGCGGCGACGCGCGTCCCGGCGCGCTGGAGCTCGCGCGCGAACGCCTTCCCCGTCGGCCCCGCGCCCCAGACGACGGCGGCCCGCCCGCCGGCGAGCAGCGTCTGCCGCAGGTAGTGCACCTTGCAGCGGCGGAAGGCGTCCAGCGAGTACATCGCCTTCGTGCGGGAGAGCCGCTCCGGATGGTCGCGCCAGCGGTGGACGAGCCGGTCGACGTTGCGGAAGCGGCCGCCGGCGGCCCAGATGCGGAGCACGATGTCGTAGTCCTCCGGCCAGCCGCACGAGCGGTACGAGAGCAGCTCGCGCCGGCCGGTGAGCCCCGGCCCCGGGAGCGGGCACTCGACGAACACGTCGCGCAGCGCCGCGTCGACGGTGACGAGCGAGTTGAGCCAGTCCGCGTAGGCGCGCATCCCGTCGGTCGTGTCCGGGAAGTACTCGATCCGGCCGCCGACCGCGGCGAGCCCCTCCTCCTCGATCGCGGCGACCTGCAGCTCGAGCCGGTCCGGGAGCGCGAGGTCGTCGGCGTCCATGCGCGCGACGAGCGGGGCGCGCGCCTCCGCCCGCGCCCGCTCCGACGCGGCGATCATCCCGGCCGGCTCCTGGCGGACGACGCGGACGCGCGAGTCGCGGCGTGCGTGCGCATCCGCGACCGCGGCGGAGCCGTCCCGCGAGCCGTCGTCGACGACGATCGTCTCGTGGTCGGCGAGCGTCTGCGCGGAGATCGACTCGAGCGCGGCGGCGAGGTGCTCCTCCTCGTCCCGCACCGGGACGATGACGGAGACGCGCGGGCCGCTCACTCCGGCGCCGCGGCCGGCCGCCGGTAGAACCGCTCGAGCGCGATCCCGGCGAAGATCAGGACGCCGCCGGCGATCTCGAGCGTCCGCAGGCTCTCGCCGAGCAGGATCAAGGCGAAGAAGACGGCGAAGAACGGCTGCAGGTTCCCGAACAGCGAGGCGCGGGCCGGGCCGACGCGGTCGATCGCGGTGAACCAGAGGATGTTCGTCAGGAAGAGCGGCCCGACGACCGCGTACGCGAAGCCGAGCCAGACCGTCCAGCCGAACGCGAACCGCTGGTCGGCGACCGACGGG
Organism: Gaiellaceae bacterium; assembly: GCA_035688025.1. GTDB lineage: Bacteria > Actinomycetota > Thermoleophilia > Gaiellales > Gaiellaceae > Palsa-739. Next base: position 8,493 of record DASSNM010000082.1, on the reverse strand, counting down.
ACGCTGATCGCGGCGAGCGGCAGCCAGCCGATCCCGAGCACGAGCGCGCTGATCCGGTACGGCGAGTAGCGGCGCATCAGCGGCGCGATCGAGACCGTGTAGCAGCCCCAGGTGAACGCGGTGCCGACCGCGATCAGCGTCCCGTCGAGTCCGGAGCCGACCTGCCCGGACGCGAGCGCGATCAGCACGACACCGGCGAAGGTGACCGCGACCCCGACCCAGAACGGCCAGGGCAGCCGGTCGAGCCCGAACACGAGCCCGATCAGGCCGATGAACGCGGGCGTCGTCCCGAGGACGAGCGCGACGGTGGACGCCTCGGCGAGGTGGAGCCCGAAGACGAAGCAGACCTGGTTGAGGAAGATGAAGAGCGCCGCGAGCAGGACGAGCCAGAGGTCGGCCCGCGCGATCCGGAACGAGCGCTCGCGGCGGTAGGTGAACGCCCAGAAGAGCGCGATCGCGGCGAAGTAGCGGATCGTCCCGTAGGCGAGCGGCTTCCAGCCGTGGTCGAGCATGTACTTGGTGACGGTGATGTTGAGCGCCCAGAGCAGCACCGTCCCGAGCAGCATCGCGTCGACCGGGGAGGCTCTGCGCACCCCGCGAACGTACATTCCACTAGGGTTTGCGCGATGGCCGAGCCGACCTTCGCCGACGTCGACGAGCTCGTCGGGCCTGCGACGCCGCATTTCGCCTACCAGCTCCGCGCCCGCGTGCGCGAGCTCGTGCTCGACCTGCCGGACGAGCATCCCGTGCGCCGCTACGCCGAGGAGAAGATGGAGCTGCTCGACCGCCTCGGCCACGCGTCCTCGAAGGCCCACGACGGCGCCCGCGAGCCGAGGACACGGCCCGGCTGGAGCGACCTGCCCAGCTCGGCGCCCGCGGACGACCCGCTCCCCCGGCGGCAATGACTCTCGCCGGAGCGTCGGTTCTCGTGACCGGCGGGACTCGGGGGATCGGCCGGGCGATCGCGCTCCGGCTCGTCGCGGACGGCGCCTCGCGCGCGGTGCTCGGCTACATGCGCAACGACCGCGCAGCCGAGGAGGCGGCCGAGGCCGTCCGGGCCGCCGGCGCCGAGCCGGTGCTCGTCCGCGGCAACGTCACCTCGCAGCGCGTCCTCGACGAGATCGCCGCCGCCGGCCCGTACCGCGTCGTCGTCCACAACGCGGCGACCGGCGTCATCCGCCCCGCGCTCGAGACCGAGGACAAGCACTGGGACTGGACGCTGAACGCGAACGCGCGCGCCCTGCTCTCGCTCGCCCGCGCGACCGCGCCGGCGATGGAGCCCGGCGCGGCGATCGTCGCGATCTCGAGCCTCGGCTCGCAGCGCGTGCTCGAGAACTACGTTCTCGTCGGCACCTCGAAGGCGGCGCTCGAGGCGGTCGTCCGCTACCTCGCCGTCGAGCTCGCCCCTCGCGGGATCCGCGTCAACGCCGTGTCCGGCGGGGTCGTCGAGACCGGGGCGCTCGAGCACTTCCCGAACAAGGACGAGATGCTCGCGAGCGTCCGGCGCACCCCGGTCGGGCGCCTGGTCGAGCCGGAGGACATCGCCGCGGCCGTCTCGTTCCTCTGCTCCGGCGACGCGGCGATGGTCTGCGGGCAGACGCTCGTCGTCGACGGCGGCTTCTCCCTCCCCGCGTGAGGCGCCGATGGAGCCGACCGACTACAACCGCCGCGCCTGGGACGTCGCCCACCGGCAGCAGCACGAGCCGGTCGAGCTGCCGCCGATCGTGCAGCGGACGCTCGGCGACCTGACCGGGAAGCGCGTCCTCCACCTGCAGTGCGCGACCGGCGAGGCGACGGCCGCGCTCGCCGGGCTCGGCGCGGTCGCGACCGGCGTCGACCCGCGCGAGGATGCGCTCGAGGCGGCGCGGGAGCGCTGGCCGAGCGTGCTCTGGGTGCAGGGCGAGCCGCAGTCGCTGCCGGCCGAGCTGCGCCGCGGCCGCTTCGACCTCGTCTACTCCGGCGAGGGCGTGGTCGGGCGCCTGACCGACCTGGAGCCGTGGGCGCGCGGGATCGCGGCCGCGCTGCACGACCGCGGCGAGCTGCTCGTCTTCGACGACCACCCCGTCGCCGACTGCGTCGACGGCCTCCTGCGCTGGCGGGACGACTACTTCCGCGACCCGGGCGACCCGGAGCGGCTGTGGCGGATCGGCCAGCTCGTCAGCGCCCTCGCCCGCGCCGGCATGCACGTCGCCGCGCTCGAGGAGTACCCGGCCGGGACCGGCCGCCGCCGCCACGACCGCCGCATCCCGGCCACGTTCCTGCTCTACGCGCGCCGCGAGGCATAGCTTTCGCGCGGGCGGGAAGCGCCTCCCGGATGGGACTCGCATTCAGCCTGCTCACGATCGCCGCCGGCGCGATCCTCGCGTTCGCCGTGGACGTCACGGTCAGCGGCGTCAACCTGACCGCGGTCGGGTGGATCCTGATCGTCGTCGGCCTCGTCGGGCTCGTCATCTCGGTCGTCCTCTGGGAGAACTTCGGCCCGCGCGGGCCGCGACGCACGATCCCGCCGGACGCGCCGACGCGCCGCTTCTAGCCGAGACGGAGCACGCGCCCGGCCGTCGCCCGGGCGATCGTCCCGGCCATCGCGGGGTTCTCCTGCAGCCGGCGGAGCGAGTACGCGTACCACTGCTCGCCGAACGGGACGTAGACGCGCAGCCGATGCCCCTCGGCGACGAGCTCGTCCGCGCGCTCCTCGCGCACTCCGAGCAGCATCTGCAGCTCGTAGTCCGCGACGCCGAGCCCGCGCGCGGCGACCCGTTGCAGCGACTCGCCGAGCAGCCACTCGTCGTGGGTCGCGACGCCGACGTACGCGCCGGTCGCGAGCAGCTCGTCCAGGCAGCGGAGGAAGTTCGCGCGGATCGCCTCCTGGTCGGTGTGCGCGAGCGACGGCGGCTCGAGGTAGATGCCCTTGCAGAGCCGGATGCTCGGCCGCAGGTCGGCGAGCGCGCGCACGTCGTCGAGCGTCCGCCGCAGCCTTGCCTGCAGGACGACGCCGACGTTGTCGTGGCCCGCCTCCCGCAGCTCGCGGTAGAGGCGGAGCGTGTCGTCCGTCGTCGAGGAGTCCTCCATGTCGATGCGGACGAAGTTGCCGTGGCCGGCGGCCGCCCGCACGACCGCCTCGAGGTTCTCGCGGCAGAGGTCGTACGAGAGCGCGAGCCCGAGCGCGGTCAGCTTGACGCTGACGTTCGAGTCGAGCGCCGCGTGGTCGATCGCGTCGAACACGTCCCGGTACGCCTGCGCGATCGCGCGCGCCTCGTCCTCGCGCTCGATCTCCTCGCCGAGGACGTCGATCGTCGCCATCTTCCCGGCCGCGTTCAGCTCGCGAACGGTCTCGACCGCGTCGGCGAGCGTCGAGCCGGCGATGTAGCGGGAGGAGAAGACCTGGACGAGCGGCCTCGGCACAGCCGGCAGCAGGCGGACGATGGCGCGATCGAACAGGCTCACGAGCGCGGCGATTCTACGCCCGCGCGATCTACGGCTCGCGCATGAACCCCTGGCGCGCGGCGCTGACGAGCGCCACCGCCTCGGGGAACAGCACGCGCATCGCGTCGCGCAGCGCGATCGCCTGCTCGTCGACGCCGCCCTGCGTCTGGATCTGCGAGAGCGCCGCCGAGGTGAGCTCGACCGCCGTGTTCAGCGTCAGCGTCGCGAACTGCTCGCGCTGCGCCTCGTGCACGCTCTCGGCCTGAGCCTCGGCGAACTCGCGCAGGCTGCGCATGATCTCCTCGGGGTCGCCCCCGAACGGGAATCCGAAGCCTCCGCCTTCCATGCGGTCCAGCTTAGCGCCGGCGGAGCGCCTGGGTCGCGGCGCGCCGACGAGCGGCTCGCTCAGGCGAGCGGCCCCTTGTACGAGCGCTCGACGTCCGCGGTGAGCTCCTCGACCGCGGGCATCGCCTGCTGCATCGCGGCCGCGAACGGCGAGCGGGCGTCCTCGCCGAGCGCCTGCTCGAGCCGCCGGGCGGCGACGCCGATCTCGTCGAGGTACTCGGCGCGCGCGATCCGGGGGGCCGGCCGGAGCGTCCCGGCGAGCGCGGCGGCGGCCTCCTCCGCCTCGTCGATCCCCTCCGGCGCGTCCGTCTCGCGGAGCTCCGCGAGCCGCGCCCGGAGCGCGTCGAGGTCGCCGCCGCCCGCGCTCTCCTCGGCGACCTCGCAGAGCGCGGCGAGCGACGCCGCCTCCTGGACGAGCCGCCGGTCGGAGACGGGCGCCGCGTCCGCGTCGAGCGCGAGCCAGCCGTGACCGTGCTCCGACTCGTAGGCGCAGAGGTAGATCCGCCGGCCGAGCGGCTCGGCGACGACGATCCCCGACAGCCGCTCGCCCGGCGCCGCGAACGCCTCCGCCGCGCCCGCGATCCGGGCCACGTCCTCGCCCACCGCCACGCCGCAAGCATAGAGTCGTGCCGGTGGAGGCTTCTGCGAGGACGCGCCGCGCGCGCGAGCTGTTCGCGCCGCTCGGGCCGACCTACGACCGGTACGCGAACGTGCTCTCGTTCGGCCAGGATCCGCGCTGGCGGGCGTTCCTCGTCTCGCGCGTGCCGGCGGACGCGCGCCGCGTCCTCGACGTCGCGACGGGCACCGCCGCCGTCGCGATCGAGCTCGCGACCGCGGCCCCGGAGCGCACGGTCGTCGGCGTCGACCAGAGCCCGGAGATGCTCGCCGCGGGACGCGAGCGGGTCGCCGCCGCCGGGCTCGCCGATCGGATCGAGCTGCGCGAGGGACGCGCCGAGGAGCTCGCGGCCGGGGCCGAGTTCGACGCGCTCACCTTCACGTACCTGCTCCGCTACGTGGACGACCCGGCCGCGACGCTGCGCGGGCTCGCACGCGCGGTGCGGCCGGGCGGAACCGTCGCGATGCTCGAGTTCGCGCTGCCGCGCGGCGTCTGGCGGCCGCTCTGGGAGCTCTACGTCCGCGTCGGCCTGCCGGCGGCCGGCGCGCTGGTGGCCCCCGGCTGGCGGGAGGTCGGCGGCTTCCTCGGCCCGAGCATCCGCGAGTTCTGGGAGCGCTGGCCGGAGCCGCGGCTGCTCGAGCTGTGGCGCGACGCCGGGATCGAGGACGTGCGTGCGCGGCGGCTGAGCCTCGGCGGCGGGATCGTCGTCTGGGGTCGGCGGGCGTGAGGCCGGCGTTCTACGCGCTGCGCCCGGGCGGCTGGCGCGACTACGTGACCCTCCTCCACCCGCCGTACACGGTCTGGCACCTCTCCTACGTCGCGCTCGGAGCCGCGCTCGCGCCGACGCTGAAGTGGGGACTGCTCGGCTGGACGGCGCTCGCCTTCGCGCTCGCCCTCGGCGTCGGCGCGCACGCGCTCGACGAGCTGCAGGGCCGTCCGCTCGGGACGCGAATCCCCCGGGCCGCGCTCGTCGCGCTCGCTGCGGTCTCGATCGTCGGCGCCTGCGCGATCGGAGTCGCGGTCGCCGTCTCGACGACGCTCTGGCTCGTCGCGTTCGTGGCGGCAGGCGGGTTCGTCGTCGTCGCGTACAACCTCGAGCTGTTCGGCGGCGCCTTCCACGGCGAGTTCTGGTTCCCGGCGGCGTGGGGCGCGTTCCCCGTGCTGACGGCGTACTTCGCCTCGGCCCGGACACTCGGCTGGGCCGCGGTCGCCGCCGCCGCCTTCGCCTTCGCGACGAGCTGGGTGCAGCGGCGGCTGTCGACGCCGGTGCGGCTCGTCCGCCGCCGCGCGCTCGCGGTCGACGGTCGGGTCGAGCTCCGCGGCGGCGAGGAGCTGCCGGTGGACGCGGAGCTGCTCACCGCCGCGCCCGAGGCCGCTCTGCAGGCGCTCGCGCTGGCGATGGCGCTGCTCGCCGCCGCGCTGCTCCTTGCCCGCTCCGCCTGACCCCGTACCATGGTGACGGTGGGTCTGACGACCGTGGCCGATCTCGTCTTCGCCGCCGGCGCTGTCGTCGCGGCGCTCGCGCTCGCAGGCGCCGCACTCCGGCGCGCCGCGCGGTGGCTGCTCGTGACCGTGCTCGTGCTCGAGTCGGGCGCGGCGGTCGCGGCCTGGGTCGGGTTCGCGCTCCGCCACGACCGGCCGCTCGCCGTCGCGGCCGGGGGCCTCAGCGCGTGCGCTCTCGCCGCGGCGGCCGCGTTCCTCCTCGCCTGCGCGCTCCGGCGGCTCGAGGACCACGAGGCCCGGCTCGCGGCGGCCCAGGACGGACTGGTCGCGGTCATCGAGCGCGAGGCGAGCCAGCGCGCCGAGGAGCTAGAGCGGACGCTTGCGCGGGCACGCGCCGACTCCGTCTCCCTGCTCGAGGAGCAGGAGCGGCGGATCGCCGAGGAACGGCGCACCTCGTTCGCGGAGCGCGAGCGCGAGGCGACCGCGTCGCTCAGCAGCCGTCTCACCGAGACCCAGGCACAGGTCGAGCAGCGACTCGCGAGCTGGGCGCAGGACCTCGACCGCGCCGCCGAGGCGACGAAGGCTCGGATCGCCGAGCTCGGGCAGCGCCAGCAGCAGCTCCTCTCCGACGTGGAGGCGCGGCTCGTCGCCGACGCCGAGCGGCTCGCCGCCGAGAGCGAGGAGCAGCGGGCGGCCGTCACCCGCCTTCGCGCCGACCTGACGCGCGACCTCGACGAGGCGCTCGCCGCCGCGCGCGCGGAGGTGGAGGCGCACGCCACGGAGCGGCGCCGCGCCCTGCACGAGCTGGAGGAGCGGATGCGCCGCCGGGAGCGCGAGCTGCTCGAGGTGGTCCAGCGCGAGGAGGCGGAGTCCGTCCAGCGCATCCGTCTCGGCTTCGAGGACGTCCAGCGCCGTCAGGTCGAGCAGATGGAGAAGCTCGTCGAGCGCTCGGTCGGCTCGTACTCCGACGAGGCCACGCAGCAGTTCGCGACGCTCGTGAAGGCGGCGCGGGAGGACGCGGCGAAGCGGCTGGGCCGCGAGCTCGAGCGGTCGGTGAGCGTGTTCGCGCGCGAGGCCGAGGGGGTGCTCGCGGAGCGGCTCGCGCACGTCGGCGACGCGGGCGCGCAGCGGGTCGAGCGCCGGCTCGCCGAGGTCACGACCGAGCTGGAGCGCGCCCGGGACGACTGGCTGACCGCGCTCGAGCAGCGGATGTCGGAGCTCGAGGCGGACGTCCGCCGTCGGCTCGAGGACCTCAGCGCGGACGCCGAGGCCGAGCGCGGCGTCCTCGAAGCCCGCCTCCAGGAGCTCGTCCGGCGCTTCGACGCGGCCGCCGCCCTCCGCGATTCCTGAGGCCTGCCGGCTAACAAAGGCCGGGAGGGTTCGTCCCACGAAGCACGAACCTACGGAGCCATGAGCGAGATGACCGAAGTCGCTGAACCCGTGATCGACGAGCGCTCGAAGGTCGAGAGCTGGCGGCTCCACGTGCTCATCGAGGCCGGCTATCCGCTCCCGCTGGCCGAGCGCCTCGCGGCGAGCGAGGCGGATCTGCACGCGGCCGTCGAGATCGTCGACCGCGGCTGCACGCACGAGACCGCGGCCGAGATCCTGCTCTAGGCCGTCCCCGGCCGGCCGTTAGGCTGGCGGCGTGAGCAAGGTCGAGGCGCTGCCGTACGACGACCGCACGGTCTACTCCGTCTCGTCCTTCAACCGCGGCGTCGCGCAGTGGCTCGGCCGGCTGCCGACCGTCTGGGTCGAGGGCGAGGTGACGGAGCTCCGCCGCCACGAGCGCTGGGCGACCGTCTTCTTCACGCTCAAGGACCCCACGGACGGGTCGTGCGTCGGCGTGACGATGCCGCGCGGCCGCTTCGACGGGCTCCGCCTCGACCTCGCCGACGGCGAGCGCGTGCACGTCTTCGGACGCCCGGAGCTGTTCGCCCAGCGCGGCGACTTCAAGCTGCGCGCGCTCTCGATCGAGCGCTTCGGGCTCGGCGCGCACCTGGCCGCGCTCGAGCGCCTGAAGACGACGCTCGCGGCGGAAGGCCTCTTCGCGGCCGAGCGGAAGCGGCCGCTGCCCCTGCTTCCGCGACGGATCGGCCTGATCACCGGCAACGACGCCGCGGCGAAGCGGGACGTGCTCGCCACGATCCAGGCGCGCTTCCCCGCTGCGAGCGTGCTCGTCGCCGAGACCTACGTCCAGGGTCCGCGCGCGGCCGCGGAGATGGTCGGCGCGCTCCGCGCCCTCTGCGCGCAGCCGGACGTGGACGTGATCGTGCTCACGCGCGGCGGCGGCAGCTTCGAGGACCTGCTCCCGTTCAGCGACGAGCAGCTCGTCCGGGCGGTGGCGGCCTGCCCGGTGCCGGTCGTCTCCGCGGTCGGCCACGAGCAGGACACGCCGCTCTGCGACCTGGCCGCGGACGTCCGCGCCTCCACGCCGACCGCCGCCGGCAAGCTCGTCGTCCCCGAGCTCTCCGAGTTGTCGGGCAGGCTCGACCGCGCGCGCGACGCGCTCGGACGCAGCGTACGGCGGACGCTCGAGCGGGACGCGCAGCGGCTCGCCCGGACGGCGGAGCGGCTGCGGGCCGCGCCGCGGTCCGCCCTGGAGCGGGAAGGCCTGCGCGTGGAGCGTGCGCACGAGCGGCTGCGGCGGGCGCCGGCGCTCGCGGTCG